>CACXMR010000001.1 GCA_902768825.1 uncultured Ruminococcus sp.
CTCTCCTGCTTGGCATCCTCGATAAAACCGCAGGTATTTACTATCACGGCATCGCTCATTGCAGGGTCAGCCACGATCTGATAGCCTGCCTCCTTTAATGAATAGAGCATCATCTCGGCGTCCACCCTGTTTTTTGCACAGCCAAGACTGACCATTCCTACCCTTTCCGCCATCACTTTTCCTCCTCTGTTATCATTAAAAACGACAATAAGACGAATAACCCTCATTTTTTCTGGGGTTTATTCGTCATCGTCGCAATAATCTTTCATAGCATTCCTGATATCGTTCCACCCATAGCCCATGGAACGAAGGGAATTGACTATCCTGTTTCTTCCCTTTTCGTCCTTAGGCACACGGGCATACTTGGTTTCAAGAAGCGCCCTTATCTGATCAGTGGGATCAGCCTCCATCTCATCCAGGACAGCATCCGCAGTGTCACGGTCAATGCCCTTTTTCATCAGCTCGAAGGCTGCCCTCTGTCTTGAAAAATGCTTATTCCTGATAAGCTGCTCTGCATAATCCCGTGCAAATCTCTCATCATCGATCAAACCCAGGCTCTCAAGGCGTTCAATGGCAGCATCGGCTGCATCCTCTCCAAAAAGAGGGACAAGCTTATCCCTGAGCTCCTTTGCGGTACGGCTGCGGTATTCAATCAGATACAGAGCCTTTTCCTTTGCACGGTTGACCTTTGAGGCTTCTATCAGCTCATAAAGCTCCTCATCGGTTATCTCGCTTCCCGCTTTGAAGCCCCTGGACGCAAGGGTCAAGGTATCGACGCTGAGTGCATATTCGCCGTCGATATAAAGAGCGGTCATTCCCTTTTTTCTTTCCTCAGCCGCAGTAATCAGCATATCACTCATCGACCATTATGTCAATATCCGCACTTGAAGTCCTTGACTCCACGGGAGCGCTCTGCTCCTGCACCTGCAGCTCCTCTTCCTGCTCAGCATCATCGGCTGAATCCTTTGAGGACTTGCCTGCCTTTGCCTTTGTGCTCTTTGACGACTTTGCAAAGTTGAACTGATCCTTCTTGGAAAGCACCTCTTCCTCAATCTGCTTTGCTACTTCAGGATTGTCCTTGAGATAAATCTTTGCATTGTCACGGCCCTGGGCGATCCTGTTGCCGCCGTAGGAGAACCATGCGCCGCTCTTTTTGATGATGTCTATGCTCACGGCAAGATCCAGCAGCTCACCTATCCTTGAGATGCCCTGACCGTACATTATGTCAAACTCAGCCTCACGGAAGGGCGGGGCTATCTTATTCTTTACGACCTTGGCTCTTGTCCTTGAGCCGATCACCTCACCGCCCACCTTTATAGAATCGACCCTGCGGATATCAAGGCGCACGGAAGAATAAAACTTGAGGGCACGTCCGCCGGGGGTCGTCTCGGGATTGCCGAACATGATGCCCACCTTTTCACGGAGCTGGTTGATGAAAATTGCCACGCAGTTCACCTTTGAAATGGTGCCGGCGAGCTTTCTGAGAGCCTGGGACATGAGCCTTGCCTGCAGACCCACATGAGAAGCTCCCATCTCCCCCTCGATCTCAGCCTTTGGTGCAAGAGCGGCAACGGAGTCAACCACAATTACATCTATGGCTCCAGAACGCACAAGAGCCTCAGTGATCTCCAGAGCATCCTCACCTGTGTCGGGCTGGGACACGAGCAGAGAGTCGATATCAACTCCGAGTGCCCTTGCATAAACCGGGTCAAGAGCGTGTTCTACATCTATAAACGCAGCCATGCCGCCGTTTTTTTGTCCTTCGGCTATGCAGTGGAGAGCAAGAGTAGTCTTACCCGATGACTCAGGGCCGTATATCTCGGTTATTCTTCCCCTCGGAAGACCACCGATGCCGAGAGCCATATCAAGCGAGAGAGAGCCTGTGGATATTGCGTCCACGTTCATTGCGGCGTTCTGGCCAAGGCGCATCACGGCACCCTTTCCAAACTGCTTTTCTATTTGTGTGAGGGCTGTTTCCAGCGCCTTCTGCCTATCAAATGCCATTTCCTGTTCCCGTCCTTTCATTCTTGGGATTATCCTTGCGATGATCTAATTATACAATTATTTCATAAAATTTGCAACACAAAAAGACCCTCAGCACCTACCTTTTAGTCCCAATTATTACCCTATCAAGGCACTGTATATCCTTTACAGTCCTGATATTGCAAAAGCCCTGAGCTCTGAGGAGCTTTGTCACCGCCTGAGCCTGGCTTTCTCCGATCTCAAGGCTGATAGTTCCTCCGCTTCTGAGCTTAACGGCCCATTTTTCCGCAATGCAGCGGTAGAAGTCCAGTCCGTCAGTGCCCCCGTCCAGAGCTGTCTCCGGCTCGAACTGCACCTCTCTTTGCAATGTAGGGATAACCTCCCTCTCGATGTAAGGGGGATTTGATATCAAAGCGTCAAAGCTTTCGTCCTCAAATTTGTCATAACACAGAAAAATATCGCCCTGCAGAGCCCTGACACCTGCGGCTCCATGGCAAGCGATATTTTTTTCAAGATATTCATATGCTTTACTTTCCTTTTCTATGGCAATCACAGTGCAGCCCCTGACAAGCTCTGAAAGGGTGATGGCTATTATGCCGCTGCCGGAACACAGCTCCAGCACCTTAGGATTCTTTATTCCCCTGATTTCCTCAATGCATTCACGGACGCACACCTCTGTATCGTCCCTCGGAATAAGCACACCTCTGCCTACAAGGTATTCTCCGCCCATAAACTCCCATTTGCCCAGGATGTATTGCAGCGGTTCTCCCCTGCCTCTGCGCTCAATGGCAGAAAGCAGGGTTTCCTCCTCCTCATGGCAAAGCTCTCTGTCCCTTTCCTCCGTCATGCGGAATCTGTCAAGGCCAAAGAGCCCCTCAAACATCAGCCTTGCCTCATATTCGGGAGAATCATTTCCCCGCTCCCTGAGACGGCTCACTGTCATTGTCAAAGCATCCCTTACGGTCATCTGATCAGATCCTCTCCGTTTTCAGGGATGACATCCTCCATAGCCTTTATAGCCACCTCTATCATATCATCCTCCGGCTCCTTTGTGGTAAGGTGCTGCATCCACATTCCGGGAGCTGCGATTATCCTTGTGATCACGTTATCATGCCTGCCGCAGACCCTGATAAGCTCATAGCCGATACCCACGGTGACAGGCAGCAGGGCAAATTTTATCGAGGACCTGAGCCACACATCAGTAAACGGTATGAACAGACCGATGAGTATGCCCACCAACAGCATGAGAACGATAAAGCTTGTGCCGCACCTGGGGTGGAAGCGGCTCTGCTTCCTGACATTTTCCACGGTAAGCTCCAGCTCATGCTCATAGCAGAAGATAGTCTTATGCTCGGCACCGTGATATTGAAATACCCTCTTGATGTCCTTATTAAGGGTCACCAGAGCCATATATACCAGGAAAAGGATTATCCTGAGAATGCCCTCAAAGGCAGATCTCCATATTATGTGGTCGTTAAGTGCGGGCACTGCCGACGACAGCAGGTTAAAAAGCCACGTGGGCACAAAGAAGAATACGGCAATGCAAAAAAGCACCGCAAGCACTGTCGCCGCTCCCATGATAAAGCCCACACCCTTTTCTCCCAGGTGCTTGTCCAGCCATTTGTCAAATTTGCTCATTTCCTCCTCAGGAACATCCTCGGCGTCGTCCATAGCCTTATCAGCGGACATCATCAGCGCCTTGTTGCCGGTAACAAGCGAGTCTATCATTCCGGCGACACCCCTGAGAATCGGCAGCCTGAGAAGCTTATACTTTTTAGTCAGGTTGAGCGGCTCTATTTCTTCAAGCTCAATCGTGCCGTCAGCCTTCCTGACGCCCACTGTTGTTTTCATCGGACCTCTCATCATTATCCCCTCCATCAGCGCCTGACCGCCGATAGATGTGATCTTCTTTGTTTTTTCCCTTTTCATTCTTCCACTCCTTTAATCAGATCCGCACAAGGCAAGCTTCCTTTGGGATCACACCTTGTTTCCTTCCTCCTGTCCGGGAAGGGTATCCTGCTTAGGCGGCATTATCGGTATCCTGATGGTAACCGTCGTGCCTTCGTTTTCAACGCTGTCGATATCGAGACTGCCCTTGTGGAGCTTAACGATCTCATCCGCCACCGCAAGACCAATGCCTGAGCCTCTTACGGTCTGGTTAGCTTTATAGAATTTCTGCTTTATCTTAGGCAGATGCTGTGCAGGGATACCGCAGCCGTTATCGGCAATAACGATCACGATATTATCACCCTCCTGCTCGATGCTGACATTCACCACGCCTCCCTCAGGGGAGTATTTGAGGGCATTGTCGATGATATTGATAAACACCTGTCTGAGTCTGTTTCTGTCACCGATAACAGGGGGGAGCATTTCCGGTTCATCATAGACTATATGCTTGTTTTCGGCATTTGCCCTCTCCCTCTGCATATAGATGGATTCATCCAGCTCTGCAAGAATGTCTATCCTGTCCATTATGAGGACCATCCTGTCCTCCTGTATCCTTGAAAAGTCAAGCACCTCTTCAACGATGCCGTTAAGTCTCTCGGTCTCCTTTATGATTATGCTCATGCCCTTCTGGACTGTCTTGAGATCACGGAAGCCGTCAAGCTGCATAGTCTCAGCCCAGCCCTTTATCGCCGTAAGCGGGGTCCTCAGCTCATGGGACACCGATGATATAAAATCGTTTTTGAGCTTATCGGCAGTGCCCAGCTCTCCTGCCATATAATTGATGGTATCGCACAGGTCGCCGATCTCATCGTCATAAAACTTGTTTATCCTTGCATCAAAATCTCCCTGGGCTATGCGCTTGGCTGTAGTGCTGATCTCCTGCACCGGCCGCACAATAGAGCGCAGGAAGTATGTGCTGGAAAGGAAAATGAAAAACAATATCAGCACACCCACAAGGCAGATAACGGATATGGATATAAATATCTTCCTGTCGGCCTCCTCCAGAGACACCACATATCTTATTGCGCCGATCTGCTCATTGTTATCGTCATAGATGACCCTTGTAAGAGCCATGACGTTTTCGCCTGAGTTGAGGCTGCCATGCCAGTCAGCATACTCATCCTCGCTTTTTAATGCGGCGTTATAGTCCGGCATACTCTGATTGTTGTCAGGAGCAAAGCCGGTGGAGGTTATGACCACCTTGCCCTCCTCGTTGATGACCATGAGCTCCATAAGCTCCTTGTCAGGAAAGTTTTCCACATACACTCTTGCCGTCCTGATGAAGTCGTCCTTGTCGCTAAAAATATTTACAAGCTCAGAAGCTCTGCCGTTGAGGATCTGGCATATCCCTCTGTAGTATGAGTTTTGTATTACAATGGCAAAGGACACCACCAACACAAAAAGGATGATAAGTATAACGCCGAAGGTGTTGATCAGCCATCTTTTTGTAATTCCTCTCATCCATCTACCCCCTTATCACCGGAAGAAAAACACTAAGTCTCTTTTCAGGCTCAGTCATTTCCTCCCTCCCACTTATAGCCAAGTCCCCAGACAGTGACTATATACTTAGGTGATGAAGGTGTATCCTCTATTTTCATGCGCAGGCGCCGGATGTTCACATCCACGATCTTTTCCTCGCCCACATAGGCCTCGCCCCATACATATTTGAGGATTGCACTTCTGTCCAGAGCCTTCCCCGGATTTGAGAAAAAGTATTCCATTATCTGGAACTCTACCTGAGTAAGCTCTATCAGTCTGCCGTTTTTCATGAGGGAATGGTTCTTTAGGTTAAGAACGAAGATGCCTGACTTGATCTCCTCCCTAAAATTGTTTTCCATGCGCATTTCGGCGATGGCAAGACGTCTGTAGAGTGCGTCCACCCTTGCCACAAGCTCCGTGGGACTGAAGGGCTTTGTTATGTAGTCGTCAGCTCCCAGCATCAGTCCGGACACCTTGTCCATTTCCTGAGTGCGGGCTGAGAGCATGATTATTCCCAGATTACCGTTGCGCTTGCGCAGATCCTTGCAGACCTGCAGTCCGTCCTTTCCGGGCATCATTATATCAAGGATGGCTATGTCAAAATTGCCGTTTGCGGCTTCATATTTTTCGATGGCATCAATGCCGTTTTCCGCTTCTGTCACGGTATATCCGCCTCGCTCAAGGTTGATTACCACAAACTCCCTGATGGCGGTCTCGTCCTCTGCCACAAGTATCTTTTTCATTTTTTGACCTCTCTTTACATCTTATGATATGATTATCTGCAGTCTGCCGTCATATCAGATAAACGGAACCCTGCAGCTCGCTTTCGGTTAGATTGAGAGCTTCATCGGCACTGGTCACAAACAGCTGGGCAGCAAAGACAGCCTTGCTTTTTTCACTGTTCAGGTCAAGCCGGATCTTCCCCTCCTGACTGCTTTCCTTCCATTGCTGCTCGTTGAGCCTGCTGATAGTCAGCAATTTGTCTCCGGTAGACGATGTCTTTGTGTTCCACAGGAAGAAGGTCATTTCTCTGGTTTCGGCATCGCTTCGTGCCGTTACCGTGCCGACCCATCTTTCCGGCATTACAAAATAATAACCGTCCTTCAGGTTCATCACAGTATTCATTGACACATGAGGCCTCTGCTCTCCTGCGTCAAAATTACACCATGCGGTCAGATTGCACACTGAAGCAGGCGCTTCATCCGCAGCGGCGCTCATGGGTGTGGAAACCGGCACCTCTATGACATCGTCTCCGTCAATGTCCCTTGAAAACACCGCCTCTGTCCTGAGGGTAGAATTGACATAGGTGCTGCCGTCCTTCCTGCGGGCTATGGGATCGATCAGTTCGTCCCTGCGGTTGTCATAGTAGACCATCTGGGTACAGATCGTATTGTCACTGCGCTTGCAGTCTATCACAACGCCCTTCCGGTTCATAGGGGTGTTGGCGTCAATAGGCTTTGGGGGATTCTTATCCGTGCTGCTCTCGGAGGTGCTGCTGCTCTCCTCCGGCACAGAAGCTTCACTCTCAGGCTTGCTTTCCGTATCCTGGGAAACCTCTGTTTTCTGAGAGCTCTCGTCCTCAGAGGATTGTTCGGAGCTTTCCTGAACAGACACGGTGCTCTCTTCGCTGTTCTCATCATCCGATGACTCTTCCTCATTCCCGGAGGACTCGCTCTCATCAGACGACTCAGGTTTAGCCACGCTGCTCTCGTCAGAAGCCTCAATATCCGAACTCTCATCGGCACTGTCTTCTGCAGAGCTGCTTTCTTCATCGCCGCTCTCCCCTGAGGATACCGATGAATTATCCGCTCTTGCCCCGCTTGCCGTACCCTTTACCTCCGGGGGCGGTACTGTAGTGTTTATCGCCACATCTCCCACAACGATGTTAGAAAAGGCGATGACCTCCGGATCCAATTCCATGGAATACTTGCCAACAGGTCTTTTGTCCTGATCCGAGTATTGCAACAATGTGGCCACAGAGGGAGTCTCCTGGGTGCTGAGGGACAAAAGCACAATGTCATCTGTGGAATCACTTGTCATATCAACTATGGCAAGGTCATCATAGGTCTCGTCTATTGACATCTCATAGACCTCCTCCGAATCGAAGGAATAGGCCGTCAGTGACTTTTGTGCCGAATTGTAGCTTGTCCAGCCGATTATGATTTCCTCACGCTTATCCGCATTCAGGTCGCAAAAAAGCACCCGATCCACGCCGGAGCTGTTATTGGTGTATGTTCCCAGGCATTTCCACTGGTTGCCGTCAAAGGCAATGATCGACACATTCAGCTTTGCGTCGTTTTCCGTAGAGTAGAGAGCAAGGGCATACTCATTGTCTGTATCCTCGTTTCTGAGAGTGATGGCAGAACGGTTGACTCCCTTCTGGGGATACTTGAGATTGTAGCTTCCCCCTGCCTCACGGGAGATTATTTCCTGTATTGCCGCCTTATCCCCAGTAGGTCTCGGAGGCCGGAGCAGAGAGTTTCCGTCTGCGGTGAATCCCGAGCATCCGCTTGCACAAACGATTAACGCCGACAAGGTGGGCAGCAAGATTTTTTTAGCTTTCCTCAACAACTTTATCATCCTCCGTAGGAAGGTCGGTTTTGACTGCTATCAGAAATTTTATCTTTATTCCTTCGTCAGAAAACATCTTTTCATGCTCTGTAACAATATTATGCTCATATCCTGAATTGTGAAGATCGTATGTAATATACCTTATACTAAACCCGCACTCCTCAAAATATCCCAGACTCTCCCGAAAAAGCTCGTCGTCATCCGTCTTGAAGTGTATCTCTCCTGCATCCTTCAGAAATGCCCGATATTTCATCAGCTGGCGGGTATGGGTCAGTCTGCGTTTTTTGTGCTTGGGACGGGGCCACGGGTTGCAGAAGTTGATATAGATCCTGTCCGCCACGTCATCCTGCCCAAGCATCATGTCTATCCTCTCGATATTGTGAGCGGCAAGGACCACATTATCCGGCTCCCTGCCGCCTTCCTTATAGATCTTTTCCACATTCCTCTTTGCAAGACCCAGCATCTCATACTTTATATCCACGGCAAGATAATTGTGCTCCGGGTCGCAAAAGGCTGCCTTTGACACAAAGCCGCCCTTGCCGCAGCCCAGCTCAATATAAAGCGGCTGCTGCTTTTTATAGCGGCTGCTCCAATGATTTTTGAGAAGGTCGGGTTCCTTTTCAAAAAAACTACTTGCCTCAAGCTCCGGTCTTGCCCAGGGTTTATGCCTTATCCTCATTTTCTTCATTCCTGTCATTTTGCGCTGCAGTCCTCAGGGACATACAGGGCTACAATTTTTCGTTATCCTTCATTGTATCAGATTATTTCCACAGGTTTTTTCTTTATAAGAATTATAACGTCATTATCTTAAATTTTCCCCGGCCTGATCACAAAATTTGCATAACCTTCCTGAAAGGCTGTCAGCTTCAATTATTCTGCTTGCTGGCACAGAGCACAATAAACAGCAGGCTGACCAGAAGATAGGCAAAGAAAAACGCTGTCATGCCAACCGTTACTGCTGCTATAACAGAGCCTGCGGCAAGATCAGTGGAAATCGCCAGAAATGATGAGATTATAGTCCCGATAATGCCAAAGAACAATCCTCCCAGGTGGCACCTGATACAGCCCTTTGTCCGGGAATTGTCACCTGAAAACAAGGCTGCCGCTGTCACGAGCCCGAGAGCCGCAAGACCTGTGATGAGGCTCGTCAGCACAGCCGGGAACATTGCAGTGAGCAGAGAATTGATAAACAGAAGAACCACCAACGCCGCAAACACAAGTCCGGAAATGATGCCCACCAATATCATCATGCCGTTCCTGCATCTGGAACAAATGTCTGTGGTGCTACTCGAAACGTACTGCCCGTTATAGTCATAGTCACACATCATGTTTTTCATCTCCAATTCAGGTTTTTTGTCTCCAAAGGAGCACCCTGCAGAAGGCTCCTTCCCTAACATAATATGAAAAGCATGCTCAGGTGTGTTTACATTTTTGAAATAAGCGAGTATAATATAAGCAAACAAGGAGGACTATGCTCCTCCCTGAAAATGTAAAGAAAAGGGTTTGGGAATATGGCAAACAAGATCGGCAGAAACGATCCCTGCTGGTGCGGCAGCGGAAAAAAGTACAAAAAATGTCACGAGGAATTTGACGACAGGATAGCTATTTACAGATCAGAAGGACATATCGTGCCTGATCACAGCATAATCAAGACTCCTGAGCAGATCGAAGGTATCAGAGAGAGCTGCAAGATAAACATTGCGGTGCTTGACTATGTGGCTGAGAATATCCGTGAAGGTATGACAACTCAGGAAATAGACGATCTTGTTTCGCAAAAGACCGCCGAGCTGGGAGGTATACCTGCCCCACTCAATTATGAGGGCTATCCTAAGAGCGTGTGCACCTCTATCAACGAGGTGGTCTGCCACGGAATACCTTCAGACAAGGTAGTGCTGAAGGACGGAGACATCATTAATGTTGACGTATCCACCATTTACAAGGGTTACTTTTCAGATTCGTCCCGTATGTTCTGTATCGGAAACGTAAGCCCCGAAAAGAAAAAGCTGGTTGAAGTGGTCAAGGAGTGCGTGGAGCTTGGCCTTGAAAAGGTAAAGCCCTGGACTTTCCTGGGGGACATGGGACAGGCCGTAAACGACCATGCAAAGGCTAACGGCTACAGCGTGGTGCGTGAAATAGGCGGTCACGGAGTGGGACTGGAGTTTCACGAGGATCCCTGGGTGAGCTATGTGTCCAAGGCCGGCGAAGAAATGCTGCTGGTGCCCGGAATGATCTTTACTATCGAGCCGATGGTAAACATGGGCACTCACCGGGTCTATGTGGACAAGGAAGACAACTGGACGATCTATACCGCTGACAAAAAGCCCTCAGCCCAGTGGGAAATCATGGTCCTTGTTACAGAGGACGGACACGAGGTATTGGCATACTGAGATCTGACCATAAAAACAGCACGGCATATCGAAAGATACACCGTGCTGTTGTGTTTTTTTGGGGGTTATGAATAATCTACCACATCGACCCAGCGTCTGAGGAACTCCTCCTCACCGGGGATGCGCTTGACGAGCTGTGAAGCCGCTACTATCGGGAGCCACTGCTGGATATACTGCTTTGCCGTATCGGTCTTTTTGCAGAACATATTCATATACTTGTCGGCAAGGTCCTTATCCCTGAGCGCAAAGAGAAGATATGTCCTTGCGGCATCGGCAGCTCCGTTGCCCTGAGTAACATGGGACCAGTCTATGATGTGGGGATTTCCCTGGGGGTCGATGATGATGTTGCTGGGGTTGAAGTCGCCGTGGCAGACCTTGTTGTGCTTGGGCATACTCTCAAGACGGGTGTGAAGCTCATAACGGGTAGTTGCGTCTACCTGGCTGCTGAGGCTGGAAATCTTGCGGTTCATCTTGTCCTTGAGCTTGTTGAGGAGCGGAGATTTTTTGCTCTGAACAAGGAGCTGCAGGTCAATGAACTGATCCATATATTTGTCGATATTGTCAGGATCCTCCTGCATTATCTGTGCAAGGGTCTTTCCCTCCACATATTCCATGGTTATCGCCCACTCACCATCGATGACAGACACCGACTTGAGTGCAGGAATGGGCAGGCCTGTCTCCTCTACTCTTGCCTGATTGAGTGCCTCGTTAAGTATATCTGACTTGGGATATTTTGCGGAGAAACGCTTTACTACGCTATCGCCTTCACGGTATATGACCTTCTCGGCTCTTTTTGTGATTACTTCCATTTATAATTCTCCCTTCGGCATATAGTTCTTCGAGGATAATTATACTACGGTCAAAATATAAAGTATAGATGTATTATGCTTGAATTTTTGTGCAGTTTTTTGTGACAATATACAAAATCGATAGAGTTTTGATATTGATTTTATATAATATACAAGGGCCCCGAAGGCTTTTTGCTTCCTTCGGAGCCATTATTTCATTGTTTACAGCAGGATATCACTTAAGAAGTTCTTCGATCGTGCTGACTTTGTTGCCGGTCACATTATTATACTCCAGGTCTTCATGTGTACTGTACCATTCATCTATCTTTGCACATACTTCCTTGTCTATTGCTTCGGCCTTCTCATCCTTATAAAGCTCCAGCACTTTTGACTTTGAGGTGTTGACCACATTGACCTTTCCGTATTCCACATAGATATACAAACTCATCCTGGGATAAGGCACACCCTTTTCCTTTACGATGGGGTCATCCACCAGGTCGATCATAAAGGCATAGCCGCCGGGGTAATTCTTCATTATCTCATTCTTCATATCAAGGTTTGTAGAGTCATTAAGAATATCATCCGGATATGGCTGCAGCGCCAGAATCTCCCGATAGACGTCCTCAAAAGATGTGTTTTCCTTGCATATCCTCTCCGCATCAGCAAGAGTCAGACGGCCTGCATCCTTATGAATGATATAGATATCCTTGGGTTTATTGTTGCAATAGAAAGCATAGTCCGGGCTGTCCCCGAAATACTTGTCGTAATCCGTCCAGACAAGATACTCCACGCCATCTACGCTTTTGTGCATTTGTATGTACTCACCGGTGCCGTCGGCACTGCTCTCCTGCTCGTTTTCGCTGCTCTGTGTGCTCTCCTGCAACTCTTCGCTGCTCTGCGTGCTCTCCTGCAACTCTTCACTGCTCTGCGTACTTTCTACGCTGGTCTTCTGTTCTTCCGAAGCCGGAGTGGAGCTTTTTTCCGCACTGCCGTTATCCTTTTTTGCACAGGCGCAGCACATAGTCATGCACAGGGCAAGTGCCAGCAAAGCAAGCTTTTTTGATTTTTTCATAGGGATGCCTCCTTTGTGATAATAATTCTATTATATTGTAGTACGAATTTATGTCTGTTTGTTACATTATTTGTGAATTATTTTAAAACTTACTGCTCAGCAAATTCAGCGGTTTTAGGAAAGGGGTTTGGGGAACAACCTTTTTTCCGCCGGAAAAGGGTTTTCCCCAAGGAGTAGATCACCCCCTCAAAAAGGATTGCGGGGAATGATTGAATTATTGGCGGGAATGTGGTATGATGTAGACTGTATTATAATTTTATTTTGCGAGAGTGATCAAATGGCGATCGTAACAGTCAGCGGACTTAAAATGGAATTCGGTGAGCAGAAGCTCTTTGACAATATGTTCTTTGAAATACAGCCCGGGGACAGGATAGGTCTTATCGGCGTCAACGGCTGCGGCAAAACTACCCTCTTTAAGCTTATGACAGGCATCCTCGACCCATCGGACGGAAATATTGTCATCAACAAAAACACACGCATAGGCTATATGGAACAGCATGTGTGCAGAAACCTTGACGTATCCGCCTATGATGAGGTGCTGACAGTCTTTAGCGACCTGATGTCCTACGAAACAGAACTGGAGATTCTAAGCGAAAAAATTGCCTCAAAAACAGGAAACGTCAGTCAGCTTGTGGATCGTCAGGCTTTTCTCAATGACGAGCTTACACGACGTGACGGCCTCACCTATAGAGCAAGAGCAAGATCGGCTCTGCTTGGCCTTGGCTTTGACGACCAGCAGATGAAGCTGCCCATCCGCTCTCTCAGCGGAGGTCAGAGGGCTAAGCTCCAGCTGGCAAAGCTTTTGCTGTGCGATGCAAACCTCCTGCTGCTGGACGAACCTACCAACCACCTTGATACACATTCCGTGGAATGGCTTGAGGAATACCTCATCAATTCCAGGTGTGCGTTTATGGTCATCTCCCATGACAGATATTTCCTCGACAAGGTGACCAACCGTACCTTTGAGCTTGAAAATAAAAAAATGACCCCTTACAAGGGCAACTATTCCGCATATCTCCCCCAGCGGGACGAACGACGCCTTGCAGCCCAGAGAGTCTATGACAACACTATGAAGGAGATAAACCGTCTGGAGGGTATCATAGAGCAGCAGCGCCGCTGGAACAGAGAAAAAAATATCAAGACCGCCGAAAGCAAGCAAAAGGTCCTTGACCGCCTGGAAAAAGGCCTTGAGCGTCCGGACAGGTCACCTGACAGCATGACCATCCGGCTGGGAATAAACGAGCAGAGCGGTGAGGATGTGCTTGAAGTAAGCGGCCTTGGTCTGAGCTTCGGTGAGCACCGGATATTCAGGAATGTTGACATGGAGGTTCACCGGGGTGAGAAAATCTTCATATTAGGGCCTAACGGCTGCGGCAAAACCTCACTTATCAAGACCCTCCTGGGACAGTATCAGCCGGACAGCGGCAGGATACGCTATGGGGTGGGTGTCAAAAAGGGCTATTACGATCAGATACAGACAGGCATGGACAGCAGCAAGACCGTCTTTGAGGAGATATCCGACTGCTTCCCTGCAATGACAAACACTGAGATCCGGAGTACCCTTGCAAGACTGCTCTTCAGAAACGACGATGTGTTTAAGCCCTTGTCTACCCTCAGCGGCGGCGAACGTGCAAAGGTACTGCTGACCGAACTGATGCTTTCCAGGGCTAACCTCCTGCTGCTGGACGAACCCACTAACCATCTTGATATAAATTCCTGCGAGGCTCTGCAAAATGCACTGCTTGATTTTGAAGGCACCCTACTTGTGGTATCCCACGACAGATACCTGATAAACAGCCTTGCGGACAAGATATTCTATCTTACACCTGAGGGAATAATGGTCTTTGAGGGAAACTACGACAGCTTCCTGCAAAAATTCAGACCCTTTGACAGGCAGGAAAAAAAGACTGCCGAGCCTGATACCGAAAAACAGACGGAGTATAAAAATAAAAAGGAACGTGACGCCCAGCGCCGCCGCTCCAGAGTAAGACTTGCAAAGCTTGAACAGCTGATCTCCGAGGGAGAGGATAAGCTCAGCTCCCTCAGCTCGGAGCTTGAACTGCCTGAAAATTCATCAAGCTATGAGAGGATAATGGAGCTGACCGCTGAGATAGACAGGACACGACTGGAGCTTGATGCCATGTATGAGGAGTGGGAAGCCCTTAGTCTTGAGCTTGACGAAAACCCACAATAAAAAAACAGCACGGTTTTGTCCGTGCTGTCCAAAAGCGAAACCGGGCTGTCACTGTGCGGCAACCTCAGCGTTTTCTTCATAAAGGAAGGGCTTGATATCGGCGAGAAATTCATCCGTAGGCTCCTCATCAGGTACCTCAAGCATCAGAGGATTAGTGATATCAAGACTAACGATGCCGATAAGGGAATGTGCGTCAATGGTGTAGATATCTGAAATAAGGTTGATCTTCAGCTTATCGTACTTGGCTGTCATAGCTGCAAACTTCTTCACGTTTGTAAGGTCGTGCAAAAAGATTCTTGTGGTGTACATTCTCTGACCCCGTCCTTTCGGATTATTCATTTTTGATGGGCTTTCCTCCCGCTTCGGGAGCCCTGTCTGCATATCTCTTCTCTTTGTTTACTGCTTTATGCTATAATTCTATCAGCAAACTTCACTCAGGTCAACAAGAAATTAAAGAAAATTACATATAGTTACAGTTTTTGCACAATTTCGTATCATAAGCCATAATTTGATAAAACTGTGTCAAATTTTAGTTTTTTTTGCCAATCGTTTTTTTGGCGTTTTGAGAAGATTTTTCCCCTCTCCCCTGCAATGCGAACTGCCACACGGCTATATTATGTTATGTAAAATGAGGTTTGTTTATGAGAGTAAAAATTCTGACCTTGGGCTGCAAGGTCAATCAGTTTGAAACCCAGGCAATGCTCCGTGCCCTGACGGACAGCGGCTATGAGTTAGCCGGCGACGGAGAACCGGCAGATGTATCGGTCATAAATTCCTGCGCAGTAACCAAAGCCAGTGAGCAAAAGGCTGTCAAAATGATCCATCGCATCAGGCGTGAGGATCCGTCCACGGTGATAGTGCTGACGGGCTGTATGGCACAGGCATTTCCCGACTGCGGCAAAGAGCTGTCAGAGGTGGATATTATCCTCGGCAACAAGCGAAGAGGTGATCTTGTGCCGGTGCTGGAAGAATATTTCAGCGATCCCGCAAAGCGCACTATCGTTGAGGATTATAAAAAGAGCGACCCTTATGAATCATTGGTGGTTGATGATTTTGTAAACCGGACAAGGGCATTTCTGAAGATCGAGGACGGCTGCAACCGTTTCTGTTCCTACTGCATCATCCCCTACGCAAGAGGACGTGTCCGCTCCTGCTCACTTGATTATATCCAAAAGGAGATAACCGCCTTTGCCAAAAACGGCTATAAGGAAGTGGTGCTCATCGGCATAAACCTTTCATCCTTTGGCAGCGACAACGGGCTTTTATTCTCCGACGCCATAAGCACCGCCTGTGAAAGCGCCCACATCCGCATACGTCTTGGTTCTCTTGAACCTGAATCCATGGACCTGAGGACTCTGCAAACTATCGCAAAATATGACAACTTCTGCCCTCAGTTTCACCTTGCACTCCAGAGCGGCTGCAACACGACTCTCCGCCGGATGAACAGGCATTACACCACAGAGGAATATGCTCAGATCGTGCACAATATCAGGGAGGTATTTGACAACCCGGCAATAACCACAGACGTGATGGTGGGCTTTCCGGGGGAGACCGAGGAGGAGTTTCGCACCTCGATGGAATTTGTAAGAAGCATAGGCTTTGCAAGGGTGCACATATTCCCATACTCAAGACGTGCCGGAACCGTTGCCGACAGAGCGCCGGATCAGATCAGTCCCGAAATAAAGAAAGAACGTGCGTCACTCATGGATCAGGCCGCAAAAGCCGGCATGACCGGATTTCTTGCCTCACAGGTCGGCAAAACCGAGGAAGTGCTGATAGAGACCCTCAACAAAAGCGGTTATTATGAAGGCTACACCAAAAACTACACCCAGGTCTATGTCAAGTCAGATGAGAACATTACAGGGCTTGTGGTGCCCGTGAACATAACCTCGGTCAATGGTGAGATATGCTATGGCATCTGTAATGTCTGAGCCAACCCTTTGGTAAACGAAGGCTTTTCAAAAAGCAGCAGGTAAAAAAATTGCCTGGTTCCTTACGGAACCAGGTTTTTTCTTTTTATATAAATTGTGGGTCAAGGGCGGCAGCTTGCCGCTGACTGTGATGATTATCAAGCCTTTTCGGGGGCGGGATAGGTGATGCCGAAGGTGTCAACGGTGACAGTCTCCATTATCTGGGGATCAAGGGGCCTGTCAGAAAAATCAGTGTCACAGCCTGCAATCTCGTTTACCACGTCCATGCCCTCTGTTACCTTGCCGAACGCAGCATAGGCACCGTCAAGATGGGGCGCATCCTTGTGCATAATAAAGAACTGTGAGCCTGCCGAATCAGGAAACATGGATCTTGCCATGGAAAGCACACCGGCTGTATGCTTGATGTCGTTTTTGAACCCGTTCTGAGCAAACTCTCCCTTGATATGATAGCCCGGTCCGCCTGTTCCGGTGCCCTGGGGACAGCCGCCCTGGATCATAAAATTATAAATGACCCTGTGGAATGTCAGACCGTTATAATAGCCTGAGTTAGCAAGACTAATAAAATTGTTGACAGTGTTGGGGGCTATGTCGGGAAACAGCTCCGCCTTGATGGTCTTTCCGTTTTGCATTTTAATGGTCACTACAGGATTCTGTGCCATGCTCTCGCCTTCCTTTTTTGTTTTTATTCCTATATTTTACTATAACATGAGAAAATAATCAAGTCCCGAAGTCAAAGAATAATGCAGATAAGTCCGTTGCAGCCGTCGTTTATAATCCTTTCAATGGTCTCCTTCATTTTCTTGCGGGCGTCTGCGGGCATACGATAAAGCTTGTTTTGCAGCCCCTCGTTGACAAGCTCATGGAGAGATTTTCCAAAAATGTTGGATTCCCAGAGTTTGGCAGGTTCCTCCTCAAATTCCTTCAAGAGATAGCCCACCAGCTCCTCTGACTGCTGCTCAGAACCGACTATGGGGGTGATCTCTGTCCGGATGGTGGTCTTCATCATGTGGACAGACGGCGCATTTGCTCTCAGTCGAACCCCATATCTTCCCCCCTGCTTGATTATCTCCGGCTCCTCAAGGGTCAGCTCCTCCATTGTAGGCATGACAATGCCATAGCCCGTCTCATTTACGTCCTCATAAGCCTGACGCAGCCGCTCATACTTTTTCTTTACCCCCGAAAGCTCCAGCATCACATCCAGCAGCTTACCCTCATCCTGTATCTCAAAGCCGGTTTTTTCACCCAGCACCTTATAAAACAGCGACCCGTCCAGATCAACCCGCAGTCTTGCCCGACCTGAGCCGAGATCGACAGAGCTTGTCTCAGCCCTTGTTACATATTCACAGTCGGATATCCTGTCCGCAGCATCGCTGACCTCACGGAGTCTGCGGATAGTGCCGGCGCTCTCCTGTATTGCCGAAAACAACCTGCTTCTGAGCCAGTGATCCTTTTCAAGTCCGCTTACCCATCTGGGCATATCTACCTTTATCTCCTTAACGGGAAACTCGAACAGCACCCGTGCAAGTATCCGCTTTATTTCAGTTTCGTCAAGCTCCATGCAGCTTACGGATTCCACCGGAACGCCGTATTTCTCGCTCAGCTGATCTGCAAGCCTCAGAGTCTCCTCCGAACGGGGTTCCACTGAGTTCAGCAGGACAATAAAGGGCTTGTTTATCTCCTTCAGCTCATTGATGACACGTTCCTCAGCGTCCTCATATTCCTCACGGGCTATGTCGCTGATGCTTCCGTCAGTCGTGATGACAAGTCCTATGGATGAATGATCCGTGATGACCTTTTTGGTGCCTATTTCGGCAGCCATGTCAAAGGGTATTGCTTCCTCAAACCAGGGCGTTTTTACCATACGGGGCGCTTCGTCCTCTATGTAGCCCAAAGCGCTCGGTACGATATAGCCTACACAATCGATCATCCTCACACGAAAGCTTGCATTCCCCTCAAGGGTTACTTCTACCGCATTTTCAGGGATAAACTTCGGCTCGGTAGTCATGATGGTTTTTCCGGCGGCGGACTGGGGCAGCTCATCAGTCGCCCTCTCCCGCTGCTCAACATCAGAAATATTTGGGATCACAAGGCTATCCATAAACCTCTTGATAAAGGTGGACTTACCCGTCCTTACAGGCCCCACTATCCCGAGATAGATATCCCCGTTTGTCCTCTTTGAAATATCCCTGTAGACATTCAGTTCTTCCATGTATGCTCTCCTCCCTTTATCACATGGGGATCAATATCATGCCGTCGGCAGGGATAAGATCCTCGGTCATTTCGTTTTCAAGACGGATAGCCTCCGCAGAGGTGCAATAGGCGCAGGCAATGTCCCAGAGAGACTCTCCCTTTTCCGCATAATACAGGGTCAGGGCTGCGGTCTTGTCCTTGAGACGGCACCTGTCATCATTACACCTGGCACCCACTATGCCCTTGACCGTAATCTGCTCGGACACACTGCCGGTAAGCCGCATATCAAGCTTTATTTCCAGACTATTTTCCCCTGTGATGCGGAAGGACAGACCAGTGGGTCTTACCTCAGTCTTTACTGAGGGATTGCTTATCATCCCTGCCGCTTCCGGTTCGGCGGTAAAATCTATGGGTCGTTCCACATAATAGGGAACACCCTCTCTGTCAAGAGCCAAGATGCAGCAGGTCGCCTTGCCCCTGACGGTCAGAACGTCATTATCTACAGACCAAAGGCTGCTGACGCTGTCGCACCAGAGATCGATCACCCTGCTGATACCGCAGTCTCCGGTGTTAACCTCGCTTTTTACAGAAAACTCCTCATTGAGCAGACCTCTGAGTCTTGTGAATTTATATTGCTTGTTTTCGGTTTCCAGCTCATAGTCCGTGGAATAAGCGTCCACTACCAGTTCAACAGGGGCATCCTCCGTCGCCGTGACCGTAGCGCACAGCCTTGCATCAAGTGTCACAAGGGTGCTGTTTTCCTCATACTCCGATTTCAGTGCGGTATCGTAATTCATCACCTCTACAGTGACCTCGTTTGTAGTGGTGTCGCTGATACCCTTTGCGTCAAGCACCTGAGAAAACGGAATATTGAAGGTCATCACATCCTGGGCACCGCTCTCGATATCGGTGACATACAGTATGCGCAGAGAAGCTTCACCGCTGACCATAAGCTTGTCAGTCAATGCCTTGACGCTGCCGCAGCTTACTGCAAGCTCACTCCTGAGAATGCTTTCGGGAAAGCCCTTTCCCTGACCGATATCCAGCACCTCTGTAATAGAAAACTGCTGCTGGCTGGCAGCGCACAGTCTGCTCACCGTCAGCATAGCCTTTTTTTGCTGTATGTCGTCCCCTTGGATAGCGCTGTAGTATTCCTGATCCGATGCCGCTATCACATCCGCAACAACTGAAAAAGCTCCATGGATATCCACTCTTCTCGGACTCAGGGCTCGGCAGTTGAGATAATCTATCCTGAGTCTGATCATAGCCAGCGCATCATCCGCCCCATGCCTTACGGTAAAGCTGCAGGAAAAAGGAGCCGAATGCTCGCAGGATCTTACCGCCTGCTTCCTTGAATCAAGATAATACAGGCTGATCAGCATATTTCCCTCAATCTCCAGCATATCTCCGGAAATGCTTTTTGAAGTAACAGAGGGACTCAGCCTGCACTTGAGCAGCTTTTCGATGTCGGGACAATAATCCGGCAGGGTGAGATCCAGATCAACGGGCACCTCCTTGGTACCTTCCAGTATGACCTCAGAGGTTTTGCACACTTCTTTTGTAAGCTGATATTCCATATTCCGCATCCTCTCACAGTTTTTTCTATGCATATATATTCGGCTGAGGTGATGATTATGCAGATCGGAGTGCCCGGGTGCATTTGTTGTGGCAAGTTGTTTTTTCTGACAATATACACCCGGAATGTGTGGTAATATCTTAGCAGGCGGATCATCAGACAATCAAAGGAGAGTGAATAATGTTGAAAAGCAACTATAGTCTTGAGGAGGGAGTACTTACGGTCAGGCTCAGCGGAGAGATCGACCATCACAGCGCAAGGACCGTAAGAGAAGAGACGGATACCCTCATCCAGCAGAAACGCCCCCATGAACTGCGGCTGGACTTTTCTTCGGTCACATTCATGGACAGCTCAGGGATAGGTCTGATCATGGGGCGCTACCGCATCATGGGGCTGTTTGGAGGCTATCTGCGGGTGGTGAATGTTCCGGAAGGGCTGGAAAAGCTTATGATACTGTCAGGTCTGGGTGCACTGAAGGTTATAGAAAGGCAGGGTGAAGCCCGTGAAAGCGCTTAATGAGATGGAGCTTACCTTTGAAAGCAGGTCCACAAACGAAAGCTTTGCAAGATCTGCGGTGGCGGCGTTTATCGTCCAGCTTGACCCCACCATCGGGGAACTGAACGATATCAGGACAGCAGTATCCGAAGCAGTGACAAACTGCATAGTCCACGCCTATAAGGATGAGATCGGGATAATCAGCGTCAATGTCAGGATTATGCCGGAAAACTCAGTCATCATCCGCATTCGTGACAAGGGCTGCGGGATCGAGGACATACAGCAGGCAATGGAACCGCTTTTTACTACAGCCCATGGAGATGAACGAGCAGGACTGGGCTTTGCTGTGATGCAGAGCTTCACCGATAAGCTGACCGTCCGCTCAAAGCCCGGCAAAGGCACCACCGTCACACTGAAAAAGACCCTCAGCAGGAGGCTGTCTGATGGATGATAAAAGCTCTGTCATCAATGATAATCTCGGTCTGGTGCACTCCTGCGCAAAACGCTTTCAGGGAAGGGGGATAGAATACGACGATCTTTTTCAGGCGGGGTGTGTGGGGCTTGTCAAAGCCGCAGAAAACTTTGACCCAAGCCTTGGGTATAAGCTGTCCACCTACGCTGTTCCTGTAATTCTGGGGGAAATAAAAAGGCTGTTCCGGGACGGCGGCTCTGTAAAGATCTCCCGGAGTCTGAAGGAGCTTTCCCTTAAGGTCAGCAGAGCCTCGGAAGAGCTGGAGCTTTCAAAGGGACGGGAGCCGACTATTTCAGAGCTGTCGGAGAGACTTGGCATTACCCCTGAGCAAACGGCTGAAGCCCTCAGCGCTATGCAAAGACCTGTTTCTCTCACAATGACAGAGGACGACTCACAGACTGATATTCCTACTGACCCCCCTGATGAAAAAATCACAGAGCGCCTCTCACTGATTTCAGAACTGGATAAGCTCGCCCAACAGGACAGATCACTCATAGATATGAGATATTTCCGCAGCCTGACCCAGGCAAAAACCGCAGAGCTTCTGGGAATGACCCAGGTGCAGGTATCAAGGCGAGAAAAAAAGCTTTTGCAGTATCTGAGGGAAAGACTGAGCTGATACATCTATCACAATTCAAAGCAAAACACAGAATAACGGCAAGCTGATGTCGTCATTCTGTGTTTTTGTTATGCTTTTTCTTATCATCCCGACTACCACTGAATTGAAAAGAACACAAAAAATCGGACACCACTTTACTGCGGTGTCCAACTTGATTAGATATTACTTCTCTGATTTTTTAGCCTTTGTAGCTACGAGAGCTGTGCCGAGAGCTGCAACGCTCATTACAGCAAAAACAATAGCTGTTGCATTGCCGTTGTCGCCGGTGGTATAGCCTTCCTTGTCAGCACTGGGCTTTGAGCCCTTGCTTGACTGAGAAGAGTTACTTTCGGAAGTGAACTCATAGCTCTTCTCATCGGAGCTTTCGACTACCTCGGGCTCGCTTGAATCCTGAGGTGGTGCAATCGGCTCATCGTCGGAGCCACTTGTCTCACGAACGATACTTGCAAAGACAAATCTCGAAAGATGGGGCGCCTCACCGCTTACGGTGTATGGATCAGGGGTCGTAGACTCATGTCGTCCGTCAACATAATCACCGTTGAAAGTCAGCCAGCTGAAAGTGCCGTTCTCATAAACAGCAACAGCATTGTAATAGTTTTCCTTCGCCATTTTAAGAGTGATCGTCGGTGTCACATCATGCACAGCATTGCCATCTGCATCATAAAGGTTGATCTCTATGACCACCGAACGCCATACAGTCCCGCCGTCCATGTTTGCAAAGTAGTCAAACTCCTGCATGAGAGCGATATCCTCCACTGCCTTAACCTCAAGCTTATAGTCGCCTGCAGAAAGAGCGCCCTCCGGGAACTCAACAACAACAAGATCGTCTGCTTTGCCTTCAGTACCTGTTGCGTCCACAGGCAGCTGGACAGTCACAGCCTCGCTTTCCTTTACGGCAAACTCCTTTTCAGCCGTGCTTGTGGAATTGCCAGGACCTACAGCGCTTACGGTCACTGCGCCGATGGTAGCGGCTACCGTCACAACAGAAAGTGCAGCAAGAATTTTTTTATCTATACTCATCTTCTTCATCCTCCAGATTATCGGATATTTTAGCACTTCACTACAGTGATAATAGTATCACATTTCAACTTTTGAGTCAAGGCTGTAACTCTTATGATACTTTTTTTCTCGGATAATTACAAATCTGTCATAATCATCAATTCAGTTTTGTTAGGTTTAGCCAACAATCGTCAGATCATCAGAATTTCAGCCAGGTCACATACTCATAGGCTCCGTGAGCATGGTCGAACAGTCCATAATAGAAATGCAGATTTGACAGAGCCAGCACCAGCAGCAGGAAAACCATGGAAACCACTTTCCGGCTTTTGGCGGAGGTAAGGTCTATGGTCTTTTCACCTGAGGTGGTATACTTTATGCCCTTGGTCTTGAGTGACTGATAGATCACCGGCACAAGAAGTATCATAAAAATAATAAAGTAATAGGACAGTCTTTCTATAATACTATGCTTTGACATGGTCACCATCATCAGCGTACCGATGAATGTCAGGTTGGTAAGGTATTTGTTTTCGTTGGTAAGGTTGATGGTCTCTGTCTTTATCAGCACGAAGGCGGCAATCGTTATAAACACAGGGAAGATCGCATATACAAAGGACACGCCCTGCTGTATGAATACCGAATCCCTGTACTCCTCGTGGAAAAAGCTGGTTATCAGGTCAAAAACATTTGATGAGGCCGTGTAGAACCACAACAGGATAAATCCGTAGATGAGAAGCTCACGGACACAGGGCTTCATTTTGACCAGGAAATAGACCGGCAGCATAACGAGCACAGTCTGGTGGAAGAATGATGCAAAAATGATTAGCAGAGCAAAGATAAAAAACTTGTTTTTCTTCATGAAATACCATGCCAGCATAACAATAGACACCGCTATCATCTGGCGCAGGAAGTTCATCGTCATAAAGAACATGAATATATTCACATACAGCACAGTGGATATCCATGGGACCTCAGAATTCTTATAAATAAATATCGCCGCAGGAAGTATAGCAATAAACGACAGCACTATCATGTACCATTGATAGTCCATCCCCGGGATCAATCCCAGCACCTTTGTAAACAGGATGAAGCCTGTCTCCCAGTCCTTATAGGTCAGAGTGCCAAAGCCTGTCTCGGTCATGTTGCGGAAGCCTATCGCATACATCTGATAGTCAAATCCGATATCATATCTGAAGGCTGATATGAGGAAAAGCTGGCTGAAGGCAAGAAGCACAAACACAAGGTTTTTGGACTTGGATGGCTTGTGGAAGCACAGCAGGGCTGCCCAGAGTAGGATAAGTGCGTTGCTGATGGTGTAGAATAACAAAGACAACATCTCCTGTCAAAATAGACTATCGGGCATTCTTTGAGAATATGCCCTTTGTCAGCGTTCTGAAAAGAATCTTGATATCAAATGCCACGGACCAGTGCTCTATGTAATAGATATCATGCTTTATGCGATCCTCGATGGAGGTATCGCTGCCTCTCAGATCATTGACCTGTGCCCAGCCTGTTATTCCCGGCTTGACATAGTGCTTGACCATATACAGAGGAACGGATTTTCGGTATTCCCTGACATAGTAGGGTATCTCGGGTCTCGGCCCTACAAGGCTCATATTTCCCTTGAGCACATTAAACAGCTGAGGAAGCTCATCAATGCTGTACTTCCGGATAAACCTGCCGAATTTGGTGCAGCGTGGGTCATTTTTTTCCGTGGAGGAAAGGTCCGACTCGGTCTCCTCACGCATTGAGCGGAATTTGTACATTATAAAAGGCTTCTGTCCAAGGCCCACCCTCTGCTGACGGAAGATGATCTTTCCCGGGGAGGTGGCCTTTATGGTAATGGCGGTAACAAGCATCAGCGGAGACAGGGTGATAAGCATCAGAAGTGATACAACGATGTCCAGTGTACGCTTGATAAACTTATTAAGGGGCTTGTCCAGCGGCACACGCCTCATGCTCATTACAGGGATCCCGTCAAAGCTTGAAATGTAAATTCGTGAGGAAAAGCTGGAAAACATTCCGGGGATAATAGAAAACTTGACTCCCCATCTCTCACAAATTGAGATCAGGTGCCCCATATAGGGCTGAGTCTTATCCGAAAGCATTATGAGTGCCTCATCCGGCACAGAGCCGCTGAAATATCTGGACACTCTCTTGAAATTTCCAAGATAGGTGAGCTTCAGCTGAGACCTTGGGGCTATGTCAAAGTATCCCGATATCTCATATCCCAGATCGGGGGATGACTCGATCTTTTTGATAAAGTTTTCGGTCCCGTTGTTTATCCCGAGGATAACTATATACTTTTTGTTGTAGCCCCGTTTTCGCATAAATCTGAGAAACATCCTCAGGAAATAGCGGTAAAGCAGAGAAAGCAGGCTTTGAATAAAGAAGTAAAACGTAAGAGCCACCTGGAACTGATAAAGCCTGGAGAAAATCATTGAGCCAAGTATGATAATGGCAAAAACCGCAAGGCCGGATTTAAGGATATTCACCGCTTCGTGGATAAAGGCGGTGGATCGGTAGGATCGGTAAAGGTCGCAGGCACGGTTGCACAGAATCTGTGTCACCGCCACGATAAGGGGAAGCCCTACCATAATCCGGATGTCGTGCTGATCCTCGATAAAAATATCCGTGTTGAAAAAGAAATAAAGGATGTAATAGGAAACGACACAGCTTAACGAGCTGATAAGAACGTCCATAATGATATGAACCGCATTGAGTTTACCCTGATTTTGTTTTATCAACAGCTCTCACCGTCCTCTTGCTGTCCTATGCAGAACAGATTAATAGTTTTGGGATAGCAGTTCTCAAAACATACAGATAGCCATAATATATATTTTAATATATCACCGCCATATAGTCAATATTATTTTTTCATTGCGGAGGCAAAACTGCAAGAAACTGCCTGCAGAAAATTGAAAATTATAATAGACAAGACGATAAAGGGGTGCTATAATAGTAGTACTAATGCTTATCGCAGGGCGCTGCCCGGAGAAGTTTTGCCTGCAAAACAAAGGAGAGATATAATGAAAAAGACATTATATGAGTTCTATAATTACTTTCCGTTTCTGAAAGAGGTAATAAAAAGAGACTTCAAGAAGAAGTATTACAAGTCCTTCCTTGGAGTTGCGTGGTCCATGCTGAGTCCTCTGCTCATAATGATAGTAATGACCATTGTTTTCTCCACGCTGTTTGACAGAGCGATACCTCACTATCCGATATATCTGTTTACGGGAACCCTGTTTTTTAACTTCGTCTTTGAGGGTGCCACCCACTGCATGGGGTGCATTGTGGGAAACGCCGGCCTGATAAACAAGATGAAAATACCGAAATACTTTTTCTGTATCTCATCCGTGACCCAGAGCTTCATAACCATGCTGCTTTCCTTCGTTCCCTACTTTGCTGTGTGTGCGGCAACCGGAGTTCCAATCAATTACTATATGCTCCTTCTCCCCCTGCTTTTTGTGCTTGTCTATATTTTTACTCTCGGACTTGGGATGCTGCTTTGTGCATACGCTACCTTCCTGAGAGACCTCAACTATCTCTTCCAGGTGATCAGAAGGGCGTGGATGTACATTACCCCCATATTCTACCCCGTTGAGATCGTACCTGAGCAGTTCCGCTTCCTGTGGGACCTCAACCCCGTATATATCTACATAAAAATAGCCCGTGATCTCTGCCTGAATGCCTCTCTCCCCTCGGAAAAAATGCTGATCGTGGGGACCTGCTATTCCCTGCTTATGCTGGGTCTTGGCATTGTAACCTTCAAGGAGAAATCGGACCGGTTCTTCCTTTATCTCTGATGCCCTGTGTATTATCTCCAAAAATAACAAAGAGGTGCTAAAATGTCAGAAAAGAAAGCTGTGCCTGTCTTTTATGATGAATCAGGCAATATTATTTCCTCATCACAAACCATACTCAGGAGCAAGACCGAAAAAGCCTCTTCCGAGCCTCCGAGGCGCATAATTACCCCGCCGAGAAGGATCGACGATGATATCAGCATAGACGTAAACGATGTGTCTGTTATGTTTAACCTGAGCAAAAACCGTGAAGAGGGCGTTAAGGAATACTTTGTCAACTTCGTCAAGGGAAAGCTTCGCTATGACGAGTTCTGGGCGCTGAGAAATATCAGCCTGCAGATCAAAAAGGGAGATTCCATCGCTCTGATCGGAAGAAACGGCTCAGGCAAATCTACCCTCCTCAAGACCATCGCAGGGATCATCAAGCCCACAAGAGGCAGCGTCAAGGTAAGGGGCAGCATTGCGCCTCTGATCGAAATAAGCGGCGGCTTTGACAGAAGCCTCTCCGCAAGGGAAAATATCTTCCTTTCGGGCACCATGCACGGCCATACAAGAAAATACATGAAATCCAAGTTTGATGAGATCGTGGATTTTGCCGAGATAGAAAAATTCATTGACGTCCCGCTGAAAAACTATTCCTCAGGCATGGTGTCAAGGCTCGGCTTTGCTATCGCTACCTGCGTAAGCGCTGATGTAGTGATAGCCGACGAGGTGCTTTCAGTAGGAGACGCAAGGTTCCGCATGAAGTGCGAGCAGCGCATCGACAAGCTTCTCAGCGGCGGCACCACCTTCCTTTTGGTATCTCACAGCACCCCGTCAGTAAAAAAGCTGTGCAGAAAGGCTGCATGGATAGAAAAAGGACAGCTGCGTGAGGTGGGACCTGCCTCTGACGTGTGCGACCACTATGCGCAGTTTATAAGGAATATGCCTGTGGGTTCTACCACGCCCACAGAGAGAAGGACAGCCGCCGAGTGATGGTGTGAGGTGTTAGTCGTGAAAAGCATACTGATATGCGCTTCCCGTATGTCGCATATAATCAACTTTCATCTGCCCTACATCAGATATTTTAAGGAAAGGGGCTATGAGGTACATATCGCCGCAGAAAATGCCAGTGAGCATCCACTGATTGACCGCTGCTTTGATATGCCCTTTGTCAAAAACCCCGTCTCCCCCAAAAACCTCAGCACAATAAGCAAGCTTAAAAAGCTGATAAAGCAAAACAGCTATACTATGGTATACTCAAACTCTACTCTTGCCGGGGCCGCCCTGAGAATGGCTGTAAAGCGTGCAGGCAAAAACCGCCCTTATTGTGTACATATCTCCCACGGTTATATGTTTGACGACAAAAAAGGAGTCAGGTCGGTGGTTTACCGCACCGCAGAAAAGCTCACCGCCTCAGTAACGGATTCTCTTGTGGTGATGAACAGCGAGGACCTCATGCTTGCAAGGAAATATCGGCTTGGGAAAAATGTTTTTTTCACCTGGGGAATGGGGCTTCGCAGTGAGCTTTTTCCGGAAATAGGTGAAGCAGAGCGTAAGGCCTGCCGCAATAAGCTGGGATTTGCTGACAATACTGTGATCCTTTTGTGTGTTGGTGAGTTTTCCGGAAGAAAAAACCAGGCCCTTCTTATAAAAGCTCTTGACGCTCTCCGTCAGAAGCACAGGAATGTCGCCATTGTATTTGCAGGCGACGGTGCGGATCTTGCAGATTGCCGCAGCCTTGCAGAGAGACTGGAGCTTGACTCACATATACGCTTTTTAGGTCATACCAAAGACGTGAACACTCTTTATCGCAGCTGTGACGTCCTCATCAGCGGAGCACTGATGGAGGGACTTCCCTTTAATGTAATGGAGGCCCTTCACTGTAATATGCCCGTGATAGCGTCACGGATAAAAGGGCACATCGACCTTATCGAAAATAACAAAAACGGGCTGCTTTTTGACCCGCTTGCAGACAATCCGGCTCAGAAGCTGGCAGAGGTCTTGGAAGGCTATCTGGACAGCCCGGAATTACAGCAAAGGCTTAAGGCTAATGCCTTTCTGGAAAAGAAATATTATATTGAAAGCGTTGAACCGAAGCTGCTGAGCATACTTGACAAGGACTTTGACGATACGCAAATCAAGATCCCGGAGGTATCCATTTTATGAAGAAGCGAATACTTAGTTTTTTCACTGTCGCCATCATGCTGTTGTGTATTTTCCCTACGACAGCGCTTGCAGTGGGTGATGTGATAGATTTTACAAGGGACAGCCTGAATCTTTATCCTGAGCAGAGCTATCAGCTCACACTCAAATCCGCCGCCGATATCACAGAATACAGATCCTCCGACCCGAATATTGTTTCCGTCAATGAATCCGGTCTGGTAAAGGCTATCCACTCTGGCTCCTCTATCATCACAGTCACAGACAACAAGGGCAACCAGGCTGCCTGCACTGTCACCGTACACACCGGAACAGCTCCTAAAAGCGTGGAGCTTGGCACCCAGAGCATAGACCTTTATGAGGGCGACACCTACACTCTTGAAGCATCCGTTTTGCCGGCTGACGCTGACGATACGAGACTATATTTTACAAGCTCTGACGAAACTGTGGCAAAGGTTGACAAGGACGGCGTCATCAAGGCTCTCAAGTCCGGCGTGGCTGTCATTTCAGTTGAATCCTCCAGCACCGCCGTTTCATCAAAGTGCATGGTAAAGGTCAATACAAAGCAGGGGCACACCAGCTTCAGCGTTGCCATAACAGGCGTGCTCTACTCCATTGCCGGTGATAAGAAGGCAAACATGGTGGTTGAGCTGAAGAGTGAGACCGCTGAGGAACGCACCACAACCGACGCAGACGGAATGTTTTATTTTGAAAATATCGTCCAGGGCGACTATACAATGAATATTTACCGCACAAAGCAGTCCAAAAAGGCTGTTGCCAGCGGTAAGATTTCAATAGGCGCCCATGACATGAGTATGTCGTGTATTATCAATGATAAGGAAGTGGTCATTCTCCATCAGAGCGACACAGCAGGAACGGCTGCCATAAAGGATATTACCCTCGAAAAGACCACAGTAAACCTTGAGGTAGGCAGCTCTTATGATATGGTTTTCAAGGTCAAGCCCTCAAATGCCGCACTGCCCACCATGAACGGTGTGTCTGACAATACCCGTGTTGCCATGGTAGACATTGACGGAAGGATCACAGGCCTTGCAGAAGGAAGCGCAACTATAACCTTTAAAACCTCCGACGGCAAGTTTTCAAGGAGCTGTAAGGTCGTTGTCGTATCCTCCGCAAGCACTACATACAGCTGGATAATCATTATCCTCGAATCGACCATCGTTATACTCATAGTTACACTGTTTGCAGTTTCCTACAGAAGGTTCCTCAAAAACAAGGAGCGTGAAGAGGGTCTTATTCCTCCCACCAGAAGAAGGAGCAAGAAATGATATGATCATTGCAGCTATTGTCGCAGGAGGAAGCGGTTCCCGCATGGGCACCGAGCTTCCAAAGCAGTTTATGGAGCTTGAGGGTGTGCCTGTGATTGTCAGGACAGTCAGGGCATTCCTCTCCCACAGCTCAGTTGACGCCGCTATAATCGGCATTAACCCATCATATTATGACTATGCAAGGACCCTGCCAGGTCTTTATGACCAAGATGGCAGGGTCCATATTACAATGGGCGGTCCTGACCGCAACAGCACTATAGAAAATATTATCGGCTATGCTATTTCACACCTGGGCTGCACCGACCAGGATGTTGTGCTTTCTCACGATGCCGTCCGCCCCTTTGTGTCTCCGAGGATGATCAGCGACAGCATTTCAGCTATGGAGACCTGTGAGATATGCACAACTGCCATACCGGAAACCGATACCGTTGCCGTTGCAGACAAAGCACTTAACGTCAGCTCTTTTCCGGACAGAAGCACCCTCTATCGCGTACAGACGCCTCAGACCTTCCGTATCGGCTCGTTCCTCAAGGTGTGGACACCCCTTACTCCGGCAGAAAAAGCCCGTGCAACCGACGTGTGCAGCCTCTATCGCCAATGCGGGTACAATATCAGGCTTATACAGGGTGAGCTGACTAACATAAAGCTTACCTACCCTGAAGATGTCAGTTTTGCACAAGCTATTATCCACAAGGCGGAGCTTTGTCAATAATATAAACAATTGCAATTATGTCGCAGCTGGAAAATCATAGAAATATTACATAAATTTAACCACTGTTAGTGCATTTTGTATACTCAATGCAGTGTTTTTGCCTGTTTCTTCCCTATCATATTGTACGTATTACACAATCTTGATGGATATTATCTCCTCGTTTTCTAAGTTTTTATTTTAAAAACCGATTGACTTATAGAGAACACTATGCTATAATGTATGTGTTGCAAGTAGATTGCAATTAATTAAGGAGGATGTATTATCATGAGAATCAAGAAAACTTTCTTTGTAGCCCTCACAACTGTTGCTGCTGCACTTGCACTTTCACTTTCTGCTGGTGCTGTAGGTCTCGGCGAGACAAGCGATACTCCCAAGCCCTCAGAGAAGCCCGGTGACGATGTAAAGACAGGCGATAACAGCTCTGCAGTTGTTGCTATCGTTGCTACAACAGGCGTTGCTGCTCTTGGCACAGCTATCGTAGCTACAAAGATGAAGAAGAAGGCTTCCAAGTAATTCTTGGTAAATGCTTTTGACTTGAGAATGAAGGCGCATTCTTCGGATGCGTCTTCATTTTTTCTTTATGCTGATGTTTTATTTTTATAATTTAAAACCATGAAAGGACGTGTCGTGATGAAACTAAAAAAATCCGTATCTGCTTTACTTGCGTTTTTCATGCTGATACCGGCATTGACAGGCTGCTCAAATGAGAAGATCCAGACTGACCCCTATAACCCACTTATTCCTGTTCCTCCGGGCACCAGTCAGGTGTCACAGACCGTCTCACAAAGCTCTACTCCCACCCCGCAGCCCTCTGATTCTTCAGTGTTGGCCCCTGCTGTTTGGAAGGTGGAAAACAGCGCCGGTAACTACATCTATATGATGGGCACCATACATATGGGCGATGACTCTGTCTATAATTTGCCGGACTATGTAAATAACGCTTATGATTACAGCGAATCACTGGCGGTTGAGGCTGACATCACCTCCTACCTGGAGGATACCTCCAAGGCTGCAGCACTTGTCTCTACAATGACCTATACTGACGGAACCACAATAAAGGATCATATCTCAGAGGAGACCTATAACAAGGCCGTAGAGCGGCTTGAGAGCTTCGGCTTATACAATGCCGCCTACGATAAAATGATGCCCTTTGTCTGGACCTCGCTGCTGGGCAACACTATCATTGGCAACACTGGCCTGGACATTTATAAGGGCGTGGATGTGGTATTCCTGAAAAAGGCACAGCAGGACCAAAAGCCCGTAAACGAGATAGAATCTGTGGAAATGCAGTTTGAAATATTCAATTCCTACTCCGACGAGCTTAACGACCTATTGATAGCCCAGATACTCGATCCGAATTACGGCACCTATATGGTCAATGTCACAAAAGAGCTGTACAACCGCTGGAAGAATGGTACTATCGATTCGGATCTTCTCATATCATCAAACTTCGTTAACAACACGACAGAAAACTACCCGTTATATCAGGAGTATCTCGAGAAGCTTGTTTATGACAGGAATAAGAGTATGACTAAGGCAGTGGAACAGTTTGTTGATTCCGGCTCAAAGGTATTCTTCATGGTGGGTGTGCTGCACTTCGTCGGAGATCAGGGCGTTGTGAAGCTGCTCCAGAATGACGGCTATACAGTCACACGAGTCACCGCATAATTTAAGCATTAACTTATTACACAAAACCACGACAGTTCACATGGAGCTTGCCGTGGTTTGTTTATTATGACAGACACAAAAAACCTCCCACAGTTTTACCTGCGGGAGGCTTTGTTTGTTTAGTTAACAGAGAGATATGTAATTATTTCTCTGAAGCCTTTTTCTTGGATGCTACAAGTGCTACACCGAGAGCTGCAACTGCAACTACTGCGATAGCGATAGGCATTGTTGCGTCGCCTGTCTTAGGAGCATCGGGCTTTACGGGTACGGGCTCACCAGAAGCCTCGCCCTGTGAAGGCTGCTCGCTGGGCTGCTCTGAAGGCTCCTCGGGCTCTGCAAGAACTTCCTCAACGAATGCGCCGGCATAATCTTCCCAAGCACCGTTGTTGTACTTAAACTTTGTCTTCTCAACGCCCTTGCCCTTCTTAGGCTCTGAGCCAACCTCTACAACATAAACCTGACCTGCGTTTGCAGCGGGATCGATGTCGAGGTCTGCAGTCTGATAGCCGATTTCGCCAGCCTTGATCTGATCGTCAGTCTTGCCGCTGCCGAAGATGATCTTCTGTGCGCCGAAGGGGATCCTTGCCTGCCATACGTCAGTGCCGGGGATCTGAGTCATCTTTGTGCCGGGGAATGCTACAGGATGATTATTGGGTGTGCCGTCCTCGTTGGTCTCTGCTACCCAACCATAATCGTTGTTCTCAAGATCGTATGTTCTGCCGTAGCCGCTGTCCCACCAGTAAGCATATACTTCATCCCACTGTGTATAGCTGTTATCGAAGTAGATGTAATCCTTAATGGTTGTAACGGTAGTTGTGGGCTCTACAGGCTCCTCTGAAGGCTCCTCACTGGGCTCCTCTGAAGGCTCCTCGCTGGGCTCCTCTGAAGGCTCCTCGCTGGGCTCTTCTGAAGGCTCCTCACTGGGCTCCTCTGAAGGCTCCTCGCTGGGCTCCTCGCTGGGCTCCTCTGTAGCGTCAACTACTTCATAGGTTACAGGCCAGAATTCAAAACCGTCCTCTGCGAAGTTAAAGCCTTCCTCGTTAACTGCTGACTCAGCATTGTTCATTGCAGCGGGAGAAACGATAGTTGTGTTGAGCTTAACTATGAGCTTCTGACCCTCACCTACTGTTGCGCTGCAGTTGGTCTGGCTGTTCTGTGTGCGGTCGTAATCAACCTCATACTCGCCCCAGCTGTATTCCCAAGCGCCGTCTGCACGAACCTTGAACTCGTATGTGCCAGCTACATCTACTGTAGCCTCATAAACGCCGTCGCCGTCCTCATCGGTCATAGCTACGTCGCCGCCCCACTCATTGAAGCCGCCGATTACGCCAAGAGTAGTGAAGGGGATCTTCTGCTCTGCCTCGGGCTCCTCGGGCTCCTCTGTAGCGTCAACAACCTCGAAGGTTACAGGCCAGAAATCATAGCCGTCCTCTGCGAAGTCAAAGTCTTCCTCGTTAACAACTGAATCAGCATTAGCCTTAGCAGCGTCATCAACCTTAGTTGTGTCGAGCTTTACTACGAGCTTCTGACCCTCAGCTACTGTTGCGCTGCAGTTGGTCTGGCTGTTCTGTGTTCTGTCATAGTCAGCCTCGTATACGCCCCAGCTGTAGCTCCAAGCGCCGTCTGCACGAACTTTGAACTCATAAGTGCCAGCCACCTCTACGGTTGCCTCAAAGACGCCGTCGCCATCATCGTCTGTCATCTCAACATCGCCGCCCCACTCATTGAAGCCGCCGATTACGCCGAAGGTGTGACCTGCTGCTTCAAACTCTGCAGCAGAGGCAGTGGGCATTGCAACGATAGCAACTGAACCTACAAGTGCAGCTGCGAGAGCAATACCAAGAATTTTCTTTACCTGCATGGAAATCTTCCTCCTAACTAAAATATAATAAAGTCCTCAACAGGACTTTACCTACGATGATTATATACTAAAACCCACCAAAAATCAAGATTATTTTATCTCTTTTAATTTTTTTAATTTACCAAAAATGGACTTTTTATGCATATTCACTAAAAATTCAATAATTTATATTTCTATGATGGAATAATGGAGCAAAATATTGTATATTTTTGCCATCATAAATCTCCATTTATTGTGCAACAATCAATTAAATTTGGTTACAAATTTATTACAATCTTGTTATATTTCCATCACATATCAACATATGTGGAAAACTCTGCCACTGTCATTATTCCTTCCGAAAAATAAGACAGACCGAATAAAAAAAATCCCTGTCGAAAGTGGAAGATCCATACTGTTGACAAACAGCCGGAAATAGGGATATAATAGACTAATCAAACAAGAATTGAGGAAAAATGATGAAATACTGCACAAAATGCAAAAAGGTGTACGCAAACGATAAAACAGAGGTTTGTCCTAAGTGCCGAAGAGAGCTGATAAGTGATCCTAACAGCTTTTCACCTGTAGACCTGGTCACCGCTAACGGCTTTGAGCTTGAGCGGATAGGCGCCGCACTCAAGGATGAGGGGATCCCGTTTACCACCCGTGAGGTAAAGCGTGACATGGGAATAAGCATTATGAACGCAGCTCCTCCGGAAAACTGTATCGTTACCGTTCCCTTGGGGCACTATAAACAAGCATCGGAGCTTCTTATAGGCATCGGAGCCATGGACGAAGCCGAGGAATTGAAGGATGAGGATATAGAAAAGCTTTCCGAAGAGGAAAACAGCAAGGAAAAGGAAGAGCCTCTCACAAAGAGCACTTTTAACAAGGTGGTGCTTATTGTGATGTTCGTCATCCTCGTGGGAATCACCATTGCTCTGGCGGATATCATCGGAAGGTTTATCAATCCGTCCTTTTATCAGTAATAATACTCACACAAAACACAACAGCGCAGCCGGCAAAAGCTCAGGCTACGCTGTTTTTTTACACGGTATCAGTCAGGGGTGCAGGGATGAGCCGCATTCCCTTTTCCTGATATCGGCATTATTTTTCCGCAAAAGACATACAGTCTGTGCAGACGCTCTCCGATGCGGAGTCTATGCGTGTCCCGACGCTGATACGGTCAAGGGAGCAGTTATCGCAGCTCCTGCAATGATGTCTGCACTGTTCGACTGTGCACCTTATGCTTCTGTTTATGCTTTCCAAGAAAAAAACCTCTTTTCCCCGCCTGAGCGGTACTTGGGAACCACTGAATAAATCACATCCTACGGATATGAGTACAAGATTTGATCAGTGCTTCCCTAATAGCATTTCCCGGAAGCTTCATTTTCATACACGGAAATATTCCGGCAATGATTATTCGAGTATCAGGCCGGCGATCTGCATAGGCTCTTCCACATATGCCGCCTCGGGGCAGAACACCTCCATCTCCTCACGGCTGCCATAGCCGTAAAGACATCCGATAAAATCAAGCCCCGTCAAAGACGCACCCTCTGCGTCAAATCTTGTATCTCCTATCATTACCGCACGGCTCCTGTCGTCACAACCAAGATTTTCCAGAGTATAGTTTATCACCTTGGCCTTTGTGCGGCGCTCCGTATCGGCGGTTGCACCCCCCACAAACTCAAACAGCTCTCCGGCTCCGATCATATTAATGATGGTTTCTGCAAAGGGATAAAACTTTGTGGTAGCGACTCCCAGCCTGACGCCGTTTTCCTTGAGAAGCACAAGCAGCTCATGCATGCCTGTGTACAGCCTGTTGATGTATATACCCTTTTCAATGAAATTCCTCTTGTATATCTCCACGCCCTTCTCAGCGTCCTCGTGGGAAAACCCGCAGCCCCGCAGACTGTCATACATGGGCGGCCCGATAAATGTCCCAAGGACCTTCTCATCCGGCAGCGGTCTTTCCATTTCTTCAAATATTTTCCTTACGCAATACAATATCCCATCTCCGGATTCGCTGAGCGTTCCGTCCAGGTCAAAAAGCGCAAAATCATACTTTCTCATTCTATCCTGTCCTTCTGCTGTGTTCTTATCCCTTCATAGTCAGGGATATCCTTCCTTTTTCGGCATCCACCGACAGTATCCTTACATTGACTATATCTCCCACCTTCAGCACGTCAGAGGGGTGTTTTATACGTCTGTCGCTTATCTGTGAGATATGCACAAGCCCGTCCTGATGGACTCCTATATCCACAAAGGCACCAAAGTCGATGACATTCCTGACAGTGCCCTTCAGCTCCATGCCCGGTCTGAGATCCTTGATATCAAGCACATCAGTCCTGAGCAGCGGAGGAGGCAGCTCATCACGGGGGTCACGTCCGGGCTTTGTCAGCTCGCTGATTATATCAAGAAGCGTAGGCACACCGGTGCCTATCTGCATTGCCACATTATCAAGTCCCATAGACTCTGCTCTTTTCCTCAGCTCACCTACTCCGCCCTGCCTGATATCCTCAGAGGTATATCCGCACAGCCTGAGAAGCTCCCTTGCAGCTTTATAGGATTCCGGGTGGACAGCGGTATTGTCAAGGGCTTCCTTGCTCTCGGAGACCCTCAAAAAGCCAGCGCACTGTTCAAAGGCCTTGGGCCCCAGCTTGGGTACCTTTTTTAGTTCCGCACGAGAAGTAAATGCTCCGTTTTCCTCTCTGTATGCGACGATGTTGCCTGACACAGCATTGGTAATGCCCGATACCCTTGACAGCAGTGCCGGTGAAGCCGTGTTAAGATCGGCTCCCACGGTGTTCACACAATCCTCAACCACTCCGTCAAGAGCCTCGCTGAGTCGTTTCTGGGGCATATCGTGCTGATACTGACCGACCCCGATTGCCTTTGGCTCTATCTTGACAAGCTCCGCCAGAGGATCCTGCAGCCTTCTTGCAATAGACACAGCACTCCTCAGAGTCAGGTCAAGGTCAGGCATCTCGGCAGCGGCTAACTTGGATGCGGAATAAACCGAAGCTCCTGCCTCACTCACCACCATGTAGGAGACCTTTTCATCGATCTCACCTATACACTGGGCAGTAAACATCTCGGTTTCCTTGGAGGCAGTGCCGTTGCCGATGGCAATGATCTCCGCATGGTGCTTTTTTATCATGTTTTTCAGGGTCTGCCTGGACTTTTCTATCTGAGCAGCACTATGAGTGGGATAAATCACCGCCGTGTCAAGCACTCTTCCGGTAGGATCAACCACCGCAAGCTTGCATCCTGTCCTGTAGCCGGGGTCAAGGCCTATTGCAGTGTGTCCCTTGACAGGGGGCTGCATCAGCAGCTGACGAAGATTCATGGCAAAAAGCTTTATCGCCTGCTCATCTGCAGCATCTGTAAGCTCGGAGCGTATCTCCCTTTCCACTGACGGGAAGATCAGTCTTGAATAAGCATCCTCACACGCCGCCCTGACAAGCTCAGAGCAGCGGTTCTGACCCTTTACCATTAGCCTGAAAACAATGTTCAGACACTTTGCAGGGTCGATATCAACGCTGACCTTCAAAAAGCCCTCACGCTCTCCCCTGTCAACGGCAAGCACACGGTGTCCTGCAACACTTTTTACAGGCTCGCTGTAGTCGTAATAAAGCGAGTAGACACTTTCCTTTTCAGGGTCTGCGGCTTTTGTGCGAAGGCTTGCATTGAGTCTGATGATATTCTTCAGGCGCTTTCTTATCTCGGCATTATCGGATACATCTTCGGCAATGATATCCATAGCTCCTGCTATAGCCTCTTCAGCGCTGGCAACACCCTTTTCCTCGTTTATGTATTTTTCCGCTTCGGTGTCTACATCTATGTCCTCCTGCTCAAACACCGACTGGGCAAGACCCTCCAGACCCTTTTCTCTGGCGACTGAGGCTCTTGTCCTTCTCTTTGGCTTATAAGGACGGTAGATATCCTCTATTTCGGAAAGCATGGCGGCATTGTCAAGAGCTGCCCTGATCTCATCGGTCATCTGGCCAAGTCCCTCGATCAGACCTGCAACCTCTTCCCTTCTTTTGTCAAGGCTCCTGAGATATTCAAGCCTCTCACTGATCTCTCTGATAGTCTGGTCGTCCAGAGTGCCGTGCATTTCCTTTCTATATCTTGCGATAAAGGGAATAGTGTTTCCCTCATCCAGCAAGGAAATAATATTCCCTGCATACTCCTCCTTTATACCAAATTCCTGTGCAAGCTGCTTTGCGTGTTCCATTTTTTCCATTTACTCCTTTTCGTGAAAGCTCACGTATTTACATTGCCGTTCTTCGGCCTTTTCCTCCCCTTGCAGGAAGAAATCCGTTTTTCCTGAGTATTATTATCAGCGAAAGCGTCACGCCCATACCGATAAGCGAAAAGATGATGATTCCTATGAGTAATGCCCGGCTGTTCCTGACAGGGATAGCGTTGATACCCACAGGCTCGCTCTCAACAATGGGTGAGACGGGGATTTCACTCAGCACGGTTTCATAGCTGATCTCAATGTCTATATCTGAATATGGCAGAGACTTTTCATCCTGAGGCTCATAGGAACTGTCGGAGCTGTCTGAGCTTTCCTTCATTGACGGGATAACCGTCCCTATTCCTGCCATCCAGTTGAGGGGATCCTTTCTCGGGGCGGTCAGCTGAACATGGTCACTTTCCTCACGGGAGGGCTGTGAGGGCTGCTCAGAGGTCTGTGATGCTTCTGTGCCCTTGGAAGCCTCAGTTTCGCTGTTGTCCGACGACTCCGGACTCTGCTGTGATTCACTGCTGCTCTCCGGGGTGCTCTGCTGGGTATGGCTGCTTTCCTCTGTCTTACTGCTCTGCTCTGTCTTACTGCTTTCCTCATGGGACTGCTGGGAAGACTGCTGGCTGCTCTGCTCTGTTTGCGAAATATCAGGCTCACTGCTCTGCTCTGAGGATTCCTGCCTGCTTATGTCAGAACTGTCCTGACTGCTCTCATCGGAGCTTTCGGGATAGCTTACAGCTGAGCTTTCGTCGGAGCTTTCCACAGGCGGGTCAAGGGAGCTTTCATCAGAGCTCTCCACCGGAGGATCAAAGGAGCTTTCATCAGAAGCATCTGACACGCTTTCTTCAAAGCTCTCCTCGCTGCTTTCACCGCTGCTCTCAACCGGCTCTCCGGAAGGAGATTCTTCAGATGGGGCATCGGATATTTCCTGATATGATACACTTTCCTCGAAGCTGATATCGGTTTTGCCGCTGTCCTGAGACAAGGGATCATCCTCGCCCTCAGCCGAAGCCGCCATAGCCATACAGTAGAGAAAAGACAGCACCAGCAGCAGCGACAAAATAATACTTCTTCCGTTTTTCATATTCTCACCGCCATTTTGCAACAATAACCCCCAAAAGGGAGCACTTTTACAAGACACATTCAACTGATTATATCACAAGCGGATGAAATATAAAAGACTTTTTACAAATTTTCTCCACAATGAGCCAAAAGATTCCAGAATTTATTACACTGACCCCCTACTTTTCTCCTGACAGCGTATCAGCTATCACCTTTCCCAGGAGAAAGCCTGTGTATCTTGCCTCTTCAATAGTATTGGCTTCGCCGCCCACCTCAATCAGCAGTGAACCGGTGTTTGCGTTCATGTTGTACATGAAATCCGAAAAATGCAGCGGTCTGAGCATTCCGGGATAAAGCTCACCTGCTGTCCTTTGCAGGCGCAGCGCAAACCGGAGATTATACTCCCAGTCGCTGAACTCCTCACATCCGTCATAATTATACCCGGCAAGGATCATAGCCTGAGCACCCTTTCGACCCTCGGCGGTAAAAACCGGCTTATACTTTTCCGTATCGGTGCCTATTCCGTCACGATGGATGTCGAGCACCACCTTGATCGTGGGGTACTCCTCAAGATATTTCTCTATGGTGTCAAAGCTGCGGTCGTATGCACCGCTGTAGCTTGGATAGTCGTGGAGTGTCGTATCGTGGATAGTAACTATACCGGCAGCGTTGAGCTGCTTTGCTATTTCCTCACCCACGGCACACACGTTTTGGGAGCTGTCGGTGGAGCGTGGAAAAAAGCTCTCAAAAAAATAACCTGTGTCATACGGCAGATAGCTTTCCGAGGTATGGGTATGATAGATCAGCACCTGCGGTTCATCCGTATCCTCCATAGAAAAACCGAGCTTTGCACTCAGCTCCTCCTGGATGTCGATATCCGTTGACGAGGTGTTTTTGACCTGCACGACACCATAGCTCATATTGCCCTCTGTCACACAAAACTCATGCACAGGATACCTCTCTTCACCATCGTGTTCACTCTCGTAGGACTCTATATCCTCCTGGGATGGATCGTGAGCATCAAAATCCTTATCATCCTCCCTGTCTTTTGCCGGAGCAGAGCCTTCATGCGAGACCTGATCGCTTTTGTCCCCTTTGTCCCTAAGAACCTCTGACATGACCGGCAATGCTCTTGGAATAAAGACCGGAGCCTCTCTGTATTCAGCGTGTCCGGTAGGCATTGCCATTTCGGCAGCCACTATATCCAGGGATGTGTCCATTCCTATCTGGGTCGCCCTTATCCCGACGCACAGCAAACCCGCAGACGTCAGCAATCCCGCTGTTATAGACAAAAAGACCCGGTACAGCCTGCTTTTCCTGCCCATAATGACCTCCTGTTTATCTGCCCGCTATACAATATAAAAAGGAACCTACACTATATTTTATGCTGCTGACCCAGGACTTATGATATCAGTGAAACCAGGGTGTCAAAATCCGCTTCCGGCTGCAGAGCACAGTTTATCGCCATGCCAAGAAGCCTTGCGCCTCTCTCGGTCAGCAGATCAGTCTCCTTGGGGGTCACAAACATACTCCTTCCCTGCATCACCTCATTGATACGCTCCTCGTCCGGCTCGCAGCCGTCTTTTCCAAGGATATCCCAGGCAAGGGTCGCTGCGTCTACGACAGTGGGTACACCTGCCGCTATCACCGGCACCCCGAGAGTTTTTTCGTTGAGAGTGATCCTGCGGCTGCCGATGCCTCCTCCCGGTGAAATGCCAGTATCCCCCAGCTGTATCGTAGTGCCCAGCCGTGCAAGGCTTCTTGAGGCAAGGGCATCCACCGCCACCATTGCCACAGGTCTTATCCTGCTGACGACCCCTGCCAGAAACTCCGCAGCCTCTATGCCTGTCTGCCCAAGCACACCCGGAGCCACAGCAGCCACGCTCTTCAGTGAGGATAGCCCTGCGCTCTTGTTCAGTTCTTTTTTTATGTGCCTGGTGGCGATAATATGCTCAATACATTTCGGCCCCAGCGCATCAGGGGTGATATCTCTGTTTCCAAGCCCTACCACCAGTACCGTCCCCTCTGATGAGGGCAGCAGACGGCGCAGCTCCTGACCTATCAGCTCGATATGCTCCCTCACATCGCAAAACGTCTCCGTCATCTCAAGCCCCTCAACTGTGACATATCGTCCCATAGGTTTGCCAATGACCCGTGCTGCCCTGTCATCGGTAATATCTATCCTTGTCACCTTTAGCCCTGCGCTTGCATACTCCTCCCTTTTCATGCCTGAAAAATCATTCTTCCCGCAGCCCTCTGCTTCTATTGCGAGATCTGTCCTCAGTATCATCCCGATCACTCCTCTCTTACAATAGACTGGTCAAATGCAGAAGAATTATTCACATTGCAGAGAAAGAAGTCCATGTTGTCTCCTGCTTTCTGCCTGAACAAAGACAGATGTATTTCTGATACAACCCACAATGCCCCTTTATCTTTATAACCTTTGACTAAATCCACTCAATATGTTATAATAAATATGTTTAATACAGCTGCGGAACAAATAGCACTTTCGGGATTTTAAAGAACGGGGAGAGCATAATATGAAAAAGCATTATACACATAAGGCAACTGCATTGTTTTGCTTTATTTCATTGCTTCTGACCATCGGCATGACCGGTTGCAGCAAGCCACAGAATGAAAGCACCAGCAATGTGCCTTCCGAAACAACCAGTATCTCTGAAAATTCGGAACTATCGGACAACACTTCCGAGTCATCCGCAAAGGAAAGCTCAGGTGAGACGGTTTCAGAGCCGGAGAGCAGACCTGAACCGTCAGAAAGCAGCAGTGAGGAGTCAGGCAAGGATTTCTCTTATTCCGAAAGCAGCGGAAGTATCATCCTGACAAGATACAACGGAAAGGACGCAAACCCTGAAATACCCTCGACCCTTGGCGGAAAGCCTGTCACTGCTATCGGTGAAAGCTGTTTTGCAGGAAACACCCATGTCAAGAAGATCCTTCTGTCCGAGGGCATCACCGGGATCGGAGATTATGCCTTTGAGTGCTGTGCAAATTTAGAGGAGATTACACTGCCCGATTCCCTCAGGACCATCGGCGAATGCGCTTTTTCAGCCTGCACTAAGCTAAAAAGCGTTGAGCTGCCAAATAATCTGGAGGTCATCAAAAAGGGTGCTTTCCTTTTCTGTCAGTCCCTCAAAAGCTTAGAGCTGCCTGAAGGTGTTCAGGAGCTGGGAAGATTTGCTTTTTCAAACTGTTCGGGAATTGCCTCAGTTACCTTCAAGGGCGACAAAGTAAAGAATCTTCCTGACAGACTGTTTTATAGCTGTAGCAAGCTAACTGAGCTTAACATAAGCCATACCCTGGATTCAATAGGCAAGAGAACCTTTGGAAATTGCAGGTCTTTAGCAATTGTTTCCCTGCCGGGAGAATTGCAGTCCGTAGGTGACTACGCCTTTTACGGCTGCTCATCGCTCAAGGAGGTCTCTATCAAAGCCGTGTCAGTCTCCGAAACGGCATACGCCGGCTGTTATCAGCTTCCGGAGGAGATGCAGCCAAAGCCCAGAGAGGAAGAAGACACTGACCAGCCGGATCAGCAGCCCTCAAAGGAAAAATCAAAACCGGACACCCTTGGTTCTATCGCAGGCAGCAGCAATTTGTTTGACGAAGAAAAATACAGCAGCTATCGTGTAATCAGCAATGATGAGTTTACGGAATGGAGCAAGAAGTATGTCAGCTTCTGCAACGAAAACGATGTTCCCATCGAAAGAGAAGAGCTGTTTTACACCATGCTCTATAAGGGCGAGGTCATTCCCCATTATTTAGGCATGACCTCCGCAGAAAACCACGACCCGGCAATGAGCAAAGAAGCCGCCAATGCCTTTGGAGATGATTATGCGGAAACCTATCTGATGATGGATCACGGACTTTATACCGAGCTTAAAAGAGGCAGAATGTGCGATAATCTTGTTCTCTACAGCGGAGTATATGACAGTCAGCTCAAGGCAGCCGCCGGAACAAGTGAAGTGCCCACTCTGGAGAAGCTCAGAGACTGCATCGGCAATACCTTTACTGACCCGATCATGATAAGCACCACCACCGATATCAGCGTTGCCTGCAAATTCTCCGACACGCTATTTATCATTTATGCTTCAAAGGAGAGCCTGGACAAGCTGGGCGCTATAAGTATCGACAGTATCTTCTATACCAGCGAGAAGGAAATACTGATGTCACACGATGCGTCCTATCGTATTCTTGATGTAGGCACAATAGCAGTCAAAACCACCGATTTTGACGACAAGGAAACTGAGATCTATCGAAACTATGTCAAGGTCGAGCTGCTCTGATCCTGACATCAATCGCCAAACAGAAAAGAGGGTCTGTCGCAGCCGGCGGCAGACCTTTTTAAAAGTATCGGATCCCCTGTGGTTTTGTCCCCTTTTGTATTGTATTATTACTTTGCATATCGGCTTTGACGGGAGTGATTTTTTTGTCCGTACAACAGTATATTCATTTTTCAATAGAAATCTGGGGCGCACTGTTCAGTCTCGTTGCACTTATCACCGTCTTTGCGACAAGATATTTTGACAAGCCAGGCTCCAGAAGGCTGCTATTCGTATTATTCTGTTCCTTTGCCCTGATGATATGCGACAGCCTCACCTGGATCTATCTTGGCAATACTTCGCAACTCGCATATTATATTGTCAGGTCAGCCAATTTTGGCGCATATTTTCTCGGCATGCTGAATATGGCTGTCTCGGCAGAATACATCTCACACCTGGTATATAAAAGAACAGACGGCATTGATTTGAATTGGAAACAAATCGAGTGGGTCTTGTTCTTCATCGGAACAATCCTGCTCATCATCAATCTCTACAGTCCCTATATCTATACCTTCGATGAAAATAATACTTATATCCGGCTCAGAGATTATTTCTGGCTGCCCGACCTTGTGATATTTATGGAAGCAGCCGTGTCGCTGAGCGTTGCCATCGTATATATCAAGTATCTTCTTCCTATGGAAAGGGTGGCGATGGTCTCCTATCTTGTGCTGCCCATGATAGCCATTATTATTTCGGAATTTCTTTACAGCTTCCCATGCACGAATATCGCCGTCGTTATTTCCACGATAATACTGTTTGTCTCTTATGAAGCCTATTATGCCCAGTATCTTGTGGAGCAGCAAAAAAGGATCAGCGAAGAAAGGCTCCGTCTCGTCAACCATCAGATGCAGCCGCATTTCATTTTCAACACGCTGTCTCTGATTCGTTATCAATGCCTTAATGCGCCGGAAAAGGCCGCCGAGACCATAAACGATTTTTCCGATTATCTCAGAAGCACTACCGACCTTATGCTGGAAACAGAGTGCATCTCCTTTGAAAGAGAGCTGGATATCGTAAAAAACTACATCCGCATACAGAAAAAAAGATTTGAGGACGAGCTGAGCACTGAGTATCATATCAGTGACACTGATTTTGACGTACCGCCATACGCCGTGCAGACGATGGTGGAAAATGCCGTTCAGCACGGGATCAGGGACGGCAATTCAGGCAAGGGCACTGTGATTATTACCACAAAGAAAATAAAAAAGCTGCATATCATTACCATAGAAGATAACGGCTGCGGCTTTGATACGTCCATATTGGAAAAAAAGGGCAAAAAAAAATATCGGCATTAAAAACACCGCCCAAAGAATCGAAGTAATGTGCAAGGGAACGCTGACGGTTGAGAGCACTCCCGGAACAGGAAGAAAGGTAACCATAACTATACCATCGGATTATTAACGGAGAATGACAATGGAAATATTGATCGCAGATGACGAAAAATTCATCAGAGAAGAATTGAAAAATACCATCGAAAGGCTCAGTCCCGGAAACAGCTATTATCTGGCCAGGAGCTTTGATACCGCACTGGAGGAAATGAAAAGCCATAATATTGATATTGCCTTTTTGGATATCAGGATGCCCGGAAAAACAGGCCTTGACCTTGCAAGGGCAATCAAGATCATCAAGCCCGATATCAATATCATTATCGTGACGGCCTATGCGGATTATGCCCTGGAAGCGCTCAGGCTTTATGTCAGCGGATACATACTCAAGCCCTTCCGGGACAGAGATATCGAGGAAGCACTCAATAATCTGAGAAGGCCTTTAGGTGACACGAATACACTTGCATCCAAGCCCATCTGTGCCCAGTGCTTCGGCAATTTTGAATTATTCTTTAACAACAAGCCCATAAGCTTTTCACGTCAGAAGGAAAAGGAGCTGCTTGCCTATCTGATCTGCCTTAACGGCTCGGCAGCAAGCAGAGGTGAGATCTGCGCCTATCTGTTTGAGGGTGAGGACTCGGAAAAGAAGAATAACGAATACCTTAAAAAGATCATTTACACACTGAGAAAGGATCTGTCACGTCTCGGCATCGAGGGCCTGCTTATCCACAGCAGGAATTCATATTCCATCAATACCGAGATGATAGAATGTGATTACTTCGACCACCTCTCGAACCGCAGCCAAAAAAGGGATCAGGATATCCTGAGCTCAGGATTCATGAACCAATACAGCTGGGCCGAGATGTATAGATGTACACTTTGAAATTTATCATAAGCAAAAACTGCCGCAGTATCAAAAGCTGCGGCAGTAGTTTTTTATTCTATATCAAAGACATCGGTAAGCCCCGTCATATCAAAAATATCCATTATGACATCGTTGACATGGATGAACTTCATCTTGCCCTGCTTGTCCATAATTTTCTGTGCATTCATCAGCTCACGCAGGCCTGCCGAAGAAAGGTATCTGAGCTTTTTCAGGTCAAAAACAAGCCCAGTGACTCCCCCGATGTTTTCCTTGAGAAATTCGCTGAATTCAGGCATCGTTGTGGTGTCAATGCGCCCCTCCGGACTGACTGTCAGCTTGCTTCCGTCTTTTGCAGATTTGATTTCAATTTTAGTGACTCCTTTACAGTTTCTTTTTTGCAATCAGAATATTCTGGCCGTTTTTATTTTCATAGCTGAGATTATCCATCGTATTCCTGACAATGAACATTCCGAGACCGCCGATGGGTCTGTCGTCAAAGGGAACATCGATATCAGGCTCCTTTGCGGTTAACGGATCAAAGGGCTTGCCGTCATCCGTAAAGGTCAGGGTTATGGTGTTGTCCTCGTCTTTGGAAAAGCTGACACGAATAAAGCTTGCCCCCGAATATCTGACGATGTTTCCGCATATCTCATCGACAACGATCTCTATCTTCATCATCGTTTTTATGGGGCAGCCGGATTCTTCCAGTCTGCTGCAGACAAAGTCATCGATCTTGTGGAGATTTTTAACCGATGCGCCCACCTCGAATTCATCCATATTCAGCCACCTCTGTTCCCTTGTATTCAAGGCACAGCATCGTCAGATCGTCATACTGCGGTGCGTCCTGAACAAAGTCGTCTACGGACCTTCTTACTTGGGAGAGTATCTCCTTTGGAGTGCCGTTTTGAGCTCTGCGCAGGGCTTCAAGCATTCGATCTGTTCCGAAGAGCTCCTCCTTTGCATTGGTGGCTTCCACGACGCCGTCGGTATAGAGGAAAAGCTTTGACCCCTTTGTGAGGGTCAGCTCATAGGTCCTGTATTTTACCATATCCATATAGCCCACCATGAGACCATGCTTATCCTTATAAAGCTCAAAGCTGCCGTTGGGTTCCTTAAGAGCAGGCTGCTCATGTCCGGCATTTGCGGCTGTAAGTATGCCTGTTTTTACGTCAAGTATTCCCAGCCATACAGTCACAAACATTCCCTCACGGTTGTTTTGACATATCTGATAATTCGTTTTTTCAAGGGCGGCCTTGGGATCCTTTGTCATCAGAGTATAATTCTTCAGCATAATCTTGGACGACATCATAAACAGCGCCGCAGGCACACCCTTTCCCGAAACATCCGCCATTACCAGCCCCAGGCGGTGGTCATCAACCATAAAGAAATCATAAAAGTCCCCGCCGACCTCCTTCGCAGGATCCATTGAAGCGTAAATATCAAATTCTTTTCTGTCCGGGAACGCAGGATATTCGCTCGGCAGCATATCCTCCTGTATCTTTGTCGCCAGAGACAGCTCCGTGTCAAGCCTTGTTACCTCCGCCTTCTGCTTTTCATATTCCTCGGATTTTATTCTGAGTATGGACAAAAGAAGATATGTTGTAACAATGACCGTAGCCCACATAATGAAGGGATAATCCGGGAACACGGCCTTTAGCACAGCAGCCACAATGGGAGCGGCTATATAGACCCACATGGCAATGAGCAGCTTCCTGTCAAAGCTTTTGCGGTATTTCACAAGCAGTATGCCGTCCAAAAGCAGCATGGCGCGGGAGATATATTGGATATGAAGTAGAGATTTCCCTGTATAAAATTGATGAAGATAAGCCCATTCCCGAGCTCTAAAATCGGAAAGGTATAATACATTCCCGTAAACTGAGAAACGATGAGCAATATGATATTGATTCCCAGCAATGCGGAAAAGATGGCAAGACAGGACTTCTTCATTTTCTTTATGCCCGTATTATTGAGGATAAACACCGAAATGACAAAAACAATGACTCCCGACATCAGGAACTCCGCAAAGCTTATAACAGGAAGAATAAACCTAAGACTGTTCCAGCGAAACTCCAGCAGAACCTCCCTTAAAAATGAGAGGTGAGATATACAATAACGGAAGCCGAAATGGTCAAAAAAAAGCGCCGGATATTCTTAGGATAAAGAGAATTTCTTGACTGCGAAATGCACATGATGCAGGCGCCGATACCGATAGGAATAAGAAAAAGAGTAAGATAAAACAATAGTCTCGGAAGATCGGTGTGGATCAAAGATTCCCAGCTGCTAAAGCTTTCTTCATTCACGACATAGTCCCCCATTGGCACGGCCTCCTTATCATAAGCTTTTGTCCCATATTATTATATCATATAAACTGCCACAAATGAAGAGACAAATCAGCAATTTGCAGTGTAATTTCCGGATAACCGAGGCACAGCAAAAAACAGCAGGGCAGCGTTTTTATGCGAGCTCTGCTGTCTTATTATCATTCAGCTTTGCGATTTTGCGTTTTTCTTTCTGTAATTCATCACCATGGCGACGACCAGCGGAATGTAGGTGACCGCCGGCAGGAAGAAGCCAAAGTATTTCATGCTTTCCGACTGAACAAGCATATTGAATATGCCGTGATAGGTTATGGCAATCAGAAGAAGAGAGATGGTTCCGCAGTAAAACAGCTTTTTCTTCTTCTTAACGAAGCTCATGCCAAAGCCTACCGCCGCAGTACAGATGCCGTGCATAAGCGCCGTAGAAAAGCCTCTGACCAGCGCCCAGCTTATTGTAACATCCGTTGACGCCTGTGTAAGGATGTAGGTGTTTTCAAACAGGGCAAAGCCTAGTCCCACTGCAAAGGACGCCGTAAGCAGACGTTCCTTTTCGTCAGTAAACAGAAAGGCATAGATCAGCACGGGCAATGCCTTTACTATCTCTTCCGTGGCAGGAGTTATGGTAGTCGTCACCATAAGAATGTCGTTATCAAGCAGCCTGAGAAACAGTCCGTTTACCTCCGAAACAAACAGGGCAGTGCACATGCCGATAAGCATGAATATCATTATGCTTCGGGATGTCTTTTTTATCAAGGGGAGACTGAGCATCAATGGAGCGACCATGCAGATAAACAGAATATAGATCATGTTCTCCATTTCTTCAACCCCCTTACGATGAACGGCATCATCGCCGCTGAGATAAGACCTGTTATGATGCAGCTTATAAGAGTAATCACGGCATTGTCACGGCTCAGACCGAAGCACTCCATATAGACCGAGGCCGAGTAGATCAGCACCAGAAAATTATAGGGGCGCAGACACTTTACAACGCCGAAATCCACATCGGGAAAGATCAGATGCTTTAGGTTGAAGTAGGTGCTAAGGGACGCAAAGACCGTCATAACACCGCCGAGTATCTTCCACATCATGCTGATATCGGCCGTCAGGAAAAGCAGGACATAAAGCACAATAAACGCCAAAGGGGCAGCAAGGGCTATCAGTCGGTATTTCCTGAAGGTCTTTGAGCCGTCATCAAGAAGGGAATCCAGGGTTCCGAAATTGCTTGAAAAGAAGAACATGAAGCTGCCGGCGATTCCGAAAAAACCAAGCTGTACGCTGCCCGTAATAAATCCCGTTGTCAGAAGACGCACAATATAGAACAGTCTTCCGAAGGCGTTACAACCGAGAGCCAGGGTTATCATCTGGGCATAGGTCGCCTTTCTGGGACGAAAGTAATGTATTCCGCCGTAGATAAACCCGAATAACGAGCATACAAAGCCGATGATGTTTGCAGTAAGATAAAGATTCAAAATGCAAACCTCCTTTGAATTATTTTACGTTTAACAAATAGCCGATATCATCGTACTCATCGATATATCCTCCGGTGATCTCGGCGGAGGGCTTTACGCTGCCGTCCTCACGCTGAGCGAACATGGAAATACGGTTTTCGCTTGTGCGGTAATCACTGTCAAACTTTATTGCGCCTTCGTTGAGGTCGATATGCTGCTTATTGTTGCTTTGCATGATATATTCCCAGCGCAGTAAATTTGACTGTTCCGAGGTAGACGCTTCCACATCCTCCGAATAGGGTACACGGTCATACTTTGAAAAAGCGATCTTTGTTAGCGGAGCAGAAAAATAATTATTCGGCATTGATGAGAGGATAGCCCGTTTATCGGTTTTTGCACGTTCATTATATTCCTTTGCCCCATAGGGGGTTGCGTAGTACATATAGATCTCAGGTCCTGTTGTGCCTTCGTTAAGGTTTACGCCAGACATCTTGTTGGTCTTTTTGTCAACAACGACAACGGGAGCATAATATATCTGATAGCGCTGGGACACAAAGCCTTCGGGTTTATAAGGCTCATCTACGGTGCATACGATATCATATATTGCCTGACTGAGCTGATAAGCTCTTTCCGCTGCTTTTGCTTCGTCAGTGTTTTTCATGCGTATTGCTTTTTCGTTGAGCATATAGCTGCGGTAGCCGAAGTAAACAGCATTGCCCCCTGCATCTTCATTCAGATTGATATCGCAGTATTCTGTGCAGCCCTGCTCAAGGAGCTTCAGCTTTGCAGAAGCTTTGTCAGAGCCGGAAGCGGCATAGATCTTGTTGAAATAAACCTGATCGCCGTTTTCAAAGGCGGCACGGATAAAGGTCTTCATGGTGGTATCGCCGTAAAGCACTGCTTTGGAATCACTGGTATCCGCCTTGTCTGTCACAAGTGCAGTTGCCTGTCTTGACTTGAACGGTTCGGAGCCTGCGGTGATATGGGTGATGGGTCTGCCGGGGCTTACACCCATATTATAGGAATAATACAGGAAATAGCTGTTTCCGTTAGACATCCTTATGGGTGAGCTATTGCTTGCACAATAGTAGGTCGCACCGTCAACAACAAGCTGATTTGGTACTGCCTTGTCAGGAGAGGATTTATAGAGCATGATGCCCCTTATGGCTTCCTCCTCCTTGTCTGTCCTCGCAACACTGATGTATGCTGCCGGCTGATCCTCCGCAGGCTCGATCTCCAGTCTGCCATTGCTGTCTTTGCGGCTATACCATGCCTTGTCCTGATCGGCAGCCACGTTTACAGGGATGACCTCGTCAGAGCCTGCCGCTGTTGCCGCAATAAGAGCATTGATATCAACCACCTTGTCAAATTCCTTTAGCTTGTCTTCGTCATCTGTCTTTGCGTCCTTGCGTGAGCACTGTCCCACAAAGATGCGTGAGATATACTTTTTATAGACAACGGTATTTCTGAAATAGATATAAAGCGGAGTACCGGCTTCAAACTTATCGTTTTCATCGCTTGTCCAATTGGGATAGGCAATGTTAAAGGGTTCTGTTTCGTTAGGATACATGAGGTCCTGTACGGAGGTGAATACTCCCTGAGCCTTTTTTCCGCTGAGAGTCCTTTCGTCGGTGACATCTATGCTGAGAGTGCCGCTGACTGCTTCTTCAAGGGGAGCTTCTTCCTCTTCCTCGTCAGTTGACTGGGATTCTTCCTCTTGGTCGTTAGTCCGGGACCCTCCATCATCGTCATAATCCCACGACTGCTCATCATCGTCATAATCCCACGACTGCTCATCATCGTCATAATCCCACGATTCTTCCTCATCGTAGGTGGTCTGGGATTCTTCCTTTTCCTCAGTAGTCTGAGGTGTTTCCCCGTTACTGACGGTAGCGTTATGAGGTGTGGAGGATATGATAACATCGTCAAGGGTCAGGGGCTTTTTCCCCTCAGTATATCCGCTTACATAAAGACCGGTAGGAATAAATGCGGTTTTTTGACGATAAGACAGGAAATTAGAGAGATAATCCTCGGTATAGCCCTTGGGCACCTTTTCGTTCTTACCCAGCAGACCTGTGGTAGTCATATAAGCGTTTTCCGGCGAGATTCCTCTCACCACATAACGTCCCTGTGTCGTGCGCTGAACCACAACACTTACAGAAGTATAGTTTATGCTCTTGTCGGCTGCCCCTGACGGCGCACCCTGATATGACGTGGCCTTGGACATGGTGTAAGGGAGATTGGGAGAATTGACGGTGCCGCGGAAAGCCGCAATGCCGTAGAGTGCCCGATAGGGATTATAGCTCCAGGTATAGCAAAGGTGCAGATATTTTTGATTGCTGTCGATCACATAGCCCTTGAAGTTAAACGACTTGGCAAGATTGAGGTCTTCAAGGACTGTAGCATTCGGAACAGTCTTGAGCTTTTGCACCAGTTGGTTAAAATGCGCCGATGTCCCGATATCAAATCTTCCTTCGTTTTCGGAATCCGTACCAAAGGCAAAATAAATCTCCGAAAGATATTTTGTTTCGCTGTCATAGGTCATTTCCGGCTCATAGTATAGATAACAATCGGTATTTTCCCATGTATGATCTGTTTCGGTGTAGTATCCGGTATATTCAAAGGGATAAACATGCTTTCTGCCGGGAAGATATGCTTCTGAACCCTGCTTGTTATAGCGGGTGGTGTTGAAGTTATAAACGAGACCGCTGAAGGTAGTCACTGCTTCCCAGCCGTCTTCTGCGTCGGAGAAATCTTTTACAAGATGGAGCTTGCCCACCTCGATGGGAGTCCCTGCTTTTTCATTGCGGGTGATGAACAGTCCGTCAAGATTCTGGGGATACTCGCTGTTTTCCTCCTTGCTTGTGGCAGGAAAGCCCAAGGTGCCTGCACAGCCGTAGGTGATATCTCCAAACTGTATCTGTCCGCTGGGAGTAAAGGTGGCAACACGGATATCCCTGATCGCCTGCTTGGGATCGTTAGTAATGGAATAGCCGATATAGGTATACTGACCGCCACCCTCCCATTTTCCGCCATCTCTGACATCTGGAGAAAGGTTCTGATCCCAGATATAATAGCCCTCAACGGTGATCTTGCTTTTTGCAAGAGCCTCTGTCCTGGCTGTTCTGACGATGATATCGTTAAAATACTGTTTGGTGGATTTATCCTTGTCCTTGTCGTCGGTCTTGGGGGCATCGTTGGTTGTGGATGTGCGGTTTTTCAGTGATTTCTCGGTGTAGTAATTGATATAGATACCGCCGGTATTGTCATTCTTATGGTTAGTGTTGCAGTTGCCCGGAGTGACCTGACCAAAGAAACTAACACAGTCGCAGTCGTCGGGCTTGTGAGCGTCGCCGTAAATGATCCTGAAGATATTACCCTCGCCGTCGGCACGGATAGGACTTCCGACACATTCATCGGTAGAGGTATACATACATACCCAGCCGTTAAAGCCATTATAGGCGTTCAGGTCGGCGATCTTTCCCTTGTTGTTCTTTACCGCCTTATATTTCACGTTTGCATAGCCGTCCTTGACCTTTACCGCATCTATGACATAATCGGGAATAGTGGTGTAGTCTTTTGCTTCTTCTTCCTTAATCATATCCCTGATAACGCAGAAGCCGTAGAAAAGCAGTGTAAAGCCTAACACCGCCAACCCGAAATATCCTGCGTATTTAAAGATGCAGGCAGACACCGTCACCATCGTTGATGCAACGCTCATCAGGCATGAAATAGCGGCATATTCGGCAATATGAAGCAGTGCTCCGCCGACAACCCATCCTACAAAACCAAGCACCGTTGCCGCTGAGCCTGCCACTCCCAGCCATTTGATGGCTGTTTCTATGTCTTCCTTTTTTTCGGCAAAGCTATCGTTGGCCTCACCGTTCAGCATAGCCTGAGCGGCATTCTGACGGATAGCAAAGGATGTGAAGGCTACATTGCTCTTTGCAAAATCCGGGTCGGTATTCGTCCATATAGACAGAGAATCCTTGCCGATCAGATCCTTGATCTTGTTGGCGGTGGTATCCAGAAGCTTCTGATATTCCTCACTGTGGGCATTCTCGCTAAGACCTGAAGCGCAGGGAACAAATCCCGCCAGCTCTGTCATCCTGACCTGTGCATAGCTCATGGAGTCTATCATAGGATATATCTGGGTGAGATCCACCTCCTCGCTGGTCTGCTTGCCCATTTCAACGATCCACTCTCCCAGGGGCATATCGGAATTGGCATCGTATTCGTTGAGCATCTTGTAGGCATTGAGATAAAGGGCACCGGCATCGGACTGTTTTATTTCATCCATATTATCAACGGTCTCTTCCAGGCTGTCACCTGAAACCCTTTTTTTCATATCCTCCTCGTTATAGCTTGCCATACTGTTTTCAAAGTTTGTGGCAAACTCCTGCATCTGTCTGAAAAGAGCCTTTGCGTCATCGCCATATTGACGGTAAAGCCTGTCTTTTTCGTCCTGAGAAAGATTTCCGCCGCCTACAACATCCCACAAAGAGCTGTCGGACATTTGCCCCGCCCATGTTGCCGTCTGCTGGGGTTCTTCGTCATCATCGCCTGTTTCGGGTTGATAGGGAGCAAGCCCTGCATAGAGAAGACTGATGATAGAATTGATCGCCGCATTGCTGGACTCTGTAAGCACCCTTGCATAAAAATCCGTCGTGGTTTTGCCTTTGACGACATAATCACCGAATTTCATTTCGCCGACTTCTGGCACAGAAAGCAGGTTAAGTCCGTTATAAGCGTCGATAGCTTTGGGGCTGCCGTTATTGTAGCTGTCTATGAATTCCGTAGTTGCCATCTGCAGCGTTTCTGCGGTGGAATAGTTTGACTTGCGGAATTCTTCATACATTTCATTATAGTTCTTTATCTGGAAGCCGCCGTTCATATCGAGAATAGCAATCTTATACAGTGCCTCTTCCCTGTTTTCGGTGGTCTTATAGCCCATATATACACGGCCGCCTTTTTCTGCGCCCTTGTTCAGGTCCTTTTCTACAAATGTGAAGCCCTCTTTTTCACAGGCAGCACGGGCTTCTTTTTCGCTGTCAGCCTCAAACACCTTTACTTCCTTGAGATAGACGATCCTTTCTGCCGCAGATGCTTTCCGGCTGGTGAAAATAGGTTCCTGGGTGAGAAAGCATAAAACAAGAAGCAAAGATATTGATGTCAGTACAAATTTTATTAATCTTCTGAGTCTCCTGTCTTTAGTCCTGATCATCTTCTTCGCCTCCTTTTCCGGCATCTGCGCTCATTTTCTTTTTCCTGACAACGATAAGGATAATGGTCACAAGCGAGAGTATTCCAAAACAGATGATTACCTCCAGATTGCCGTTGCCGAAGATTGAAGCCGAGGTGGTTAGCAGGGAATATCTGACGAGGTACTTTGAAAATTCTAACTTTCCTTCGTCGGCGGTGAAATATCTTGTCTGATCCTTACTGTACCCTTGTCAAGGAAGATCGCCCCGCCTTCGCAGTTGTCGGCGCTGTCGATGGTCTGGCAGTGATAGATCCTGCCGCCTGTCAGTGTAAATTCTCCGTCAGCTATCCTTACAGCTCCGCCGTCTTCATCGGTGATACAATCGTAGATCGTACCGCCGTTCATAATGACCTTTCCCTTTCCGGTTATCTCAAAGCAGCCTCCGGTATCAGAGCTGGCTCCTCCCGTCAGCACACCGCCCTTTATCCCGTCATAGCCCGGGCTTTCGGGTGAGCTGTCCTTTATGGTCAGCAGGGCTTTGTCTTTGACACTGAACAAGCCTCCTTTGGATTTCTTGTCGTAGTTAAGGTCACGCTTGATATAGTGGCCGTTAAGGTCAATGGTGATATGCTTTTCCGAGCCGAGCTCATACATCTCGCTGCTTTGCCAGTCACCGACGAGAGTGATAACTGTTTCTTTGTCGGAGCCTGCCGAATTGACGGCTTTGCTCCAGGCGTCAGCAGGTGCAGAGTATTCATTTTTGGAAATGCGCTTTTCACCGGAATAGACCTCCACAAGAGTTTTTGTCGTATACCTGATGCTGTTGGGGTCCTTTTCGATGACAACCTCTGTTTTTTTGTTGTCGGGAGAAATGCGGTATTCTTCGTTGTTTACAAAAAAATAGTTATTTGCCGAAACGGTATTGTTCTTTCCGTAACCGGTGGTGATCTCTGTCTGAAGGTCGGAAATATTCAGACCAATGCGGGTGCTGGGCTCAAACTTTCCTGTTACGGTTATCTTTGAAATAGTGCCGAATGCAATGTCGTTTTGATTGTTTTCATCGTCATTTTTGGTGTTGTCTTTTATCCTTGTCAGACCTCCGCCGAGGGTAACAGTGCCATCGTTCTGAAAAATACCGCCGCCATTCTGAGTGCAGTTGTTTACGGTTATTTCTGTGCCTGTGACGGTGAGGGCGCCGCTGTTGTATATACCTCCGCCGTATTCTGCACTGTTTTCGGTCAGGCTGCTTTCCTTCAGGAGCAAAGCTCCTTCATTGAGCACTGCACCGCCGTTTTTGCCGCACTTGTTTCGGCTGAAAGCCCCTTTTGTAAGCTCTGCTTCTCCAGTCTTTGCTATTGCCACAGCGCCGCCGGATACAACCGCCTGATTGTCCGTGAAGGATGCGTCCGAAACAACGAGCTTTCCATTTTCTGCATAGACAGCGCCGCCCTCCGTTCCTGAGGAATTGCCGCTGAAAACCGTCTTTCCCTTGATGGTTACCTTGTCCTGATCTTTGGCATTCACATAGATTCCGCCGCCGCAAATCTCAGCACTGTTGTTCTTTACGGCACAGCCATCAAGGGTAACATTGCCCATAACCGCAACAGCACCGCCCTTTTCGGCACTGTTGCCCTCAAAGGTACAGCCGCTGACTGTCACTGTGCAGCCGCTGTCAGCATAGACTGCGCCCCCTGAGCCTGCTTTGTTATCCTTAAAAGTAACGCCGCTGAGAGTGAGACTTGAAGGGATCGTTTGTTTTTTCAGACAGGATATTCCTCCGCCAAAATCGGAAGCACCGCCGGTGATAACACCTTTATGCTCCTGAGAGCTGTCCTTGACGGTAAGGCTGCCTCCCTCAACGATGATAACGCTGCCCTTTGCTTCAGGTGAAGAGAGATTTCTGGCGAGAGTAAAGCCACTTAAATCAATGGTGATATTCTGACCCTCTCCGATGATGATACTGCTGCTTGCAGTGATATCCGCTGTAAGGGTCAGTGTGGCCGCATCTGTGCCTGCCGAGTCAACAGCACTTTGCATTGCCTCTGCAGAATTGACCTCAATACCTGCAGCAAAAGCGCTGATTCCTGAAATTGCCGATGTAATCACTATCACTGCGGATGAGAGCAGAAAGGCGGCGAGCTTTTTAAGCATCAGTTTATTTTTCATGTCGCCCCCTCCTCCTTTTCATCTTCGGCTTTTTTCTTCCTTTTCAGAGAATACAGCATTGCCGTGATAACTGAGACCAGTAGCCCCACAGCCTATATAAATAATGAGATTTCCTTCAGAGAATATTGATGCTGTGGTCGTTGGCGAAGTAAGCTTCCACTGGGCATAAAGATGAACAACATCGTTCGGGACGGTAGTAAGATCCTTTACCTTCTCCTTGTCGGCGTAGTTAGTGCCCGTACCGTCAGCCTTTGTGTTCCAGCCGGTAAAGGTATAGCCCTCCCTTTTGTAGTAGCATTTAGGAAGAGCCACAGCCGCCTTGCCATAGGTCATGGTCTTTGAGACCATCACGCAGGTAACATCCTTGCCCTCCATCAGCGGGTCGCCGTTCTTTTCAAATTCTATCGTATATCTGATACCCTTGAGAGTTGCCGTCAGGACAATATCCTCCTTGCCGAAGGCAAATGTGTATGTGCCGTCGTCATTTGCCTCGAGAAAGCAGGCGCCGCTGGCAACGTAATTATTGATATAATACCCTTCCTTGCAGGGGTAGTTTTTGATCTGTATTCTTTCGTTGGCATGTCCTGTTTTTGTCATTACAGTCTCATCGTCTACCACTACCGTCAGATGCAACGGGAAGGAAAAATGCACGGGAATGATCCTCGCAACCTCAGTTTCGTCGCTGCCGGAAACAAGGGTCAGCCTGTACTCACTGTAATGATCCGTTGCAAGGGAGGTATCCACCTTCCACTTCATTCCGGAATCATCTGCTTTTGTGCAGGTGTCATTTTCGGGGAAGGAAAGGTTTTCCGTTTTGACAGCACCCTCGCCCTTAGGGGTCCATCCTACGCCGTACTGATCCACTGCGGTTATGCTAATATATTTTGTTTCGTCCTTCTGGAGGTCTACCTCGTTTTTCTGATCTATCTCAACAAACGGGCGAGGATATTTTCCGGCAGGAATATTGATCTTCGTTTCTTTTGCCTCTACACCGTATACATTATGTATGCAGTGCCTGCTGCAGCAGTTTACCCCGTTGATATAGATCTTTACATCAGCCTCAAAGTCACGCCACGCTCCCGCTGTGCCATACTTTGTGCGGAATTTCACGGCTGAGGGAAAGGAAGTGCCGCAGTCAAGCTCATATTCATAATAACCATCGCTGCTGTCGATTTTTTTGTGAAAGTCCGGTGAGCTTTTCAGATATCTTTCACTGTCCTGTCCGTAATTGTCCTTTACATAGAAATACAGATAGGCTTCGTCCCACCAGTCGGCGTCATCGGTTACTTTTACAGTCACCTTGACCTTATAGCCCTTTGCTGTGGCTGTCAGTCTTTTTACAAGCTGCGCCTCGGGATATTCCTCTTCGGGGCTGATCCTGTAATTGCCTGTGTCGCAAAAGAAATAGGTGTCTGCATTTGCTTCGTTAAATTCGCTGTAGTTTTCGGTGAGATCACGGTTTTCATAATTCGCCGGGGGCGTTATGCCTATTCTGCTCTCCGGGTATAGCTCTCCGGTGACCTTGATTTTTGTATAGTTCTTGAATGTAATTTTGCTGTAGGCGCTGTCCTTCATGTTGTCATCCACAACGATCCTGCCGCCGGCAAGTATCATGCTGCCTGAGTTCATATAGATACCCCCGGCATTGCCGGTCACTGATGTATTTTTCAGCGTCAGCTTATTGCCGGAATCAAAATATACACCGCTGCCCCCTGTGTTGCTGCGTATGGTGCAGTCGGTAAGAGAAAGAGCGCCCTTAGTGAATATTCCTGAGCCGTCTGATGTGCTGCTGTTGCTGCTGATATTTACATTTACAAGCTCAGCTGATGTACCGCTGTCAAACCAGACCGCACCGCCGAAGCCCGAAGCAATGTTTCCTTCCAGGGCAGTATCCTTAAAATTGACCGTTCCACTTATGACGCAGATACCGCCGCCGTCCTTTGCATAATTCTGACCTATGCCGGTTTTATCACTAAGTGAGGTCTGGGATCCTTCGGCAAGCATTATTCCGCCGCCGCTGCTTTTTGCGCTGTTGGATGCGATAGTGCAGCCGCTGAGGGTCATAGTACCGTAATTGATAATTCCACCGCCGTTTTCGGCATTATTGTTGCGGGCTATCTCAGCTTTTTTCAGGTCTGCCTTACCCTTTGACCAGATACCGGTGCCTGACTGCCCGGCAATATTTGAGCTTACTGTTCCTCCATTAACAGCAAGCTTGCCCAGATTATAGATTCCGCCGCCGTTATCCGAACTCTTGTTATTTTCGGCACTGCCGCCGTTCATGGTAACAGTGCCGTTTTCGGTGATGTAGATGCCCCCGCCGTTTTGGGAAGCATTATCTTCGATAACTGCATTTTTATTGATAGTTACGGAGCCACCTCTGACAAACAGTCCGCCGCCGTTGTCGGCTGTATTGCCCGCAATAGTTCCTCCATCCATTATCAGTTCGCCGTCAATATAGGCGCCGCCGCCGTTCGGGGCAAGACCGCCGGTGATAAGCCCCGAATGTTCAGTGCTTGAATCCTTTATTGTCAGCTTTGAACCCTTGTTGACCTGGAACACATGACCTGTGGCAACCTTGCTTTCCAGATTGCGGGACAGAGTGTAGCCGTTGAGGTCGATGGTGTGTTCTTTACCGTCTTTGACAAAAAAGCAATCGGAAAGCTCGATGTTATTTGCCATAACGATCACTTCGTCCTTGTTGAGTGCGGCGCAAAGTGAAGCCTCCGAACCCACCTCGCCATCAGCATAGAAGGTCTCAAATCTCATCACAAGCTTATTGGGACTGTAAGAGTCCTTTTCTGCCGAAACAAGCCTGATAGGCGTAGACGGGCTCCATTGAAAATAGCTGTCGTTAGCTCTTTTTGAGCTTTCGTCAAGATAGACCTCAAAGGCGGAATATTCGCTGCCGTCGCCGGAAGAATGAAGGGTTGCACCTGCGCCGGCAACGTCCCCGATCTTCATATCCCCGACATAGATATGAGAATTGTTCTTATAGTTCTTCTGGGAATCGCCTTCTTCATCAAAGGCTTTCAGAACGTAGGCGCAGATATTCCTTGAATAGACGCTGAATTTTATGCTGTCAACCCGCAGAGTGCGCTCGGTGGTATAGGTCTCTGCTAAAGACTGCCTGATCTTGATCTGCTCGCCTTCAACATTCAGTTCCGCTGTTGTAACACCCATGCGAGCCTCCATGCTGGGATAGAGAACCGAGCCCTTGCCGATGATATCCCCTGCCTTCAGGTCTCCTACATAGATCCGGGCGCCGCTTTTATACTCCTTTGCGTCGGCAGAAATCCTAAGCATTCCGCTGCACATAGCGCTGATGACAAAAAGAAGGATAAGTGTCAGTGATAATACTCTCATATATGCTTTTGTTTTTTTCATAACATCTCACATCCTTTGATCTTTTTGTCTCAGGCTATTACATTGTTTTATTCATCGTCTTGCTGTTCTTTTTTCTTTTTAAGACTGGGCAGGATAATCAGCACAGCGATAACCACTCCCAACAGGAGACCGATACCTACGCCCATGGCAAGTGCGCCTATAGAGAACACTGAGCCTTTGGTATTTTCTTCTTTGCCCTTATCATTTGTGGTCTTTGGGGTGTTTGTCTCAGTGGCTTTCATTTTCATAGCCGCAACGGTATCTTCTCCATTCTTGAAATATACATAAGTGCCCTTCGCACCATCGTTATAGCAGTAGTATCTGGATGTAAGGTTGAATGCCGGTTTTTCGCCGAAACGATGGATACCTGTTTCATAGTCGCTCGGGAGTTTGTCAGTGCCCTTGACTACCTTAATGGAATCAACAAGAATAGGCTTGCCGTATTCGTATCTCACGCTGTAAAGTGCGAGCCACTGCTTGCCAACATCGCCGTTAAGGTCGCTTGATGTGCCGAGAACCTTGTAATTATCCTTTTCTACATCGCTGCTGCCTTCCTTGCGGTTGCAGGGAACAACTTTATAGTATGCCGTCTGGTTATTGATAACTACCTTATTGCCGTTGATCTCCTGAGTAATATCAACCTCATCAACGATATATTTCGGGATGGGAGTAAATGTAACCTTATAGTAATCGATCAATTCGGTGATATTCGTATAGATCAAGTAACCCGCAAGCAATACTCCGAGCACAGTGAATCCGATGGTAAAATAGTAAGCCACTTTGGATTTTGTGGCATAGCCCATAGCCTTGGCCCAAAGTGCGTCCGTGTCAACATTTTCTGAAACCGTACTGGCCGCATCATCAAAACAGTCGATGTCATAGGTGGTAAACGATTCAAACCAAGCTTGTTTTGCCGGTTCAACGGAATTCAGATATTTTACATGAAGTCCGTAGCTTGCAATGGCAGCCATCCCGGATACTCCTGTAAGACCCATGATAACAAAGCCCAGGGTAGAAAGCATAAAGTCGCTGTCATCGTCCTTAGCGTTCGCTCCCAAACGAAGAGCTGCATTGGTCAGGGCAACACCGCCGGGCTCATAGATCTGGCGGTCAACATCCTGATAAAAGGAAGCCTCCGGTATATCTTTAATATCCAGTTTTTGATATCCTTCCTTCTTAGTCAGTGCCATTGTAAACAGATCGGTTATAGAAAGAAAATCAAGTCCCGCTATCTGGCCGGGAGACAATGCTGCTGCTATGGGATAAAGTGAACGGATACCTTCACCTGCAAAAACACTCTGATCTTTTTCAAAGAAATCCAGCAGAGTGCCGTCCTCATATTCGATCTCGCTGATGTAGTCAACGACAGTGACCTCTTCAAGCCTCGACACCGCGCTTACATAATCCACACCTGCTTCAAAGCCCATGGCAATAGTATCATTATCTTCCTTAGTCGGATTTTCGGTGTCGATTTTTCCGATTTTTTCGGCTAATGAATCATCAACGGTCTGCTCGGCATTGGCTACCTCGTTAAGCATATCATCACGCATGTCGATGACATTGTAAAACTCGCCCCACTTTTCATATATCTTCCTGGCGGTGTCGTTATACTTTTTGTCAAGCGCTGCGTCGATATCCGCTTCTGTTGTGAGAGAGGGGTTCTCTTTCTTTATCTGCCTCTTGAGATCCTCAGGCTCTATTTTTAAAAAGCGGTCAAGCCATGTATTGTTTGAGCTGTCGGTTGCCCTTGAGATCAGTGTTTCCAGCAAAAGCACCGCTCTGCCGTTGCCCTGCATTAAAATTGTAATAATATCGGCATGCTTTTTCTTTTCTTTGTCAGAGAGGGCTTCATATTCTTTGTCGCCCAGCTCATACTTGGTTTTGTTCAGGAGAAGATCGCCCAGAGGCTTGCCTGTATCATCATCCTTCAGCTTGTTGAGCATCTGACGGTAATAATTTGCTCTGATGTAATTGATAGTATTCTTCGGCTTTTTGTAATTTGCCCTATACTCTTTTAGTGCGGCAATAAAGCGATCAACAAACGGCAGTATTTCGCTTTCAAGGTGGTTAGCCATAAGGACTTCATAATCCTGAACGATGTAACCGCCGTTCATGTTCATAACGGCAAGGTCGGTTATAGCCTGCTTCGGGTCATCTGTGGTCTTGTAGCCGATATAGACGATCTTTTTTGTCGGACCTTTTTTCAGATCACTGGTGGTACCGGCTTTTTCGTTCAGGTCGGCATAACTTCCGTCGTCGCCCTTGATGATGGTAAAGCCCTCTGCCAAAAGCTCCTTTGCGGCTTCTTCGGAGGTTTCGCCCATGCCCACCTTTACCTCGCTGATGTAAAGGGGTTTTTTTACGTTTTCCGCAGGGGCTGCCATTACCTGCATCGGTATCATCAACAGTGAAATACACAATATCAATGCAGTAATGATCTTCAGTGTTTTTTTCATAAGAATCACTCCTATCTGATTTTTTTACAGAAATAACACAATAGTTTATGTCTTTTCAAATATATTGTACAACACCAAGGGGGACAATAGTGGGGACAAACATTTCCCTCATCCCCATTTGTAACAAAATTGTAACTACTGCTTTTGGCTTATTCAAGTAAGCACTGACTATGCTGTAAAAAAAATCAAAGCAGATACAGCACTGAGCCGTACCTGCTTTATATGCAGCTGATATTATCTCATTTTTCTTTTAGCGGTGACTGCACAGAAAGCGCCTGCAGCAACCATCATAACCAATACGATCATAAGCACCGGTGTACTGTCGCCAGTCTTTACATTATCATCACCGGATGTCGGAGTGGGAAGTGCGGACTCCTGCTCTGAGGGCTGTTCCTCTGAGGGCTCGTCCTGAGAAGGCTCGTCCTTTGAAGCATAAAACTCGTCAATAAGAGATGCCATACTTTCATAATCATAAAGCCCGCTGTAATCGGTCTGCTCTTTGCCGTCCGAATCAATATATCTGCTTGTCAGCTCAAAGTCCAGGGGCGCACCCATGTCAACATCCTCATTGTCTTTGTTGATATACTTACTGTATCCGGAGATCGTATATGCCATTCCTTCCGGATTTGTGAGCACAAACAGACCGCAGGTGCCGCCGCCGCTCCTCTCACCCAGAATTGCTATTCCCTCGTCCTTTGCCAAAACAGGGAACAGATTGCCGCAGGAGAATGAAACCTTGGACGTGACCACTGCAAATTCAAAATCATAGGCAACGTCCTTGTCAAGATCGTTGATTTCCCCGTTAAGGTCAAAATCAACTTCGGCTGTCCGTGAAATTATGTTGCCTGTAAGAGTCTCAAGAGTTTTGAGGGACCATTTGTTGTCGTGATACTTATTGTTGGTGATGGCCGCCATCATATAAATAATTACCGCACTGCTGCCGCCTGTGTTGCAGGATACGTCTATGACAAAGCGCTTAATTCCATTCTGGGCAGCATAATCAAGGGACCACTTGAAGGCATAGACCACCTCATTCAAGAAAGAATCAAAAACAAACACACCTGTGTCACCCACCCTGTAGAAGCGGGACCCTGAGCCCTCGTCCCAGCTCTTTACAAGCTCATATTTTTCAAGCTCTGTATTCCTTTTTTGGGGAAGACTAAATACCTGCATCTGGCTGAAAACTAATCGTGTAACATAATCTGTCAGCATCTGGCAATGTGGGCTTGTAGTGTCAGCCTTCACCTTAATCAGTTCCTGACCAATTTCGGTATCTGCCAGACGTCCCATAAAGAGCATACTGCTGAGATTGATCATTGTATGCCCGCCGTCAGAAAAATCATCCGCAAGATAGCACAGGCCAATAAGGTAGTCTATCATACTCTCCGAAAAAAGGAGCTGTTTGGCTGTTCTGGAGTCGTCACTGTATTCATCAAGGGTTTTGTCAAAGCCCTTTTCTGCAATGCTGTAGGAAATGGGTGCCTTTGCAGGACAGCCGTATAAGCTGTCAATGGCAAAGCAAAGCTCGTAATAGGTGTATCGGATGCTTTCGGGGGTGCGTGGCTTGTTGCTGTAATCAATCACGTCTTCAAAGTATGTACCCTTCATGTTGGCAACTTCAACTGAGTTGAAGAAATAGATCGCACCCTTTACATATTCGGCGGCGTTGTAAGTGGAAACACAAATATCGCTGATGGTGGTCAGCGGGAAATAAGCCTTGCCGTCATCTTCGATGATGTCCAGTCCGTATTTTCCAAGATCGAGAGTCAGGCTTTTTACTTCGCCCTCAAACACTGGGTTTCCTTCAGAACAGTAGGGCACATCAAACAAAGTACCTTCCGATACCGTAGGCTGTGAAACAAAGCTCTCAAACCCGTCAAAACAGAGGGTGTCATTTTCCGCATCAACGGTCATGCTTCCCTCCTTGCAGGACACGGTAACAGTGCCGTCATCGTTTTTGCTCTCGGTGTATGGCACTGTGTATACGGAGTTGAGATAATCAACCGCATCAATATATGGCATATCGGGAAGGGCTGAGGTAAACAGACACTCGATCTCTTTACTGTTATTCATGTTATAAAGATAAGCTGTCACACTTCTTTTTTCGATGGCATCACTTACCGCACTCACCGGGGCAGGTGCCGAAACAGCAAGCACCATGGCGCCTGACAGTATGACGCCTATTATTGATAAGGATTTTTTCATAATGCTACGCTCTCCTATAATATTTTTTATACAGCCCAGGCTATGCAGATCGTTTTACCCCAAAGCCTGGGATTATTGTTTGGTTCCTTAAGCCTCGCCGGCTTTTTTCTTTCTGATACGAGGCAGGAGAATCAGTACGGCTATACCGCCGCCAAGAAGCAATCCGATGCCTGCGCCCAATGCAATAGATCCGGCAGAGAAAAACGAACCCATTTTATTATCGCCGTTGTTTTTAGCATCGGTTGTATTGCCGGTGCTTGTCTCTTCGGTTTTCATTGTCATAGCCGCAACGGTATCTTTTTCATTCTTGAAGTAAACATAAGTACCCTTCACGTCATCGTTATAGCAGTAATATTTGGATGTAAGGTTAAATGCCGGTTTTTCTCCGAAACGATGAATGCCTTTCTCATAGCCGCCGGGGAGAACGTCACTGCCCTTTACTACCTTAAATGAATCCGCAAATATAGGATTGCCGAATTGATATTTCACACTGTAAAGAGCGAGCCACTGCTTGCCCACGTCTCCGTTGAGGTCGTTTGCAATACCGAGTATCTTATAGTTATCCTTTTCAAAATCGCTGCTGCCTTCCTTGCGGTTGCAGGTAACGACTTTGTAGTATGCCGTCTGATTATTGATGACTACATTAGTGCCGTTAATTTCCTGAGTAATATCAGCCTCATCAACGATATACTTCGGGATGGGAGTAAAATCAACCTTGTAATAGTCGATCATTTCCTTGAAGGTCGTATAGATAGAGTAACCGGCAAGCAGTACCGCTATGACTGTAAAACCGATATAAAGAAAATGAGTTACCTTGGATTTTGTAATGAGCTTTTGGGTGGCATCATAAAGCCGGTCCGCCTCCGTAAAAGCTTTCTCAACGCCTTCCTCGGTCATGTTGCCTAACGCTACATAGTCGATACTATAATCATCTGCACCCTTACCGATCCTGGTGACATACGCAGTCCATGCTTCTCTGCCGTTGGCTTTGATGGAATCAAGAGTTCTCAGATAAACCGCCCGGCTTTTAATTGCTGCAAAGCCGGACAATCCGGTAAGACCCCAAAAAACAAAGCCGAGTGGACTGAGCAGAAAGTCGCTGTCATCATCTAATGCTTTTACTCCTTCGCGCAGAGCCGCATTCGTCAGAGCAACGCCGCCCGGCTCATATATCTCACGGTCAACATCCTGATAAACGGAAGCGGTAAGCATATCCTGGATTTCCGCATCTTTATAGCCTTCCTCGTTGACAAGTGCCATATTAAAAAGATCCACGAACGAAAGGAAGTCAAGGCCTGCGATCTGACCATTTGATAACGAAGCGGCTAAAGGATAGAGTGAACGGATAGTATCAGCTGATAATTCGCTCATGTCACGTTCAAAAAAATCCAGCAGAGAGCCGTCTCCGTATTCGGTCTTGCTAAGATAGTCAACAACAGTAAGCTCTTCAAGCTTTATTACTGTGCCCACATAGTCGGTGCCTGCTTTATAAGCCTCTGACAGATTCTCGGCATCCTCCTTAGTGGGATTTTTCAGATCTATTTTTTCAACCTTTTCAGCTAAAGTATCGTCACCGACCGGCTCGGCATTTTGTATCTCATTGAGGGAGTCCTCTCTGTCGCAGATGATCTCGTACAAATCACCCCACTTTTGATATAGCTTCATTGCGGTATCGTTGTACTTTTTGTCAAGCTCTGCCATGATATCCGCTTCTGTTGTAAGAGCAGGATTGTCCTCTTTGATCTGCGCTATCAAATCATCCGTATTCAGCTTTTCAAAACGGTCAAGCCATGTGTCATCGGCGCTGTCGGACGCCTTTGTAATAAGCGCTTCAAGCAGAATGATCGCCCTGCCGTTGCCCTGCATAAGTATAGTGAGGATATCGGCGTGGTTTTTCTTTTCGGCATCGGAAAGAGCGTTGTATTTGTCGTCGCCCATTTCGTATTTTGTTTCATTCAGGAGAAGATCGCCCAGAGGCTTGCCGCCTGTATCGTCGTCAGTAAGCTTGTTGAGCATCTGGCGGTAAAAATCGGCTCTGATGTGATTAAGCGTATTCTCCGGCTTTTTGTAGTTTTCTCTGTATTCATTGAGTGCGGAAATAAAACGCTCTACAAAGGGCTTTATCTCGCCTTCAAGGTGGTTTGCCATAAGTGTCTCATAATCCTGAACGCTGTAACCGCCGTTCATGTTCATTACAGCAAGGTCGGTTATTGCTTTTTTAGGGTCATCGGTGGTCTTATAGCCGATATAGACGATCCTGTTTTTCTTACCTTTCTTCATAACGCTGTTAGAACCGGCTTTTTCGTTCAGGTCGGCGTACTTGCCATCGTCGCCCTTGATAATGGTAAACCCTTCCTCCAAAAGCTCCTTTGCGGCCTCTTCGGAGGTACTGCCCATGCCGACCCTTACTTCGCTGATGTAAAGGGGTTTTTTTACGTTTTCCGCAGGGGCTGCCATTACCTGCATCGGTATCAGTAATAGGGAAATACATAATATCAACGAGGTAAGGACCACAAGTTATCTTTTCACTAAAATCACTCCTATCTGAATAATTTACAGAAACACAACAATAGTTTATTTCTTTTCATTTATATTGTACAACACAAAGGGGGACAATAGTGGGGACAAACCATGCCGACTTTTGGCTTGTTACAAAACTGTAACCGTTTTTTATACCATGCATGTTGGGACGCTGTCCCAGACCCTGCCAAGGGAGCTTCTCACCCCTTGGAACCCTCGGCAGGAACGCATTCCCTGCACCCATCATAAAAAACATAAATATACTATGCAGGCTATTATCAGTTCTGCCGAAACAAAAGTCAGACAGATTTTTTGGGGATTGTAAACTTATCCCGAATATGGTATGATTGATTTAACCTATTAACGAAAGGACAAGTTGCCATAAAAAAAAGCATACAATCAAAGGCAATCGCACTGGCACTGGCTGTAGCCACAGCGTTTTCTGCGTCAATGATGCTGACAGGCTGTACACAGCAGAAAACCGAAAACAAATCAACACCCGCCGCAACACTGTTTTCTGACCGCCATAACCTCGGTGCCTCCCCCGAATGGGTCACAAAGCTCGATGCCGCAAAGGATGCGGATCAGCTGATCGTTGTGGCCGGCTATGACAAAAACACCGCCTATGTTTCCATGCACGAAAAGGACTCAAACGGCAAGTGGCAAAAGATCATCTCCTCCCCCGGCCTGATCGGTCTTGACGGCTTAGGACAGGCTAACATTGAGGATGCGCTGACTCCGGTGGGCACATTTACCATCGACAAAGCCTTTGGTCTCGCTGATGATCCCGGCTGTCAGATGGAATGCACCAAGGTAGACGACACCTACTACTGGTCGGGTGATCCCAAAAACCACTTCAACGAGCTGGTAACCATCAAAGACGTCCCCGATCTCGACACCAATGAGTGCGAGCATATTTCGGACTATCAATATCAGTATCAGTATGTGCTGAATCTCGGCTTCAACTCCGAGTGTGAAGTGAAAAACGGCTATGCCTTTTTCTTCCACTGCTTCGGTGACAGAAAGCCCTATACATGCGGCTGTGTTTCAGTGCCGGAAAATATAATGAAGATCATTATGCAGAGCATAAAGTCCGGCTGTAAAATCACCATCGACAGCATGAAAAACCTGAACGCAAGCTTTGACGATTGATCAGACATAAGGGGCATGCTGCCATTTTTGCACAAGCATAAACTACGCAATAAACAAAAGCATTATAACCTACATCTCTGGTGCAGGCTATAATGCTTTTTCTTTGGAAATCAATTAATTACTGCTGCTTTGGAATAAGCTTATCAATTTGTGTGCTTCCTGCGTCTGAGCAGTGCCATTGCCGCCCCTGCCATAAGTGCAAGAACCAACGCTGCTGCAACGGGTGCACAGCTGTCGCCTGTTTTGGGTACATCATGTTCGGGAACGACAATCTCAGGATATGGCTCATCGTCGTCATCACTTCCTGCACTATAGCCGCAGCGTATCGGGATCCAATCAGAATAGTTGACTTTTCCGTTGGCGCTTCTGAGCTGAACATGGTAATCGCCTGGTTTTTTAAAGGTAACGTCTCCGTTGGAATCAAGTAAAACACCATCCGCCTCAGTTTCCTTTGCTACCCAGATATACTTTGGTGCCTTGACCTTGTTTCCTTCACTGTCGGTAAATCTTACAGTCAGCTTGTTGGCGCCTACAATATTATCCTTTGTTTTGCCGACATATCCTCTGTAGAAGCCTGTTACCTTAACGCCGTATCCGCCGCCGGTAGACTGATAAACAGGAAGGGGTGCATAATAGTCTTTTCCGCCGAAGGTCACCATTTGCTTGCTGACAGAAGTTCCATCCTTCCGTTTGACCTCAACGGTTTTTGATTTAAGTGTTTCCTGATGCTTGCAGTTGGGATTTGAGCAAGTAAAGACAGCTGTTGCAAAGTAGTAATCCTCATCCCACGTCCAGACAGGCTTGCCGTAGGTGTGTGCGTCGGTAAATTCGTATTTGATGCTATTTGCCATGGTGTCAGGTGACCCTTTGAAGGTGGTTTTGTGGGTCAGACGGACAGTGACGTTCATTTTATTGAACGCACCCTCTCCGATGGTTACCTTTCCGGGATAATCCAGCTTCAGATCCAGGTTATAGTCTCCCTTACTGTTTACCCGTGAAAAGGCGTGACCGTCAATCTTTTTAAGCCCTGAGGTGTCGCCTGCAACCTTGGTTACTCCCATGGAGAAGAAAGTGTATGGCTTGATCTCGGTGTTATTCTTATTGAGCTTCAAAACGAACTGGGTATCATAATCCGGGTTGGTTATAAAAGCACTTAACTGATCGTTTCCGATGACAGTTACCGGTTTTCCGTTGTAGCTGGCGGGAATGACAAGCTCCTTGATGTCCTTCATTTTGCCTGTATATGCGTTTATCTGGTATGTGTCATCAGTGCGAAGCAGGAAAACGAAGTCAGAAACAGTAACGTCCTCGACCTCGGTGCCGAGAGTTCCGTCCTCGTTGATCTGGTATTTTTTGCCGTCGATCACGGTATATGCAATGTTGCCGGGAATGTAAGCTCCATTTTCATCAATATACGCTCTGTTCCTGGGAACTATATTTGTAAACCTCACGGTAACGGTAATGCAGCTTTCGGGCATTGCAAAAAGCTGTTTGTCAGAAGAAATGACATTGCCCTGTTCATCGGTCACGGTCACGGAAGCAAGGATACTGCCGGCATCGGGGGTAACTGTCAGAGTAATGTCATCCAGTGCCTTTGCCTTTGTTTTGTCGGCTGTTGCGGTACCGCTTCCCAGAGCGGTGACAGTAATATCGAACCACTGCCTTACCCGCTTTTCGGTAGAATAATTCTTTCCGAGGAAGGTGCAGGAGGCTGAATAGACGATATAATCACCGTCCACGGCAGAGGTCACCTTTGCGTCAGCACTATACTCTGTGCCGCATCCGTCGTCAGTGCAGACAAATTTAACTGTCGCACGGCTGTTATCACCCGACCAATTCCACTGGGGTTCTGCGAAATTATGATTTTCCATATAAGGGATCAGCTTCTTACCCGTGAGAGCCATTACCTGATTTCCTGTCAGAAAGCCGGAATAGATATTGCCGCCCTCGTCAATAAACGCCTGTCCGTCAGTCACCTTGAGCGCAACATCGATGGGTTTTCTGTAAAATCCCTTCAAATAAATGCTGTCCGAGGGATTTGTCCAGCCCATCTCCAGCCATGGTTTATTATCCAGTGCGGAGTCATCTCTGTACGTCTTGATATTTCCGCCTTTGATGACAATACCATACTGAGAATAAGTGAACCTCCCGATGTCGAGTGTTCCGCGGATGATATTGGTGTGATGTTCTCCGCCAAAGGCGTTATCCTTTTGAATAATGATGCCTCCATAGACACTGGCGCTTGATACGGAAATAGAGTTATCACAAAAGTCAATAGTTCCTGTCTGATTGTGCTGACCATACAGCGACAGCTCCCCTCCGGTCCTGCTATAGATCATGATTTTCGTTGTATCAATCGGGTTACCGGATAACCGGCAGCCGTCTTCCAGTATCAGGTGGACTTCACCTCTGAGGTAAAGACTATCCAAAAGGGAATAGTTACCCTTAAAAACATACCAGCCGTCCGGAAGGAGCAATCCCTCCAAGTCGCTTTCAAGCACCTTTGCGGGCACTGTCCTCTCAATACCGTCCTCGTCAATATACGGCGTATCCTCAACACTCATATACACAGCATAAAAAGATCTGTTGCTTGCCTTTACTACCTGACGTGCGACATAGCAATCAAACCCGCCTCTGGTACGCCAGCAGACAAATTCCTTTCCTTCCGGTACATTCGTGGGTTCGGGCATGGCATATTCCCATTCATAGGGTAATACTACTTCTGTAGATACAGTTTTTCCGTCGCTGCCCAGTTCATCCATTTCATAGTAACCAGATCAGCCTTTGCTCCGCAGACGGTACAGACTTTATCACTGTTCCATTCATGCCTTCACTTTTCCTCAATAAACTGTTCGCCGCAGGATTTACAGGCCTTAACATGGTAAACGCCATCATAAAATTTCCATACGGTATTTTTGTGCTCACAGGGGTATATTTCTACGTTCTTACTGATCCGCATTTCTGAAACGCCTTTAGTAGCGTTATATACTACTTTCTTGATTTTGACCTTGAGCTTGTTTCCAAGCTTCACTGTGCCAATTTTTCTGGAAAAAGTATAGTCGCCGTTACCGATGGCTATGCACCAGCCCTTGTTGCCTGCAATAGCCTTGACTTTGGAGGTATTGTCAATGTCGCAATAACCGCCGTCAGCGTCTTCACCGCCGCCGATGCCTGCTCCGTAATGATTGCCTTTAGCGTAGACATCGGAATAAGCATGGATATAGACATTACCGCCGTGACCGTCCTCACCGCCGCCGATGCCTGCTGCGTCCTTGCCGCCGGTAGCAGATATTTTAGAACCGGAAATTCTGACAGTACCGCAGCTTACATCGTCACCGCCGCCGATACCGGCAGCATATTCTCCGCCCTTGGCAGTTATCTTTGAATTGTAGTTGATCTCTATATTGAAGGTGCGGGTTTTTGACTCGTTGCCGGTGCCGATACCTGCGCCTTCTTCGCCGCCGTTAGCTTCAATAGTGGATTCATTGATATAAACGCTGCTGATGCCGTTTGCTTTGTTGCCCGAGCCTATACCTGCGCCGCACTCGCCGCCGGTGGCCTTGACTTCGTTGCACTTGATGATCACAATTTTTATAGACGAGGCAGTTGTTTCGTTGCCTGTGCCGATAGCTGCCGCATTCTTGCCGCCGAAAGCTTTGATCTTGGAATTTTCGATTCTGATCTCGCCGGTGCCGGTGCCTTCGTTGCCGGTACCGATGCCTGCGCCAAAATCATCGCCGTGAGCTTCTACGGTGCTGTTTATTATGCTGATAGATTTGATCCCGCCCTGCTTTGAAGAACCGATACCGGCAGACTGGAGGCCGCCGTTTGCAGTGACGGTGCTGTTTTTGATGTTGATGCTAACAACGCCGCCTCTTGAGCCTGCACCGATGCCTGCGCCAAAGCACTCGCCGTCGTCGTCAGCAAGATTTGCGATGAACTTGAGCCCTAACTTAATAGCAGAAAGAGTCATCGCAGGGATGCTGCTCATATCCATATCCACTTCTTTTATCGCTTCGCTGATGGATTCACTAATCCTATCCATACCATTAAAAAATTTGTTGTTTACTTCCTTATTGAATGCTTTCGCTTCAACGACAGCGTCAGTGATGTTGATCTCATTTGCATTGGCGCCGTATTGTTTGCCGCCAACGCCCTTCAGGCTGCGCATACCGGCACCGATACCTGCGCCGCCGGAATAAGAGTGAGCAGTCACGTTGCCGCCTGTAATATTGATCTTGTAGGAGTCTCCGCAGGCTCCTGAGCCGATGCCGGCTCCCCTTACCGCTCTTGCGTATATATTGCCGCCGTGGATATTGATTTCATCGACCTGGTCGCCATTCTCACCGGTGCCGATACCTGCGCCAGACTCTGACGAATAGGCGTCGATGATGCCGCCGTAGATATCTATTTTTCCGGTGCGGTTGCCTTTGTAACCGCCGCCGATAGCCGCTCCGTTTGTGCTCTTAGCCTGGATCTTGCCTTTATAGATGGCAATGAAGCCGCTTTTGCCGTTGTTGCCGTGGCCGCAGCCTATTCCCGCACCATATTTGCTTTCCGCAGTGATGGAACCGCCGTAGATAATGAGACCTTTGCCGGACTCACGACTGGTAGGAGACGAAATGCCTCCGCCTATAGCTGCTCCGTAACCAGACTTAACGTCAATAGTGCCGCCGTAGATAGTTATTCCTCCCGTTGAACCTAAATTACCGCCGCCTATAGCTGCACCTTTTAAAAACTCGGTAGGATCCTTGAGGGTCAGCGTGCCGCCGTAAATGTTGATAGCGCCCGAGGCGCCGTTGGTACCGCCGATGATGGCGTTATCAAAATATCCTGGATATGTTTCCTCAAGCTTTTCATAGGTGTATTTCTCAGCGAAAGTAATGGCGCCTGTGCCTTCCCACTGTGCATAGATATTCAGCGTAGCATTGGCACCCACACCGATACCGTAGATGGTTTTAAGTTCAGCGTCATCGCACAGGATAAGATTGACCGTTCCGCTGTTGATCATCAGACGCTTATTGAGGGATATGCTTTTGGTAAGTGCATACCATCCCGCCGTCAGATTCACGTCCGTTTTTTCATCAAGGATCTTGTAGTCCTTGCAGAACATTTCCTTGTACATGATCTTTGTGCCGTTCCATGAACGCTGGATATAAGACATTCCTTCCTCTTGCCCCTCTGCGTTCACCCCAAGGGGTAAGATCGTGAATATTCCAAGCAGCATAATTACTGATAGCAGGATACTCACAGGTTTTTGCAGTTTTTTCATTTGGATTCCTCCTTTTAAAATTCTTTCCGGGTTCCAAATATTTATATCAATACCATTTTATGGTATTTTGCCTATAAATATCTGAGAATTATTGCTTTTTATATATTATACAATACAAAAGGGGACAAAAGAGTGGACAAATTCAAAAAATATCTCACTTATTACAAAACTGTAATACTTTTTTGTGCTTTTTTTCACATTTCTTTCCTTTAGTCCCTGCAATAACCACTTCTTTATTCGTCAATTTTATAAAGCAAATAAAAATTGACAACATTGGAGGGATGTTTTATAATGATTGTATAAATATTGAATAAGAAGCGGTAATTCCTGTTGACTATATTTTTGTGGAGGAGGAGACAAAATGAAAAAATTAGCGGCTGTGTGTTTACTTCTGATCATGGCGCTCATGGCGGCGTCCTGTAATTCAAACGGAGCAGTGAAGAACGATGCATCCAAGGAAGAATCCATTGTGGCTTCCGCTGAATCAAAGGAGACTGTCAATAGTGATGAATCCAGAGAAGAGCACAAGGAAGAATATAAGATCCGGGAGCCCGGACAGAAGATGCGCTATGAGCTGGTGGACTCCCATCTCCATTATCTTGACTTCCTTGAAAAGAGCGACGGATTTACCAAGCTGGTGGAAGCAATGGATATGTCCGGGGTCAAGAGCGCCATTATATTCGGAATGCCTATGGCAAAGCAGTGGGACGAAACCATGGCAAAAGCCCCCACATATTACCTCAGCAATGACAGCCGCTGTTATTACTATTCGGGTACGGACTTTATTCTTGCCCAGGATCTTCTTGCTCAGCCAAAGGAAGTGCAGGACCGTTTCTATCCCTTCATCTGCGGAATAAACGGAAACGATCAGTTTGCCGCCGATCATATCAAACAGCTTCTTGATATGTATCCTGATTTCTGGTGCGGCATCGGAGAGATAATGAGCCGCCATGACGATCTGACTGCTCTGACATACGGCGAAGCACCCCATATCAACAGCAATGCCTTCAAGAAGATCTTCGATCTCGGTGCAGAGTATGACCTTCCTGTACTGGTGCACCATAACATCACCGGTCAGAATGTAGATGATGTGCTATATCTTGACGAGCTTAAAGAGGCTCTGGCGCATAATCGCAGCTGTAAGATAATATGGGCGCACATCGGTATTTCAAGGCGTGTGGAGATCCAGAACCTGGTAAAGATAGCGGATGAACTCCTCAGGGATAACGAAAATCTGTATGTGGATATATCATGGGTGGTTTATGATTATTATTTCCTGGATAAGTTCCCGGACAATTTTGTGGACGGGGATTCACTGGACGACTGGGTTAACCTGATCGAGAAGTATCCGGACCGGGTTATGATCGGAACGGACAAGGTGGGACACTGGGAGACATATCCTCAGGAAGTGGAAAAGTATTATAAACTGCTTGACAAACTCAAGCCTGAAACCGTCAAGAAAGTCACCTGTGATAATGCCCTCTCCCTTGTCAAGAAGCATTGACATCATTAACCGCCCCCTTTAACAGAATATGACAGCATAAGAATATCCCCTTCACCGTGAGCAGATCATGGCGAAGGGGATTTATTTGTTAATGATAACATAGGTCAGAGGCTTTTAGCTGAATATTAGTATGAGTACGGACAATGCTCCAGACCCTCAGCAGCATAACCCTAATTAGTTGATTAATCAGGTCTGCTTGGCGGCATATTCCAGACGCCGCTCCCATGTGGTTTTTTCCGGCCAGCTGTCAGTATTGTAATATTTCCGGATGAGGGCAAAGATATAGCTGCCCTTTTCCTGCAGATGAACGCTCTCAAAATAATCAGATATGGTGTCCCCGGACAGAAGATCACCCATAAATTCTGCCATCTCTTCATTTTCATTCTGTTTGCCATAGTCAGAAACAAAGTAGACGTTTTCAAAGTGTTCGCCGGGGTTATCTGAAAGTGATGTATATTCATCGGTCACGGCTTTGCTATAATCGTTTGCATACTCAAAATTATCGGGATTAGTGGGATAAAAGCCTTCCTTCAGTTCCGTGATACCGCCGGATACTTTTATTTTCTGATAGATCAGGTGATATATCTCGTGGAAGATCACGCTCTTTGTAAAATTATAGCCGCCGCAGATTACCAGCAGACCGTAATCACCGGAAGCGTATGCCCGAGGACTTACGACGCCTTGACCGGTAGAGCTTTTGATTTCGTTTACCAACTCAATAGTGATGGGCTCGCCTTTATCAGATAACATCTGTCTGAAAAAACCGTCAGGGTACATCCTGAGAAGGTATCGGAGAGAGAGCATCGTGCTGTAAATGAGTTGATCGTCCTTCAGCGGTTGGGAAACATAGTAAAAATGCTCCGTATCAATTTCATCTCCCAGCTTGATGACCACGCCGAATTCATCCTGGAGTGATGTCCGCAGCCCTTCGATATTCCCGGCATTAATCTGCGGAAGAGTGTATTCACTTTCCGATCTTGCCGGTGGGGTCTGGGGTTGTGCTGAGGAAAGATCCCACCGATAGAGGGTGTTATCTGATCCGGTAAAATACAACTTGCTGCCGCTCAGTGCCGCACCTGAAACATTTACAACCGGGTCATTGCCAGGCAGGTCGAGACTGCAGACCGTTCCATCGCTGTTGTGCAGCTCCAGGACAGAGCCTTCGTTACCCTTTGACAGCGTGACATAGTAGTTTTCGTTGATGCAGCAGGTCTTGCCGTGAGCGTCCTCAGAAGTAAAATATGTATATTTATATTCAATGGGGTTTGTTGAAGAATAGATCACCTCAGGTTCGGAGGTCCTTTCAGGGGCGAGAGCAATAATGATGGATTTTCCGTTATCTATCCGTTCCGCCGACAAATAACGGCAGCCTGTTTCTATTCGATTTATCATCTGAGTTATATAGCGATCGTCTTGTTTTTTTATCTCATAAACCCCTCCGGAGCTTAAACAAAACAGCCTGTTTTGCATTTTAAAGCACTGTTCGATTATTTCGGGTGCTTCAAACGGCATTTCCAGATCAGGCTGATAATGCTCTCCCCTCTCAAGGAAATAGATTACACCGTCGGTTTTGTCCACTACCGTGTCAGCGTCCGCAAAATCAAAGCGGTGAGGGGTGCTTGTGGAGCGGGGACGATAAAGAGCGGTGTTTGCCGCCACTGCTTCTGTTTTGCCGCTGTCTGTGTCCAGGCGGTCAACGGCAAACGAGCGTCTGTCATCGGATGTGTAAAGAAGCAGGACATGGTTATCATCCTCCGCACTGCATACGGACAGAGTCATGCCTTCCCGTTGAGGCAGCAGTCCGGAAATATCAGTCAGAGGAGACACAGCTTCGGAAGGCTCGGTGACTGAGGATTCATCGGACGATTCGGGTGTTGACGCTTTGCTCTCTTCAGATGTGGTTTGTTCGGAGCTATCATCCTCCGAAGCGTAGGAGCCGGTGCTTTGACTTGAAAAGGATGAATCCTGCGAAACGCTGATGTCCTGCTTCGGGGAAGGGTCAGTGCATCCCGATAACGCTATCAATCCTGCCACCATAAGAAGCCCCGCAGTCCTTGCCGGAAAAAAACGTGAGCTTTTATTATTCATTGTCAATCCTCCTCAACTGATGCAATTCATTTTTGACAAGCAAAATACTAAAGTCATTTTAGCACATCTCAGCGGTAAAATCAATTCAGGCGCAAAGCCGGGCTACTAATTATCTTCCAACTGAAAATCCCCTTGGCTTTTGCTAATACAAAAAAAGGAACCGGCTTTTCTGTTTGAAAACCGATTCCCATTATAATGCATATTAACCCCAAACCTGTCTGTCAGAACAGGATCGTCAGGTAGAGGGATGCAAAAAAGACAATGCCTGCTACGATAAATAAGAAATGCCGCTTTTTCTGTTCAACGATAAGTCCGACAAACTCACGCAGAAAAGCATTCGGGAAAAAGTATAGCTTTGTCTTTGCCGAAAGCCCCTTGACCTTCATGCCGAGTCTTTTTGCAAGGGTATAACCCCGGAAAACATGATAATTAGTCGTTGAGAAGGCAATGCCCGCCTTGCTGAGATCGTCCACATCGGATTCTATTACCTTCTTTGAAAAGGCCATATTCTGATAGGTATTGACGGACTTATCCTCTTTGAGGATATGCTCCTCAGGAATCCCCTGCTCCATCAGATAACGCTTCATGCTCTCGGCTTCGCTGATAACCTCATTACCGCCCTGTCCGCCGGAAGGCACGAATTTTGCGTGTTTGTTCCATTTTTCAAACTGCTCCTTCTCAAATGCAAGGGCACGGTCAATGCGTCCACGAAGAATAGGCGTAGGCGAACCGTCCTTTCTGATGGCGCAGCCTAAAATGATGATGTAATCCATCGGCTGTTGTATTTTGTATTTTGTAGATAACAGCGCACAGAATATCGTTGAGATCAGCAGACATTCCATATAGCAGAAGGTAAATGATATTGCAGCGTTAATAGAAAGCAGCAGCAGCTCCTGTGCTATGGAATTATTATAAAATCTGCTCACAAAATACATTGCCGCAATTCCGCCGATGACGAAAACACCCAGCATAAACCCTAACAGATTCTGAACTCGGAAGCCCTCATGCCGCACAAGCCAAATATTACTGATGCACAGCAGGATACAAAACAGGCTTAGAGGAATCAGCGTTATAGCGATAAAGCTGTCGCTGACGGTGGCCACCGATATCAGCACCATTTTTGCGTTCATTAAAGACATAAATTCCATTGACGAAAAGATATCATACAGTGAAAGTATCACCGTGACCGTCATAAACAATATCAGGCCGCCCAGTGTCACCATGGAATAGGAGAACTCACCCTTTTTTTGTCTTTCACGGAAGGTCAGGCAGAAGGTGATGATCAGCACAATCAAAATGGCATCCATCAACAGCCTCATGGTCCATATTCCGTTAAAAGAATCCTTTGTTAAAGACCAGATTGTTCCTATGTATGACACATGAAACGATTCGTTTGCGACATTATGATCTACAATGTGTTCTGTATGAGGCTGTTCGTTTTCATCATACTGCTCCAGGTCGTAAATATCATCATAAAAAACAGAGATGTCCGTCCTGCCGTGGCCGACGCTCTCCAGGTCGATCTCCAGTGCATATAAATCCATGCTCATACTGTGTGACCGGATGTCCGTTACCTTTACAACATTCTCGGAAGAACATTCGATCCTGACACTGCTCAGATCAGTAGACCCGTTGAGAAAGACCGACATGGTATAGTTCCTGCCGAAAATGCACAAAAAGACAAAATAGCTGACCAGCAGCAGTGCTATGGCGGAGATGCAGAAGATATAACGGTTTTTGAGTTTGTGTTTTTGCTTTTTCAATTATCTATCGCCTCCCTGGAAAAATTATAGCATAGTTTTGCAAAAAAGAAAAGCCGAACTTTGAATACAAAGCCGACTTCTGACGAAATACTTTTCAAACCCAAGAGCGTGAAAACCAGCAAAAACAACCCCCTCCCTACCGGCGGAGGAATTGCACAAACAAAAAAACCAAGCAGGCAACGGGAACCAGACCCGTCCACTCAGCTTGGGATCCTGATGCACCATCAGCACATCAAGAAGAAAAAGAGAGGCGTCACCCGGATTTGAACCGGGGAATCGGAGTTTTGCAGACTCGTGCCTTACCACTTGGCTATGACGCCGTATAAAAAAAGAGCTCAAAAAATATCAAGCTCTTTGGAGCGGATGACGAGGCTCGAACTCGCTACCTCAACCTTGGCAAGGTTGCGCTCTACCAGATGAGCTACATCCGCATATGGTGCCCTCGGGCGGAATCGAACCACCGACACGGGGATTTTCAGTCCCCTGCTCTACCGACTGAGCTACAAGGGCAAATAACGATCCGGAACGGGATCGAACCGTCGACCTCTAGCGTGACAGGCTAGCGTTCTAACCAGCTGAACTACCGGACCGTATGGTGGGAACAACAGGGCTCGAACCTGTGACCCTCTGCTTGTAAGGCAGATGCTCTCCCAGCTGAGCTATGCTCCCATATCAACTGAATCCACAGATCGTTTCTTTTGTTTCCTCCGTGTCTCTCAGCGACTTCATTATAATACCACGTCGTGGGTCATTTGTCAAGCATTTTTTTAATTATTTTCCGATTTTTTTACCCGAATTTTTTCAGACAGGAATAATCTCCGGAAATCATCTTTGTCCCCGCTGTATATAATATGCACCCACCGGAAAAAAGAGCACAGGCTCCCGAAAAATATTTCCTTATTCCGTAAACTGCTCCACAGGAATGCCCAGCTGGGTAAGGATATCAATAAATCCGTCGTAGACCTCATCCCTTGAAAAGTCCGCAGCCTCAAGCTCCTGATCGGTTATGGCGTTGAGCCGCTGATAAAAATCCGTTGCCAGCTCCACATACCTGTCGGAAAACTCCATATTTTCAAAAAGCTCGTCCTCCGCTTCGCAGATACGTCCCTCCTTGAGCAGAAGCATTATCGAATAATACACCTCGTCAGTGCGGGACAGCATATCGGACACACCCGGCTCATATTTTACCAGATCCTTCTTAAAAACCAGACTGGACACAAACCTTGCTACTATATCTATCTGACGCATTACCCAATCATCCTGAAATCCCATGTTATCCTCTCCTTTTTCTTACGGCACTGCTGCTGCCATGCTATCGCTGCGCCCCGCCCTCTCCTGCAATAACACCGGTCGAAAACGCACACTGCAGGTTAAAGCCTCCGGTGTAGGCATCCACGTCTATCACCTCTCCGGCAAAGAACAAGCCCCTTACAAGCTTTGACTCCATGGTTTTGGGGTCTATCTCCTTTACGGAAACTCCCCCTGAGGTTACTATTGCCTCCTCAATAGGGCGAAATCCTTTGATATGGAGTGCAAAATCCTTCAGCACACCCACCGTTCTTTTCCGTTCAGCCCTTGTCAGCTCACTGCAAAGCCTGTCCGCTGCAATCCCGGACATTTTTACAAACATCCTCACCATTCCTGCAGGAAGAAGACCCCGCACAAGCTGAGGGAAAGTTTCCGTATGCCTTGCACTGATCTCACGAAGCAAACGTGCATCCAGCTTTTCCTCGGACAAAGCAGGCTTCAGGTCTATGGATATCCTGTATCTGCCCCTCTCCATATTCCTAATGTGAGAGCTTGCGCTCAGGATGGTAGCTCCCGAAAGCCCGTAATGCATAAACTGCAGCTCACCGAAGTCTGAATATACCTTTTTGCCGCCGTTTTTGTCGTCAAAAACAGTGATAGCTGCATTTTTTATCAGGAGCCTGTCCGCCTCACTGTCGATAGGCTCTATGGTTTCGAGAGGCACAAGGGATGGTCTGAGAGGAGCTATCGTGTGTCCTGCCTTTTTGGCAAATGCATAGCCGTCACCCGTAGAGCCTGTCAGGGGATATGAGCAGCCTCCGCAGGCAATTATCACCCTGTCAAAGGGCATTTCCTTGCCGCCGCAGACAACGCCCTTGGCAGCGCCATCCTCGATAATGATATCCGTTACGGGAGTAAAAACTATCCTGACGCCCTCCCTGCGGGCGACCCTGAGCAGTGTATCCGCCACATCGTATGCCTTGTCGGACACAGGAAAAACACGGCCTCCACGCTCGGTTTTGAGCGAAAGACCGTTTTCTTCAAAAAATCTCATGGTATCCTGGGGCGAAAAGCGGTTAAGGGCACTGTAAAGGAACCTGCCGTTGGTAGGAGTGTTGGCAATGACGTTCCTGACGTCACAGTTATTGGTGAGATTGCAGCGTCCCTTGCCGGTAATGCAAAGCTTCCTGCCGATCTTGCTGTTCTTTTCAAACACCGTCACCCTGTCTCCGTTTCTTGCGGCAAAGACAGACGCCATCATTCCTGCCGCTCCTCCACCTATAATCGCAGTTGTCCTGCTGGTCAATCAGGCTCATCCTTTCTGTTGTTCTGATAAACGTCATACTCCTGCCAGATGTTTTCAAGGGTCCCGAAGGTATCCTTGACCTCCCTCTCCATTTTGAGGACAGTGGCAACGATCAGGGCGTTGATCATGCTCAGTGGTGCCACAAGAGAATCGACCACCGCCGCCATATCGCTCTTTGCGATGAGAATATGATCGGCAACCGTCGCAAGGGGGCTTGACATACTGTCGGTCAGAGCGATCACCCTTGTACCCCTGCGCTTTGCAAAAGTCATAGCCTGTATCGCCGCATTGGAATATCTCGGAAAGCTGATCCCGATAATGACGTCATCCGAGGAGATGCGGAAGAGCTTTTCGTAGATCTCCGTCTCTCCGTAGTTGCTGATGACCTTAACATTCTCAAAAATGAGGGAATAATAGTATCCCAAAAACGAAGCAAGGGCTGCCGAGCTTCTTACTGCAAAGATATAAATTGTCTTTGCGTGTGCAATTGCGTCCACAGCTCTCTCAAAATCCTCCTTGGAGGTCTCCTCAAGGGTCTTGCGGATCTTGTCTATATCCCTGTTGAGAACGCTCTCCAGCACGTTGCCGCCGCTGAGTCTGCTCTGGGTCACCTCTATGCGCTGCACGGAGGTAAGCTTGTCCCTTATCATCTCCTGCATTGCCTTCTGCATCTGAGGATAGCCCTCATATCCAAGCTCGGTAGCAAAGCGCACCACTGTAGATTCGCTGACCCCCACGGTGCTGCCAAGCTTTGAAGCAGTCATAAACGCAGCCTTGTCATAGTGCTGGGAGATAAAGCCTGCTATGAGTCTTTGTCCCTTTGAAAAGCCCTTCTTTTGCTCGTCTATCTTTGCCAGTAAATTTTTCATCATAAAAACTCACCTTTTTTCTGTGCCGCTTTCAATGCAATTCATCAGACACAGAATACCCTGTTTTCCTTCCTTGGAGCAGCAGCGGGCGGGTCGCCCTCGTAATAACCCAATGCGCAGTGACCTATGCCCTCGTAGTCGCCCTCTATTCCAAGGCTTTTCAGCAAAGCCTTGCCCTTTTCTCCTTCAAATTCCTCTTTGGCACGGTGTATCCAGCAGCTTCCCAGTCCAAGGGAATGAGCAGCCAGCATAAGCTCTCCCATCACAAGGCTGCCGTCATAAAGATATGTGGAGCGGCTCCTGTCCGCCAAAACTATCAGCATTACAGGCGCTCCGTAAAAGGGATCAAAGCCCTCGTTCCATCCGCCGATCCTGCGGTTTTCCTCCGAGATGGCATCACGAAGCTTTTTGTCAGTCACCGCAATTATTATCGCAGACTGATAGCCCCTGCCGCTTGCCGCATAGGTGCCAGCCTCCACTATCTCATCGATCAGCTCCTTGGGAACCTCCTTTGATGTGAAGCTCCTGATACTCCTTCTCTCCTTGATAGCTTTTATCACTTCATTCATAGTATTCTTCCTTTCTCTGCCCTGCGTTACCGTCATCCGTAGGATCCGCCGAACATAATGCTTGCATTGCACTCGCTGTCCCAGTCGCTTGCCCACAGTGCAGGCTTCTGGGTGAACTCGGGTATGTCTATTGTCTGGCTTGACTTCCAGTTTCTGAAGGCTGATCTTCCCATAACAGTAACATTTTTTCCTATGACAATGCGGGATATTCCCGTACAGCCCGAAAAAGCGTATCCGCCTATGGTATTGAGCGAGGTGGGCAGATCAACAGATGTGAGTCCTGTACAGCCGTCAAACGCCCAGTTTTCTATGCTCCACACCCCATAAGGAACGGAAACGGTGCCGCTCTTGGCTTCGGGACACTTTATCAGCTCCATCTTTGATTTGCTGTAGAGTATGCCATCCTGGGTAGAGAAGCTTGAGTTTTTGACATCGGCACTGAAGGCTGACAGCTTTTTGCAGTTGATGAACACCTCATCCTCCATATCCTCAAGTCCTGCGGGAATATTGAAGGTCTCTAAGGAAGAGCACCCACGGAAGGAAGACGCTCCAAGTATCTTTACACTTCCTGAGAGCCTCACATCCTTAAGCTTCGTACAATCGTAGAAGCTGTAGGAGCCTATCCTGGTAACACCATCCTCCACTACGACCTTGCTTATGCGGGAAGCCTCCGCTGACCAGGGCGCCGAACACTTTACTCCGGGAGAACCGTTGTCCAGGATCACATAGCTCAGTGAGAAGTCATCCATGTCTCCCTTTCCGCTGATATTCAGCACTCCGCTGTCCTTATCAAGGGTAAAGCTCACATTATTTCCGCAGCTGCCCTTCATAACAGATGTATCCTGCTGCTCGACGGTCAGGGAAACCACCGTACCCTTGCTGCCGTAGCTGACTGTAAGTCTTTTTTCGCCGGGAGTGGAGGAGTCAAAGCTGCCAAAGGTACAATCTCCGGCAGGTATCTCCTTTTTTGTTCCGTCGCTGTAGGAGGCTTCTATCCTGATGCCCGTAGTATCCAGCTTTTCATTGATATTATATACCGTCTTTGTGGGAGGAGAAACAACGGTCAGACCTGTCAGCACCGGTTCTGCCGGAGTGACCGAGGATTCCTTGCTGCTTTCCTCTGTACGGGAGGGTTCTATACTGCTCTCATGCCCCAAGCTGCTTTCCGGCTCGCTGCTTTCCACAGTGCTGACATAAGAGGATACAGGCTCAGGCCTGCTGCCCTGAGAGGATTCACCTGAGGGGCTGACCTGGATATCTGTAGCCTCACTCGATAACTGAGAGGAAGCGTCCCCCTCCCCTTCGGCCTTCTTTTCGGGAGGCTTTCTCAGCACAAGTATGGTAACCACACAGGCTGCTACCACCAGGGCAATAAACACAGGAATAATTATTCTGAGCTTACCCTTTTTCTTAGGCGGCTGGGGAGACCCTGCCTGTCCGGGAACGGTCACGGTGCTTGCCGATGCAGTAGGTGCGGTCCCGCCGGTCTGGGAATGGGTCTGAGACACACTATTCGCCGTAGGAGCATAGCTGCCCGTCTGAGCAGCAGGCTGCTGCTGTACAGCTGCCGATAACGGCTGTGCATTGCCTTCTAAGAGAGCCTCTAAGGTCTTTCTCATTTCCCTGGGCTTTTGCCATCTTTCGGCAGGGGCATATTCACAGGCCTTCATTATCACGGCTGCCAGCTGGGGATTTTTGCAGTAGATCGGCAAGGGCAGCTTGTCGCCCCGGAATCGTCTTATGTTTGCATTTTCCACCGTCTGAGCGTCAACAGAAGGAACGTCTGTAGGGACAAAGGGAGCCTTGTTGCCGTTGAGCAGTCTGTACATCACTATTCCCAGTGAATAAATATCGGCAGTGATGTTTGCGTTCCTGCCCATGGAAATCTCAGGCGCCATATATGTATAGGTCCCTCTTACGGTCATGCCGACATTCGTATTTGAGAGGACCTTTGATTCTCCAAAATCACCAAGCTTGTAAACACCCACGGAGTTTACAAAAATATTAGCGGGCTTGATATCACGATGGATAATATTATGCTTATCAAGCACCTCAAGAGCCGAGCAGATGTCGATGCCCAGCTTTACCACGTCCTTTTCGGTAAAGCTGTTTTCACGCATATATTTCGGGAGGGCAGTCAGGTGCTCCATACGGATAAAAATATCATATCCGGCTCCGTCGGGCTTCGGGATGATACAGTGATCCTCATAGGAGACAATATTGGTATTGCCCCTCAGAGCATAGCAAAAGTTTATCTCACTGATCATCTTGTCCCTGACAGCGTCATAATACCTGATGACCGAGCGTTCGTCAGACACAACGCCCTCTGAAATGAGGGATTCCGCATTTACACTGTCATTGGGAATGGATATATGCTTGACAGCCGACGTGTAGGTATTTCCGTATTCTGTTTTTTCAGCTCTGTAAACGGCACCAAATGTACCCTTACCGATCAGCTCCCTGATATACCATTCGCCCCACAGTGGGGAAAAGGAGGAAATATCCGACATGATCCATACCTCCGAATCATTCTTATTCATTATACATATTAGCATAAACGAAGCCCATATTCAAGACTTGATAAAAAAAAGCAGGACACCCTTCGCTGTCCCGCCATAAAAACTGTTTAATTGTCAGTTAAGCTTGTATGTATACTCCGCCATAACATTACCGGTCTTTCCAAGGAACCTGAACACTATGCTGAATTCCCTGATATTGCTCTTTGACATGATCTTCTGGATCTCCTGCTTCATGCTGGTATCGATCATCTGGAAGTAAGCGTCTATTGCAGGCTTTTCCTTGGTCGTAAAGTTTACCTTATCATAGGTCACCACATAAACGAGGGTGTCGTCCCCCTCTGTGACTATGTTGAAATCCAGAGCATCCGGGTTTTCGGCAAGAAACTCCTTTTTGAGGACCTCTATCTCTCCCTGACCCGTCTTGCTCTCCCAATAATCCTTGATGCTCTTCTTCTCAAAGAGAGCCTTATAGAGTATAAAGCCTCCTATGGCAAGGAACCCCAGCACAAGAGCAATAATTATGATCCAAGTATACTTGCCCTTGGAGATAGTCATGTTCAAATTATATTTTGATGAGGACAGGGATCTGTCAACGAAATCGACCTGACTGCCCGAGCTGTTGGATGAATAATTATCTCCCGAAGGATTATAAAGCGAGATATTGGGGTCATAATCATTCTGTGGATTGTATAACGGTGCATTAGGGTCATAATTATCCTGCTGGGGCTGATAATCAGGTTCATTCTGATTGTAGTTCATGCCCCCGACACCGCCGAAGGAGCCATTACCATCCTGACTGCCATAGCCCTGATTATCTTCACCGCCAAAGGAACCGCCGGAGGAATAGCCTTCGCCATAGCCCGTATCGCCGTTATAAGACGATCCGTCTCCATAATTTGTATCATTGCCGTATCCGCTGTCAAATCCGTCAGCCCCAGAAGGATCACCTGAGGCAAAGCCGCTGCCGTAACCCGTAGGGTCGCCGGAAGCAAAGCCGCTGCCAAATCCGGATGGATCGCCGCCGTAGCCAAAGCCTCTGTCGTCATTATTGCCGTTGTTCATTATGTTATCCTCCTTTTTCTACTGACAAAAAACTCACCATATTAATATTAATTACCGCCCTCAATGATATCACATTTACTCGGAATTTTCAATAGGAATATTGCCCCTGACAGGCAGTGCTGATTTCACCGGAAAGCAAGGTGCATACAAAAACAAAAGCAAAAGTGCGGGGGTTAACCCGCACTCTTGCTTAAAGGAATAAAAAGAAAAAAGGAAAAAGGAAAGAAAAGGAATAATCATTTTTTACTTCAGGCTCAAGGAGCATCTCCGCTTCCTCGACCCCTGCTGACTTTCTTCTCACTTGTTGCTATTATAATATACCAAAACTATCCATTTGTCAAGTATTTTTTATAAAATATTTATAGTTAATTTTTTAACTATGAACAGTTTTTATATTGATTAATATTCTTGTTAAAAAATATTGTATAGCTTGCTCTGTTTTATTTGACATTGGGGCAAAAAAGCGATACTATATAGATGTACGGAGATTTGTTTTTTCCCGATCTGATAATAAGAATTACGGTGGGGCTATGGAAATTGGTATCTCAACGGGCTGTCTTTATCCCGAACTGACCGAAAACAGCATTAGGATCCTGACGGAGCTTGGCTTTAAAAGGCTGGAGGTGTTTTTTAACACCTTTTCCGAAATGGAGATCGATTACCTTGACAGGCTGAAGCGTTTGCTTGACAGTCATGGCGCCAGGGTCGTATCGGTGCACCCTTTTATTTCCTCCTTTGAGTCCTTCATGCTTTTCTCTGCCTATGAAAGACGCTTCCGTGACGGTGCCCGCTTCTACGAAAAATTCTACAGGGCAGCCGCCAGGGTCGGCGCCGATAAGGTCGTGCTTCATGGGCTTAATACAAGCTATTCCTCCACCATTACCAATGATGAATATTTCCGCAGGTTCAGTGTCATGCAGCACAATGCCCGCAGCTATGGCGTGGAGCTGCTGCAGGAAAATGTAAATATCTTCCGCAGCAGTGATCCCTCTTTTATTTCAGACATGAGAAAAAGCATACCCGGAGAGGCTTCGTTTGTTCTTGACCTGAAGCAGGCGCTGAGAGCCGGCATTGATCCCGTTGAAATGATAAAGGCCATGGGCACAAGGCTCAGGCACGTCCATATAAGTGACCGCACGGCCCAGGGGCAATGTATGCTGCCCTTCTTCGGGAGCTACGATCTGGAGGGATTTATAGAGAGTCTTGCAGCAAACGGATACAACGGAGATATCATAATTGAGGTTTACCGTACAAGCTTTGGCAGCGTCGAGGATATGGTAAGATCAGCCCAGCTTCTGGATTCGGCTGTAAAACGTATATCTATGGGCGCCGGTCATCACTGAATAAATGCCAACTCTACTAAGGGCAGGAGGAATTGATATATGAGATGTCCCTATTGCGGATGCGAAGAAAGCAAGGTCGTGGATTCCAGACCGACAGACGAGGGCGAGCGCATACGCCGCAGACGTGAATGCTTCAACTGTCAAAAAAGATTCACTACCTATGAGGTCATAGAAACCACCCCGATAATGATAGTAAAGCGTGACAAGACCCGTGAGCCATACAATCGGCAAAAGCTCACAAAAGGCATCATGCGAGCCTGTGAAAAGCGCCCGATCTCCCTTGACCAGATAGACATGATAGTGGATAAGGTGGAGGCAAGGATCCAGAACACCCTTGACCGTGAGGTCCCCTCTGAGCGGGTGGGAGAATATACCATGGAGGAGCTGAAGGAGGTTGACGAGGTGGCTTACGTCCGCTTTGCCTGCGTATACAGACAGTTTCAGGATATACACACCTTTATGGACGAGCTGAAGCGACTGATTGAAGATAAATGACAGGAGTGAAAGAGATGATAATAGATACCCATGTCCACATTGGCGATATGCTCAATTTCGTGCTGAAAAAGGAGGATGTGATCAGCTCCATGGACCGCTTCGGGATCGATCACAGCATCGTATCCAGCCTTAACGCCGCAGAGTTTGACCATCACCTCAGGCCGGTGCCCCCTAAATATCAGCATTCTCAGCTTGAATGTCTGAATGACGTGGTAGATTTTGCAAAGGAATATCCGAATAAGATATCTGCGGCAGTCTGGGTCAGACCCTTCAACGAGAAGGCAGACTATGACCTCTATAAGGCTATCAATGACAACCGCAAATACATCAGGGCTATAAAGTTTCACCCATATCATTCCAATATGCCCTTTGACGGCAAGGAGACCGAGCCTTTTATCGAGCTTGCACAGCACTACGGATTTCCGGTGGTGATACACACCGGGGGCTGCGATGCTGCATCCTGCGTCAGGGTATACAATGCGGCAAAAAAATTCCCTAAAACAAAATTCGTCATGGTGCACATGGGCCTCGGCACCGACAACAGTGAGGCGATAGAGCTGATTCAAAAGCTGCCCAACCTCTACGGAGACACCACCTGGGTGCCTGTTTCCAGCACCCTCAGGCTGATAGAAAAAGCAGGCATAGAAAAGATCATGTTCGGCTCTGACAATCCCATAGACGGACCGGACACCTATCTGTGCAACCGCACCGGAGACAGATCCCTCTATCAGCAGTATTTCAACGAGTTGAAGGAGATCCTCTCCCCTGACGACTATGACAGACTGATGTATAAAAACGCATCGGAGCTGTTTGGCATAAATCTCTGAGGCAAGACCTGTTCCCGACAACACAAAAGCCGTACACTGACTATCACGGTCGTGTGCGGCTTCGTTTTTTTGTAAGATGTCATCGTCAGCCCTTGACCTGCTCACCCGGTGTAGGGAGTGACGGTTATCTTATCAAAGGCAACGCCTGACTGACGGTTGACTATGTCCTTGATGGTAATGGCGGAAGCGTCGTTCAGCCCCTGAGATGGAACGATCACAGTGCAGGAATCGTTGTTTATCAGAGCTATGCAGTCCTTAAAGCCCTTGGTGCGCACCTCTGCTTCTATGCCGGTTTCGGATTTTATTGCCGAGGACAGCTTTTCCAGTGCCTTGACCGCTTCCTTACGGGCTGCATCCGAGCTTTCACCCGACTGAACTATGTCCTGCAGTGATTTGAGGGCTTCCTCGTGAGCCTGAGTGCGTTTTTTTCGCTCCGATGAAAAATAGTCGTTTGTGTCAGTATTCAGGGCTGCGACTTCCTTTGCATCGGACGCTTCATCCTTTTTTGTTTTATTTGCAGTGGCGTCGGATTTACTGCTCTCCTGCCTGGTCTCTCCCGACACCTCAGTGTTGACATAGACCGTCTGACCAAGCTGCTTTGTACTGCTGGTCTGAGCTGTCTCGGTTACCTCCTCCGGCTTTGTGCCGGAAAACTGCCAGTTTAAGTAAACCGCCGCACCCAATGCTACAACAAGCGCACCCACCACCAGTTGTCTTTTCCCGAATGTCATCTGTTATCCTCCTCATAATAGCTTCAGACTGCGTATCGGTCATGCCATTTTGGATACGCATATCCTTGATCCGGAGATATTCAGCACTGCCGCCACAGCACTTCTTATCTCTTCAGACACCTCCTGACTGTCTCCTCCGTCACACACCACCAGCACCCCTCTTATCTTCGGGAGCTGCTGTCCCACCGTCAGCGCCTCCTCCGAACCGTCCTTTCTTCTCAATAAAACGCAGGTATTTTTTTCGTTGTTTTGTTCATCGGAGTCTGTGCTTTTTGTGCTCTGTCGGGCAGAAATATCACTGTCGGAAGCGTATATACTCCTGACCGTGCCGTCAAGGGTGACCATCAATCTCGTCCTGCCTGCCCCCTCAATGCTTGACACCATGTTTCCAAGCTCCTGAGTCAGCCTCTCCCTATACTCCTCAAGCTCTGAAAGCTGCATCTCACTCTGCAAGGAGCTGCTCTCCTCCGGTGCAGTCTGCTTCCTGCCCAGGGACGAAAAGAAAATAAGGCCTATTCCCAATATTCCTATCAGCACAACCAGCTTAACCAGGTTATCCTTTTTCCAAAAGAATCTCTGACCCTTCTCTGTGTCCTTTTCAGTCACTGCTTCAGTTTTTTCTGCCATTTTGCCATCACCCTCAGCCTATCACCGTCCTGCATTCAATTCCCAACCTTTCCCTCAGCAGATTACTGATGTCTCCGGATTTTGCTGCGTCATCACGATCCAGCCTGACCTCTGCTGTTATTATATTTATGCGCTTGTCGTCGTCAATATCCATGTTTACTCTGACCTCTCCCGGTTTTATTCCGTTTTCATTCAAAGTGACCACAACCAGCTCCTCCAGCTGCGACCTCAGATAATCCTTCTCCGCTTCCTCTATATCGTTTTTCATCCGGGCTTCTGCCGGACCGTCCATCACAGGCAACTCCAGCCTGACCTCGCTCAGCACGTCGCCAAGGGGAAGAATTACCACACTCAGCAATACCCCTCCCAGCACAAATCTCACTATCTTGTCAAATCCCGAATCGGCTGTCAGAATCTCCGCTATGCAGGTCATCACCGCACAGCAGGATACTCCCAATGCCCACATACTTATTCCGTCCATATTTTTACCCCTTTCCTGCCAACAGTATCACCGCAGTAGTGATGATAAAGACCGTAAGCACCGACAGCAGCAGCGCCGTCAGCATTGAAGCGACCTTTGACACCGACCTGAACGCCGAGCTTATCATCTCAAGTCCCGCAATATCCGACACTGACGACAGCATAAACAAAGCCAGCTGCCAGATGATACATTCAAGCAGTACCGGCAGGACTATCACCGAGGACGCAATTATCACAAACACTCCCGCACCGGACCTCAGCAGCTCAAGACTCCCGCTGAATGTGCCGAGGGCCTCACTCAGGGCGCCGCCTACGATGGGTGCAAAGGAGCTGACTGTAAATTTCAGTGCCCGTCCGGTCACATTGTCCATTGACGAGGTCACCAGGGTGTTAAGGGACATCACCGCCAAAAACACCGACATCACAAAGGTCAGCCCCCATTTTGCGATCTTGAATACCGATTCGCACAGAGAGCCGAGCTTCATTCTGGGGGACAGGGATGCCGTGACCGACAAGGATAAAAATACATTCATCAGAGGAACCATCAGCCTTGAGGACACCAGCGACACGGCATTGCCCGCCATCAGCATGGAGGCATAATAACCGGCGGCAGTGGTTTCTCTTCCGGAGCCCATGAGAAGCCCTGCCATGATGGGCACATAAAGCATCATAAAGCCTGAGGCGCCGCTGAGCACCTGGGAGGCTCTGCCGATGGTGGAGCAGAGGGGCACGATGACCGCAGCACTGATGCACAGGGTGGCCACGGTATTTTGTACAGGTCCGAGCTTGCTTTCCTCAGTGCTTAACCTGAAGCCCTCAGTCACCGAGCAGAGCAGTATTATCCCGAAGCAAACACCCACTCCGCACAGGGGCGTTCCGCTGACCCCTGCAAGCATATCAAGCAGTCCCGAGAGCACCCTTCCCGCACTCAGCCCGGACATATCTTCTACATCAACCGAAGTGATACCCATTTGAGAAAGTGCGCTTTTTGTCTCCTCAGGCAATCCGGAATAGAGTGCCTGAGCATTTACCCTGTCCGACTGGGCAGCTATCAGCTTTTCTGTGCTGTCCTCATTCTGAGCAGCCCTTGCCCTCACCGGAAACAGTATTATCAGCATAATCATTCCTACTATCACTGCTATCCTTTTTATGCTTATCACTTCCCGTATGGTCTTTTAGCCTGCACCAACACTAAGCAATCCTGACGCTATCCCCAGAATATCCTCAAACAGCGGCAGTGCTATGAGCAGGACGGCTATCTTTCCTGCAAGCTCTACCTTTGACGCAAGGGCGCCTTGTCCGGAATCCCTGCAGGTCTCGGCTGTAAAACGGCAGATAAAGCAGATACCTATAGTTTTAAGCAGTACCGTACCATAGACTGTGCCAAGACCTGCTCTCTCTGACAGCTGGGATATCTCTCTTACGACAGGGACAGCCCGCAACAGAATGCCCACAAGAATGACAGCTCCTGCCGAAACCGACAGCACAGCGGATATTTCGGGGGAATATCTTTTGAGTGCGACAGCACCGAACACTGCCGCTGCCGCCAGCCCCGCAGTCATCAGAAGCTCGCTCAAAAGCCGAAGAGCGTTTCTATCGTGGTGAAAAGCTCTGAAATCTGCTGAACCAGCATCAACAGTACCACGATAAGACCTGCTAAGGTAGTCATCATAGCCTGCTCCTCACGCCCCGAACGTGAAAGCACCAGACTCAGTACGGCAACTATTATTCCGATAGCTGCGATCTTGAAAATAAAATCAATATTCATACTTCTCACCACTTAACGATGACCGGAAACGGCGGTTCTTACTTTCATCACGCTGTCCCAAACCCTGCCAAGGGGCTTCTCGCCACTCGGAGCCCTCGGCAGGAACGCAGTCCCTGCACCCGTCATAAGCCGGGATTATTGCTATGTCAGATCAGCACTACTGCCGCAAGGACTCCGCAAAAGGTTCCCATGGTCCTGTATAGCCGCTTTTTTATCTTAATATCCTCAAGAAGCTCTCTCTGCATTCTGACAGCGCTCTCCTTGTGAAGCTCAAGCTTTGACAGCTCCCCGCTGATATTTCCGGTGCCAAAGGTCTCGCCAAAAGCACATATCAGCTCCCTTTCCTCCTTTTCCGAAATATAATCCCTGACGGATCGGCACCAGGCATCCCTAAAGGACAGGCCGCCTTTCATCAGTGACCGGGCATTGTCAAGCATGGGTGTCAGGAGCTTCAGCCCTCTCACATTTTCAAGAATCGACTCTGCGCTTTCGGCGGTATAACCTATCAGCGCCTGTGTCTGGGTAAGGAAACGGAGATAATCCTCAAGCATTATAGCCCTTTGCCTTAGCCTTTTGCACATGACCTGCCCCGAAAGTGCCCCGCAAATGACAAGCATCAGTCCTCCTGCATACTTCAATAGCTCCGTATTCATAAGCACTCCTTTTCTTTCTCCATATCAACGATCCGTTTTATCCTTCCGGGATGATCTGATGAGTCCAGAACAACCGCATACCTGAAGGCCCCGCACTCTCTCAGCTCCCGTGCAAAGCTTCTCCGGCAAAGCTCCTCATAGGACCCTGCATGAACAGTCGCAACGATCATCGCCCCTGCATTGAAGCCTCTCGAAAGCTTCCTGAGATCCAGGCTGTCGCCTATCTCGTCGCAGATAATCACCTGTGGGGACAGCGCCCTGACAGCCTGCACTATCCCCTCTCCCTTGGGGTAAGCGTCAAGGATGTCGCATAAACCCAGATCATTTGACGCTTCACCCCGGAACGTGCCCGACATCTCACTTCTTTCATCTATCACCACCGTCCTCATTATCCTGCACCCGATACCAAGGGACATACATCGGGCAAGATCCCTCAGCAGTGTGGTCTTGCCGCTGGAAGGAGCACCGACAATAAGTATGCCTCCGCAGAATGGGTAAAGCCTTGATATCAGCTCCCGTGATACGTCACGCAGCTGTCTGGATATCCTGATATTAAGAGAAGAAATGTCATTTACGGCTGTGATGACTCCGCCGGAGCAGACCGCCGTGCCGCAAAGTCCTACCCTATGACCTCCCCTTACGGTTATATAGCCCTCCTTTATGCCGTTTTCACAGCTGTAGACAGAATAGCCGCACAGCCGTCTGAAGGTATCATATATCTGCCTGCGGGTAACGATAAGAGCCTTGTCGCTGAGTGAATAAAGCACCCTGCCGGAGCTGTCGATAAAAAGCGTAGAGCTGCCGTCGGTGAGAGTCAGGGGCTTGTTGATGCGAAGCCTTATCTCCTGCACCGTCCCCTGTTTCCTTTCGGGAACAGACCTGACTATTCCCTGCAGCTCATCGCAAAGTATTTCCGTTGCCCCATAAAAGCTGTCGATGGTATCCTGCATTTCAATCAGTCCTTTCCGTATCCGTATCGTTGGCGTTTTCCCAAGATGCATTGCCTGCTATGAAATAATATTTTTGACAGCGGGCTTTTATTCCACCAGGCGAAACCTTGGCTTTATCTGCTAAAAGCGTCACCGATTGACACCCGCTTTCATTGATGATATAATACGCTTGTCAAAAAATGACGGTCAGAGGTGAAGGGGAATGGAAAAATTCAATGCAGCTGAGCACAGCATTATCACAAAGTATAAAAAGACACTGTTCCATAGGTTTGTGGGAGCCGTCAAGGATTACAGACTGATCAGCCCCAAGGATAAGATTGCCGTGTGCATATCAGGCGGCAAGGATTCCATGCTCCTTGCAAAGCTCATGCAGGAATTATCAAGACACGGGGATTACCCCTTTGACATGGAATTCATCGTCATGGACCCGGGATACAGCCCTGCCAACAGGGAAATGATAATACATAACGCAAGCATCCTTGACATACCTATCAGGATATTTGACACGGACATTTTCAGCTCTGTTGAACATATTGAAAAAAATCCCTGCTATCTTTGTGCAAGGATGAGACGAGGACATCTCTACAAGCAGGCGCAGGAGCTGGGATGCAATAAGATCGCACTTGGGCACCACTTTGACGACGTGATCGAAACCATCCTCATGGGGATGCTGTATGGCGCACAGGTGCAGACCATGATGCCAAGGATCAAAAGCACCAACTATGAGGGCATGGAGCTGATAAGACCCATGTATTACATCCGTGAAAAGGATATCATCTCCTGGAGAAATTATAACAACTTAGAGTTTCTCCAGTGTGCCTGCCGCTTTACGGAGCAGAACGCAATGGGCGACGGCGTGGGAGACTCTAAGCGTCAGGAGATAAAGCGGCTTATCCGTGACCTGAAAAAAGTGAACCCCCAGGTGGACATAAACATTTTCCGCAGTGTTGAGCGTGTAAATCTCAGCACCGTGATAGGTTATTACAACGAGAGAGAGGAGCACAGCTTCCTTGAAAGGTTCGACCATGAGGATTAAGAGATCAAAGGGCAGCATAATGTCATCCACTGCCTTTGTAGCCGCCGTTGCAGTGTTTTGCACCATGCTCTGGGGCACAGCCTTTCCCTGCATCAAGATAGGCTATGAGATATTCAGGATCGGCAGCGAGGATATCCCTTCAAAGCTGATCTTTGCCGGGGCACGGTTCTTTATTGCCGGAATCATCGTGCTTACCATAGGGCTTTTTCAGGACCGCAGTGCCATGAAGCTCCACAGACGGGACATTCTTCCCACTGGGGTGCTGGGTTTTTTTCAGACCTATCTGCAATATCTGCTGCTGTATATCGGACTGGTAAGGGTCAGCGGCACCAAATCGGCAATACTCACCGCAGTTTCCGCCTTTGGCTCGGTGATAATCTCCGCTATTGTATTCAAAAGCGACAGGCTGACGCTAAAAAAGCTTGCGGGCTGCTTCATTGGTCTTGCGGGCATTGTCATTATGAACCTGGGGGGTGACGGACTGGGCGGCTTCCTGCTGTTGGGAGACGGACTCGTTATACTGTCAAATCTTTCCGGAGCAGTGGGCAACGTGCTGAGCAAAAAAATATCCCCCGGCCGCAGCCCTGTCCAGCTCTCTGCCTGGCAGCTGATTTTCGGCGGCAGCGGACTAATACTTACGGGACTGTTATCAGGCGGCAGGCTGATTTTTTACGATCATGGGTGTTTCTGGCTGCTGCTTTATTTAGCAGCTATGGCAGGGATTGCCTTCATGCTGTGGACGATGCTTCTTTTCCACAACGACGTGAGCAAACTCGCCGTGTATAACCTGCTGATACCTGTTTTTGGCGCAATGTGGTCAGGCCTCTTTTTGGGAGAGAATATTTTCACACTGACTAACATGACTGCTCTCACTCTGGTTTGTTCGGGAATATTCATTGTAAATTATAAAAGGACGCAAAAAAAGCAGGTCAGTGAACCAAAATGATTCACCGGCCTGCTTCTGATTTTTCAGAAATTTATGCGTAATTCTTTCTGGACTTCTTTTTGTTCTGGGCACGGCGGTTGCCTGTATATTTCTTCACTCTCGTGGTCTTTGACCTCTCAAGCACGGGATCCGCCCCGTCCCTGACTGTGTCGGCAGTTATGGTGATCTTTATTACCGTTTCGTCAGAGGGTATCTCATACATCAGCTTTTTGAGGGTTTCCTCCATGATGGAACGCAGACCCCTTGCGCCGGTGTGCCTGTCAATTGCCTTCTTTGCCACCTCTCGCAGTGCGTCATCCTCAAACACAAGCTCCACACCGTCCATGTCAAACAGCTTTGTATACTGCTTGACGAGAGAATCCTTCGGCTCCCTGAGGATCCGGACAAGGGCATCCTCGTCCAGTCCGTTTAGTGCCGTGATAACGGGTAGTCTGCCCACAAGCTCCGGAATCAGTCCGAACTTCACAAGATCCTGGGGTATGACTTCTGACATCCAGCTGGTGGTGTCAAGCTCCTTTTTGGTCTTTATCTCTGCATTGAAGCCCAGAGCCGATGAGCCCATGCGCTTCTCGACTGTTTTTTCCAGACCGTCAAAGGCTCCGCCGCAGATAAACAGGATATTGGTGGTGTCTATCTGGATAAACTCCTGCTGAGGGTGCTTTCTGCCGCCCTGGGGAGGTACATTGGAGACTGTGCCCTCAAGGATCTTGAGGAGTGCCTGCTGAACGCCCTCGCCGCTGACATCCCTTGTGATGGAGGGATTTTCTGACTTGCGGGCGATCTTATCTATCTCGTCCACATAGATTATGCCCCTCTCGGCTCTCGGAATGTCAAAATCCGCAGCCTGGATGAGTCGCAGCAGAATATTTTCAACGTCCTCACCCACATAGCCCGCCTCAGTGAGAGTAGTAGCGTCAGCTATCGCAAAGGGAACGTCAAGTATGCGGGCAAGAGTCTGGGCAAGCAAGGTCTTACCAACACCGGACGGGCCCAGAAGCAGCACATTGCTCTTGTTGAGAGCAACATCGCTGTCCTCAATGCTGTTAATTCTCTTATAATGATTATACACCGAGACAGCCAGGGCTATCTTGGCATCATCCTGACCAATAACATATTCGTCAAGCTTTTCTTTGATCTCCATGGGCTTTGGCAGATCGTCAAGATCTGCTGCCGGCAGCTCCTCCGTTATCTGAAAGTCCGGGTCATTCCTGAGGATAGACGTGCAAAGCTTGACACACTCATCACAGATGTATGCACTGGGGCCGGATATCATTTTACCCACCACATCCTGGGATCTTCCGCAGAATGAGCAGTATATATTCTTTTTGGATTCGTCCTTGTTTGCCATTTGAGCAACTCCTTATCGATGTGTGATGACCTTGTCTATAAGACCGTATTCCAGTGCCTGCTGAGCTGTCATAAAGTTATCACGCTCTGTGTCTCTTTCGATAGTCTCTATCGACTTGCCGGTATTTGCGGCAAGGATGGTATTGAGCTTTTTCTTGGTCTGGATGATATGATCGGCGTGGATCATAATATCAGTTGCCTGACCCTGAGCGCCGCCCAAGGGCTGGTGGATCATAATATCGCTGTTGGGCAGTGCAAACCTCTTGCCCTTTGTGCCTGCTGAGAGCAGAAAAGCGCCCATGCTTGCAGCCATGCCCATGCAGATAGTAGAAACGTCACACTTGATGTACTGCATTGTATCATAGATAGCCATACCGTCGGTCACTGAGCCGCCGGGGCTGTTGATGTAGAGGCTGATATCCTTGGTTGCGTCCTGACCCTCAAGATAAAGGAGCTGTGCCACCACAAGGCTTGCGGTTACGTTATTTACTTCCTCGGTCAGCATGATTATTCTGTCGTTGAGCAGTCTTGAATAGATATCATAAGAGCGCTCTCCTCTGTTGGTTTGTTCAATGACATAAGGGATCGTTGCCATATAATTACCTCCGTTTCCTCTGTGGAAATTATTGCCACAGGGTTGGTTATTTATGCAAGACGACCCCGAAAGGTCTTCGGGATCGTCAGTCAATTCAGTTATTCTTATTCTTCAGCCACTGCGTTGTCCTTGACAAATGTAAGGGCTTTTTCTACTGCGATGTCGTCTGCAATGTCCTTTGCTGAGAATGCAGCCTTTACTCTCGAAACGTCAACCTTGTAGGTCTCTGCCATCTCGTTAAACTTAGCCTCTACATCCTCCTCTGAGGGTCTGAGAGACTCAAGCTCTGCGATCTTCTTGAGAGCAAGTCTTACCTGCACCTGAGAAACAGCTCTGTCATAGTATGTGTCATGGAGCTTCTCGTCAGTAAGTCCTGTATACTGCATATAGGTCTGCAGGTCAATGCCCTGTGACTTGAGTCTCATCTCAAACTCATCCACAAGATAATCCACCTGGTTCTCATACATTGCCTCCGGGATCTCAGCCTGGAGCAGCTCACGGAGCTTTTCGGCTACCTGACGCTCCTTGTCGTCATCAGCAGCGCCCTTTCTTGTTTCGGCAAGCTTCTCTTTTACGTCAGCCTTATATGCGTCAACAGTGTCAAACTCACTTACATCCTTGACAAAGTCATCGTCAAGCTCAGGCAGCTCCTTAACCTTCAGCTCGTTGATCTTGATCTCAAACTGTACCGGCTGACCCTTGAGGCTCTCCTCCTGATACTCCTCAGGGAAGGTAACGTCTATAGTAAACTCGTCGCCTGCCTTGTGACCGATCACCTGATCCTCAAAGCCGGGAATGAATGCGCCGCTGCCGAGTGTCAGGCTGTAGTTTTCTGCTGTGCCGCCCTCAAAGGGAACACCGTCCTTGAGGCCCTTGAAGTTAATGACTGCGATATCTCCTGAAGCAGCCTCTCTGTCCTCAACAGTAACGATACGGCTGTTTCTGTCAAGCACCTTCTTGATCTCATTATCGATATCCTCGTCTGTGATCTCAAGAGACATGGGCTTGTAGGTAACGCCCTTATAGTTTTCGATAGCGACCTCAGGCTCTACAGTGATAACTGCCTTGATAGTAACGCCCTCGGGACCGGCTGCAGGGATATCCAGATCGATCTTATCCTTTACGACGGTGAGGCCTGCCTCCTCAGCAGCCTCTGCGATAGCTGAGGGATAGATCTCCTTGAGAGCATCCTCATAGAAGACGCCTGTGCCGTACTCTCTCTCAATGATAGAGCGGGGAGCCTTGCCCTTTCTGAAGCCTCGGATGTTGATATTCTTGACCTGCTTTTTATAGACAGCGTTGACCGCCTTCATAAAAGTGTCGCCATCGACCTCGATAACAAGCTCGTAGCGGTTGGTTTCTACCTTGTTTGATGATATGAGTTTCATTTTCTTCTTCCTCCATATTAAAACTGAAAATCAATAGCTATTATAACACATACTTATCCGATTATCAAGTTTTAATGACCTTTTTTCTTAGCAAATTTCACCGTTTTTTTATTGAAACAGCATGAAAAGTCCGATTTTTTGTTTCAGTTTATTGCAAGGGGCATAAACCCTATATGATCACAGGCTATCAGCCTGAAGCTTATCCCATATTTTTCACCTATAAAGGCACGTCTTGAAGCGTTGCCGCCGTGGATATGTCCATAGAAGCATTTCTTTATATTATACTCTCTGAGCACCTCAAGTATCTCGTCACATTCCACGTTATTGTATATAGGTGGATAATGCAGGAACACCACCGGGTCATAGCCGTCCTTTACCGCAGGCTCTATACTCATGCGCAGTCTGCCCACCTCACGTCTGAGAATGAGCATATCCGCATCTGTTTCTGCGTCATAAAACCATCCCCTTGACCCGCACAGCGCCGTCCCGTCACACACATAATAATTATTGTGCAGTATGGACATGGTAGAAAAGCCCTTTTCCTCCAGGAATTTATCCATCTTGGACTTGGTTGTCCACCAATAGTCGTGGTTGCCCTTCATTATTATCTTGCGGCCGTTCAGCTCATTTATAAAGCGGAAATCCGACTCGGTATCCTGCAGCTTCATTGCCCATGAGATGTCGCCGGCTATCACCACGGTATCATCCTCTGTAACGAGCCTCTGCCAGTTCTGACGGATGCGCTCGGTGTAGTTCTGCCAGCCGCCAAACACGTCCATGGGCTTGTCCGTACCAAACGACAGGTGAAGGTCTGCAATTGCGTAAACTGCCATCCGAACCTCCTTATTTTATTGAAAGGCTCTCAAGCACCACGTCAGGCATTTCATCCACCCTGCACTCAAGGGTAAAGCGCACCTGAGCGTCTCTGAGAGATGCAAGAGGAGCCGGAACAGGAGTCTTTGTTTTTGCGGAAAGCTCCTCAACCATTGAAAACTCGTCCCCGGGAAGCTCATCATCGCTGACAGCCTCCAGTACGCTCTTTGCAAACTTGTAGGGGCTTGCGGTGGAAGCGATGACCGCCGGAGTGAGATCCTTTGTCTCCTCCACATACTGCTGATAAACATTTACCGCAACGGCTGTGTGTGTATCGCAGAGATAGTTTTCTTCCTTATAGAGTTCAGCGATGGTCTTCTGGGTATTCTCGTCATCGCAGAAGCCGCCGTAGAACAGGGAAGCAAGCTTTGCCTTTACATCCTCGTCAACCGTATATTTACCCTCTGAGGAGAGCTTGCCCATCCAGTCAGCTACCTTTTCGGCATTGCCGTCGGTCAGGTGATAGAGCAGTCTCTCCAGATTGCTGGAAACAAGGATATCCATTGAGGGAGAGATGGTCGTATAGAACTTTCTCTGCTTGTCATAGGTGCCTGTTCTGATAAAGTCTGTAAGTACGTTGTTTGAGTTTGACGCACAGATAAACTTATTCACCGGCAGACCCATGTTCATAGCATAGAACGAAGCAAGGATATTGCCGAAGTTGCCTGTGGGAACAACCACATTGATCTTGTCGCCGAGAGAGATCTTGCCCTCGTTGACCATGTCGCAGTAGGCCGAGAAATAATAAACCACCTGAGGAAGAAGTCTGCCCCAGTTGATGGAGTTTGCGCTGGAGAAAAGCTTGTTGTTTTCGGCAAGCTTTGCCTTTATGCCGCTGTTGGTAAATATTTTCTTTACGCCTGTCTGAGCGTCGTCAAAGTTGCCCTCGATAGCCACGACGCTGACATTTGAACCCTTCTGAGTAGCCATCTGGCGCTTCTGCATGGGGCTTACGCCGTTTACGGGATAAAACACCATTATCCTGGTGCCGTCAACATCCTTAAAGCCTTCAAGAGCCGCCTTTCCTGTATCACCGCTGGTTGCCACAAGGATGACCGCCTCTTTGCCTGCGTAGGTCTTTGACAGAGACTTTGTGAGCAGGTGAGGAAGGATCTGGAGAGCCATGTCCTTGAATGCGCAGGTAGGACCATGCCACAGCTCAAGGATTGACATTTTTGTGCTGCCGCTCTCGATGTATGAGATGGGGGCAGGGTTTTCTGAGCCAAACTTTTCCACGGTATAAGCAGCGTCTACGCTCTCTGAGATCTCCTGCTCCGTAAAGTCACCCAGGAAATCCCCAAAGATCTTCTTGGCTCTTCCTCTGTAGTCGGCTGCGGCAAGAGACTTTATGTCCTCAATGCTATACTTCGGAAGGGACTGGGGCACAAAAAGGCCGCCCTCTTCGGAAATGCCCTGAGCGATAGCCTGAGAAGCAGTTACCACCGTATTTTTGTTTCGAGTGCTGTTGTAATTCATTTTACTTCCCTCTTTCGTAATGATTGTCCTTAAACAGGAGAGTTTCCGCTCTCGTATCTTGAAAAAAATGACAGAGCATTGTTGAAAAATATATCCCTCACAAGCTCTTCATTATAGTTGTGGTGCAAGAACATCTCATAAAGCTCCGGCAGTGATTCAATACCTCTCATATCCACAGGTATGTCCGCACCGTCAAGATCACCGCCAATAGCGACGGTCTTTTCTCCTCCGAGGGCCAGAAAATGCTCTGCGTTCCTTATTATATCACACATTTTTGCATTTGTCGCCTGTTTATTAAGAAAATCTCGGCAAAAATTCAATCCCACTATGCCGCCCTTCTGACGGATAATACAAAACTGCTCATCCGTAAGGTTTCTTCTGTGGGGGGTAATGCTCATAGCGTCTGAGTGTGACGCCACAAAGGGCCGCTCTGACAGCTCTGCCACATCATAAAAAAGCCTCTGACTTGCATGGGACACGTCAATGATGATATGGTTTTTTTCCAGCTCAGGAATGACGGCTCTGCCAAACTCCGTAAGTCCTCCGGCGTTCTCCACGCCCACTCCGTCACCCAGCTCGTTAGCTCCGTTCCAGGTCAGGGTCAGCATCCTCACTCCTGCATCACTCAGCTCCCTGACTCTCTCAAGCTTCCCTCCAAGCACGGCTCCGCCCTCTGCGGTCAGCACTATCCCTCTGCCCCCGGAAGCTTCGAGCCTTCTGATGTCGTCACTGCTGCGGCACTGTATGACAATGCCCTCTTCCAGCTCCTGCTTCAGCTTGTCAACGCAGCCCGAAAACAGCTCCCATGCTGCTTCTCCCCTGTATTCGTCAGGTATCCACACCGCCATGCACTGAATATAGGGAGCTATATCTCCGGCTCTGTCGTATGAAATATGAAACCTGCTGTCGTTGAAGCTGCCGTTTTCCGTAAAGGCACGATAAAGGGTGTCACAGTGCAGGTCAAATAGTCTCATATCCGTCTCTCCTTTCACACCCTCATTCTCCGAAGGCATTTTCAATATGTTCAATGAAGGGACGGGCTGTCTTGGGATCATAAACCACCTCCACCACGTCAAAGCGGGGCTGCAGTTCCCAGGAATTATCGTTCAGATAATGCATAGCCGTCTCGATGAGCTTCTTCCTCTTTCCCATGGTAACGCTCTCCGAGGGACGGGAAAGGGAACTGATATCACGGGTCTTGACCTCCACAAACACTATGAACCCGCCGTCCTTCATTATTATGTCAATCTCACCGTGATCTGCCCGATAGTTCTTTGTCACAAGCTCATAGCCCTTTTTGGCAAGGTAATCAACAGCGGCAGCTTCTCCCCTGTCGCCCTGACGCTGCTTGGCTGTCCTTGGTTTCTTCTGTCCGGGATTCAGTATGCCCGAAAGGAAGGAAAGCCTGTGTATCTCGCAGGGACCGTGCTCCCTTATCATATTTCTGTGAAGCTCCGAGCCATAGCCCTTGTGTTTTTCAAAGCCGTAGTCAGGATATTTCTTTGCAAGCTCCAGCATGAGCCTGTCCCTGCTGACCTTTGCAAGGATGGAGGCGGCGGCAATGGACTCGGAAAGAGAGTCGCCCTTGACTATATCCACACAGGGAATATCCAGCACCGGCCGCCTGTTGCCGTCTATCAGAGCAAAGTCGGCACTGACCGCAAGACCTTCCACAGCCCTGCGCATGGCAAGCATGGTAGCATTGAGTATGTTCATGCTCTCGATTTCTTCAACCGTCGCCCATGCAATATTGTATGCTTCCGCCTTTTCTTTGATTATATCAAAGAGCATTTCACGCTTTTTCTCTGAGAGCTTTTTTGAGTCATTGACCTGCTCGATCACAAGACCTCTCGGCAAGATCACCGCCGCAGCGCACACCGGTCCGGCAAGCGGGCCCCTTCCTGCTTCGTCTACTCCGCAGATGCGCTCATAGCCCTTATCGTAGTAATAATTCTCATATTTCAGCTTGTCGTCCACCATGAACCACACCCTGTCAATTATATTCTTATATCAGTGCAGTCTGCCGCCCTGTCAAGGGTCATCCTGCCGAGGGTTGCATTCCTGAATTCGTCAAGGATCGTTGCCGCTGCCCGTTCCGTGTTTATCTCGCCGCCGGAAACCAGCATGCCTCTCTTTTTTCCTATCAGGGACACTATCTCATAGCCCTGGGCGTCACATATTTCCTCACGGGTCAGCTTGTAGCGAGAACAGAGAGCCTCCGGGAACCTGTCCCTGAGATATTCTGACAGTCTTCCTGCAAGGTGCTCCGTGTCAAGTATCTCATCCTTGACGGACCCGATATAGGCAAGCTTCTCGCCCACCGCCTTGTCGTCAAACTTAGGCCAGAGCACTCCGGGAGTGTCAAGGAGATCAAAGCCCTTGCTGACAGTAAACCACTGATTTCCCCTTGTCACGCCGGGTCTGTCCTCCACCTTGGCACGGTTCTGCCCTGCCAGACGGTTAATAAATGAGGATTTGCCCACGTTAGGTATGCCCACCACCATTACCTTTATGGTTCTTCCGGACATACCCTTGGCCTCCCAGCTTCTGAGCTTCTCAGAGAGCACCGATCTGACTGCCGGCACAAAGCCGTTCATGCCCTTTCCCGAGCGGCAGTCCAAGGCTATTGCTGACACACCCTTTTCACGGAAAAGCGACAGCCACCTTTTTGTTTCCTCAGGATCAGCCATATCGCACTTATTGAGTATAACGAGTCTCGGTTTGTTATTGATAATGCTTCTGAGGTCAGGATTGCAGCTTGAATAGGGCACCCTTGCGTCCAGCAGCACTGCTACTGCGTCAATGAGCTTTAGCTGAGCCTCGATCCTCCTCTTGGTTTTTGTCATGTGTCCCGGAAACCATTGTATTGTTTTTAGTTCTTCCATATTATCCTCCTCTGCGGGCTGTCTGCCTGTGACCCGCCCCGCCTTGCCTGAATACAAAAAGGAAGCCGGGGAATATCCACGACTTCCGGTGCTGTTTTTTCTCATCCGACTCCGGACAAGCTCTCAGCCGCTGACGTCAATCCAGTGAGGTCATCTTTTCAAAGGGATAGAATCTGCATATTGCCTTTCCGATGACATTCTCTACAGGAATAAGACCCACCTTCTTGCTGCGGCTGTCCAGGGAATCCTCCCTGTTGTCACCCATTACAAAAACATAGCCCTCAGGTATCACATCCGGTATCTGGGTAGAGTTTGGCAGACGAACGGTAATTCCCTTTGCATAATCGGTCTCATCAAGCTTTTCTCCGTCGATCTTTACCGTGTTGTTCTGATAGTCTATCTCCAGGTGCTGACCCTCAACTGCAATAACTCTCTTTATGATAGGCTCATCAAGCTTTCCGATCTCGCCGTGGGAGCAAACCACGATATCACCGCACTGAGGTGTATACATAAAGCTCGACACGATAAGCCTGTCCTTATCCTGAAGAGTATCGTTCATTGAATTGCCCTTTACTGTGATCTGTCTGAAGAAAAAGGTCATCACCAACAGAAGAACAGTGATCGCAATAAGCAGTGTGCCAAACCAATCATAGATAAATGCCGAAAACCTGAATTTTCCTTCCTCTCCGAGGACAATTTCTTCCTCAGTTTCAAATAGCTCCGGATTATTTGTTTTTCCTTTCATTTTCTCACCTCAGGATCAAATATTGCCTATCTTGTTAAACGGGAACCACCTTGCATAGGCTTTTCCTATAACATTTTCCACCGGCACCAGACCCACATCAGCAGACCTGCTGTCCTTAGAGTTTTCACGATTGTCACCCATAACGAATATATACCCCTCCGGAATGACCTTCGGGATGCGTATACCGTCAAAACCACTGCGCACCATTGTGATGCCCTTTACATAATCCTCCTTGAGCAGCACTCCGTCCACTATCACGTCTCCCGTGGAAGAGTCTATCTCAAGAGTCTGTCCGGCTGTGGCGATCACTCTCTTGACTATCGGGTCAGGAAGATTTGCGCCATGGGATACTATCACAATATCTCCGCATTTTGGTTCATAACCCATACAGGCCACCAGAAGCCTGTCATTATTTTCAAGTGTGTCATTCATGGAATCCCCGTCCACTGTCACCTGCCGGCAAAACAGCGCCAAAAACAGGAACAGTATTGCAAGGACCCTGAGTATCGTCCCCAGCAAGTCAAAGACCAGCGTGTGGAGCGGGACGCTGTCCACGTCCTCCTTTGTCTCCTCAGGGGTCATGCATCACACCTCCTCATGGGGTAACCTCTTGCTCAGGTGTGTGCAAGAGAACCCTTATTTTTTAAGATAATCCGCCGTCCGGCCAAACAGCGAAAAGGGATAGAGCACAATGCTTGCCTTTCCCGTCACATAGCTTACGGGCACCAGCTCACCGACCACCAATGCTTCAGCCGAGCTGAAATCACCGTTGAGCATGAGATATCCCTCAGGCACCACAAACTCATCCATGACCTTGCCCAGCTCCTCATAGGAAAAATACCTCTGACCGCCTATCTGCACACAGTTGACATTTTTTTCGGGATCAGTGCCGATAGCTATTTTCTCTCCCTCAAAGGCCAATATCTCACCGGCAGAAATATTCTTTTCGGTCTTGACAGAAACTATATCCCCCTTTTTGAGATCATCAGCCTTTACGGTTATCACGCTGTAATTCTGCACCTTACCGTCCAGGACCTTGTTGAAGGTCACCACGTTAAGAAAAACAAGCAGGACCGTAGCCGCCACAAACAGCACTATCATAAAAACAAGCAGTGTCTCAAAAGCGCTTTTGGTAAGCGCTGCACCATCAGCGGCTCTCTCTCTTTTATATCTGCGGGTCTTTCTGATCTCACTGTATTTCATAAGCGTCAGCCTCCTTGTTTTTATTATTTCCGGAACAGCACTTATATTTTTCTTCAGAGGTACACCGTCAGGCGGCTCCGGAAAAGCAGATAGCAAAAAAGGGACATAACTGCCCCTTTTCCACGAAGATTATCTGATTTGTTCCTTGACCTTTGCAGCCTTACCGACTCTGTCACGGAGATAGTAGAGCTTGCTCCTGCGAACACGGCCCTTTCTGACTACCTGTACAGCGACAACATTAGGAGAATGAACGGGGAAAACTCTCTCCACGCCAACGCCATAGGATACACGGCGAACAGTGAATGTCTCGGCTACGCCGCTGCCTCTGCGGGCAATGACTGTACCCTCGAACATCTGGATTCTTTCTCTCTCGCCTTCACGAATGTTTACGCTTACCTTTACTGTGTCACCGATCTCAAACTTCGGTACATTTGCCTCTTCCTTCATTGAAGCAGCTGCGATCATCTTAAGTGCGTCCATCTTGATATTCCTCCTGTTTTTTTCAGACATTCTTGCTCGGCACAGGTAAAACCCAATATTATCCACAGAGCAGAGGACTGTCCGTTTCAAAGTACGGCTCTCGCCGGGCTCCGAACCCCACCACAAGCAGCGGTATTCAAAGACTATGCTATTATAACACATCTCTTTCCAAATTGCAAGCAAAACTTTCCGCCGGCAAGCCTTTTTCCACTGCTACGGTTATCAGCATCCATAACAAAGTATGTGTGTGTAAGGTCGTCGTGATCATTTCCGGGCAGGACTCAGGTGCATTTTCTGCAGAGAATTGAAAAGGTGCTCATACACACTTTACTTTACTTTTCTTTACTTTACTTTTCTTTACTTTACTTTAGTGGAATAACTGCTGCATTTACTTTAGTTTCTGTAACAAAAACTCCGGTTTCTGCAACAGAAACAAAGCCTGAGGGTGCACTTTTAAAA
>CACXMR010000002.1 GCA_902768825.1 uncultured Ruminococcus sp.
TTTCCAGCGAGCAGCGCAATACGCTCACCGAGCTTTTACATACTATCAAGTCAACGAGCGAGACCAAACTTTCAAGCGAGCGACGCACTATGCTCACCGAGCTGTTGCATACTATCGAGTCAAAGAGCGAGATTAATCTTTCCAGCGAGCAGCGCAGCACACTCACGGAGTTGCTGCATAATATCGAGTCAACGAGTGATACTACCACTTCCAGCGAGCAGCGCACTAAGCTCACCGAGCTGTTGCATACTATCGAGCCAAAGAGCGAAACCACCCTTTCAAGCGAACAGAGATCGGAGCTGAGGGTGGCACTGACGGAGCTGACGCAGAGAAACGTCACAAACGAAGAAAGCCCTTTGATGCCTGTAAGCACTCCCTTCTTTGCAGAAAGAATATTGTCAGCGGCGCTTCCTTTGGTTCAAGGCGAGCAGCGGGCGCAGGTCGAGCGATTGACACAAAGCGAACAGTGGACGCAGGTTGAGCGACTGACACAGGGCGTTCGGAGAATAGAGGCCGAGCAGTGGAAAGCAGGCTACAGTGACACGTCGGAAAACTTGTCGCTCCTTGCAAGACCTGAGCCTGCAAATGCTCCGGCACCCGCAAGCGCTTCAAAAAGGAACATCGCCCCGTCCTCGGACGCACTGATAAAGCAGTACGGCAACCTTATCGAGGGTGCGGATCCCACAGGGCTTACGGTCAGCGAGAGCGAGGTCGTCCTGAGAAGGCTCAATATTCTCACCGAAAAGGTGGAGAGGGCTTCGGACAAGACAAGGGAGCAGGCGGAGGATATCAAAAAGCTCCAAAAGCGCCAGAATGAAATAGAATCAAGCACTCTAAAAAACAAGGATATCAAAAGCCTTTCCGAAAAAGTGATAAAGCAGCTCCGGGACCAGCTAAGGATGGAGCGCTCAAGATTTTCGGGAAGATAAAGAGGTGATGATAAATGGGACTTACATCCACACTGACCAATGCCGCTACCCGTGCCATAACCTCACTTGTGGGTTCAAAGGCGGTCATAATGGTGATGGGCAGCACAACCGAACAGATACCTGTGCAGTTCAATCCCTCCCAGTATTCCATCGTTGACAGGTCGTCCTTTAGTCAGCAGGAGAGGAACAAGGATGAGGAGCCTGTCATCAGCTATAACGGCAAGGGCTTCTCCACGCTGAGCGTGAGCCTTATCTTTAACAGCGATGAGTTTTTCTCCATTTCGGGAACAATAAAAAAGGCTGAGGAGATTCTCACTGGCAGCGGCAAAGACATCACAACGACAATAAACAAGATCACCGCTCTTACAAGGATCGGCGGCGACAAGCACGAGCCACCGGGCTGTGTGTTCGTCTGGGGCAGTCTGCAGTTTGCGGGCTTTGTGGAGAGCGTGGGCGTGACCTATACCATGTTTGACAAAACAGGCAAACCCCTCAGGGCGACGGCTGATCTTGTCATGAAAGGCTTCAACTATGCGGCAGGGGAAAGGAACAGTCCCTTACAGTCGCCGGACAGAACGAAGGCAAGGACTATGACCGAGGATACGGATATATGGAGCATGGCGGAAAAGGAATACGGCAGCTCAAGGGAATGGCGCAGGATAGCCGACGCCAACGACGTGATGAACCCGCTGGATATCCCCATCGGGACGATCCTGAAGGTGCCGTCGATAAACGGATGAAATAGGCAAATCACAGCGCATTAAACAGGAGGTGAGAGGATAATGGCTGATCCGATGTCGGTGACGACAGACAGTACAAAGCTTGCAAATAAATACGGCAACTTCAGGGTGCCTTCGGTAAAAATCAAAAGCTCCGGCTCGGAGCTTGTATCCTCTCTCGGACTGTCCGTGACTGAGATGCTTGCCGAGCTGTCCCTCGAATCCGCAGGCATGGCGGTGATAAAGATAGCCGCAGCCTATGACGTGAAGAGCCACAGCTTTTCGAGCAAGATAGTGAACGCCTTTAAGCTTGGCACGATCATGCAGATCGAGACAGGCTATCTTTCGTCAACGGAGGCTATTTTCAAGGGCTATGTGGCAGGGCTGGGCATTGAATATGATGCATTTCCACTGCTTGTGGTGCAGCTCATGGACGTCAGGAGGCTCATGATGTCGGGCGGCATTCGCAGACAGATATATGAGGACAAGAATTATTCCGATATCTTCAAGAAGGTGATGGGCTCCTATTCAAAGCTGTGCTCCGTGGTGTGCGACGCTACCTCCGACAATCTTGTCACTCCCGTCTCACAGAACACGAACGACTATAATTTTGTCACAAACGAGCTGATAGGCACGGGCAAATCCGACAGGGAGTTTTTCGTGCTCCTCGATAAGGCATACTTCCGCACTCCTGCAAAGAACAAAACTCCCATCATGAAGATAGAGCCGGGCAAGGAGCTTATCCGTTTTTCGATGATGTCATCTTATCTCGACACGGAGATAAATGTCGTGGGCTACGATCCCCTGAAATGCAAGAGCATCAGTGCGAAGGTGAAGGCGAAGTCCTCGGAGAGCTATTCGGCGGTGCTCACCCCGACGCCGTCGCAGTTTTATTTCGATGCCGATGCGGACACGGAGGCGAAGGCAAAGGGCAGGGCAAATGCTCTTGCAAGGATAGAGGAGCAGAACGCCTGCTTTGCCGAGGGAGAGCTGATAGGCATTCCGGAGATAGTGCCGGGAAGATATTTAGAGATAAAGAGCCTTGATACCATGGCGGACAAAAAATACTACCTTACTGAGGTCAGGCACGTTATCACCGATGAAAAGTATTCTACCTTTTTTGAAGCAAGGGGCTGGATCTGATGAGTTTATTTGAGGATATGATGATGCTTCCCGACATTGACGAAAGAGGCGTTATCAGTGGTGTGGTAACCGGCACCGTAAAGGAAAACTACAACAAGGATTATCCTGGGAAGATAAGGGTCGAGCTGTTTTTGGGCGAGAGCGGCAGGAACGTGACCGGCTGGGTATCCGTTATGACTCCCTACGGCGGAGCGGATCACGGCTATTATTCCCTGCCGGAGGTAGGCTCCGAGGTGGTCGTAGCCTTCAACATGGGTGACAGGAACAGACCCATAGTTCTCGGCAGTCTGTGGAGCGATCAGAACAAGCTGCCCAAGGGTGCAGCCACCGAAAAAAACACCGTCAAGACCTTTGTGACAAAGGGCGGCACAGAGATAATGATAGACGAAACCAAGGACAAGCAGAAGATCGTCGTCACCACGCCGAAGGGCAAGGGCATTGAGCTGAACGAGGAAAAAGATACCATCACTCTGCACGACAAGGACAAGAAAAACAGCATCCTGATAGATTCGGGCAAGGGCACCATAACCATAAACGCCGACAAGAAGCTTGTTCTGAAGGCAGGCGGCAGTGAGGCAGCGGTATTTGACGGCAGCAAGAAGGCAAGCATAAAGAGCACCTCCATTGAGCTGAACGCAAACAAGGACTTCAAGGCGAAGGCTCAGACCACAAACCTTGAGGGTACTGCGGTCACCGTCAAGGGCACCAGCTCCCTTCAGGTCACGTCCAGCGGCTCGACTCAGGTGAAGGGCACTATTGTCAAGATTAACTGAGGATACAGTATATCCCACTTTAAAGGAGTGAAAAACATGGCTCTCACAGGCAAGGTGAGGACCTCCTCCGATGAGGAGGATATCCGCGAGGCGATCAGGATAATCCTGGGCACTCAGCCCGGCGAGCGTCCTATGTCGCCCCATTTCGGGTGCAACATCAATTCCTTTGTGTTCGGCACTACAGACTATACCTCCATAACCATGATGAAGCATGAGGTGGTCAATTCCCTTACGATGTGGGAGCCGAGGATAAGGGATATCGCTGTGGAGATAGTGAGAGCACCCGAGGATGACGGGGTATTGCTCATTGAGATAAGCTACGTTGTTCGCTCCACCAATAACCCCTTTAACCTTGTCTATCCGTTCTATATCACTGAGGGTTACAACGAGAACGCAAAGCTCTCATGATCCCGTATAATATTTCCCGTGCCTTGCAGGTCGGGGCACGGCTGTGGCAGGCAGCAGGAAATATGCAGCGCTCTGCGTATTGCCTGCTGCTTACTATCGACTAAAATGAGAAGGAATGATAAAAGTGGTGAAAATAGATCCGCGCAGCAAAAAGGATATGATATCCGAAATGGAGAAGCGTGCAAAAAGCTATACGCCGGAGTGGGACCCAGATTTCAGGGAGCCGGATATAGCCGCTTCTCTTGCGGTTGCCTGTGCAGAGATGTTTGAGGGCACCATAAAGAAGATAAACGGACTTCCTCTGAAAAATCAGATAGCCTTTTACAATATGCTCAACGCCTCTCTTCTGCCTGGGGTGCCCTCTGAGGGCTACGTCAGTTTTGAGCTGTCCTCGGATGATGCTGCTCCTGCGGAGGTGCCGAAGGGTACGGTGCTTTCGTCCTACGGCGGCGACGGAGAGCCTGTGCATTTTGAGACGACGGACGATGTGCTTGTCGCCGGTGCGAATATCGCCGCCTGCTTCTGCGTTGACGATCAGGAGGACCATATCGGCAAGTATGAGGATATTACCGCTAACCGCACCTGCCTTTTCAGCCTGCCTGAGAGCAATCTCCAGAGCCATGTGCTCTACACGTCACATCCTTATGCCTTTGATCTTCGCAGTGCCGGAGAGCTTGGGATAAGCTTCTGCCACAAGGGAGGAGTGCCCCTTCGCAGTGAGGATATCAGGATGCTTGAGGGCAGCGGCGTTTCAGTCGAATACCTCACGGAGGATCAGGGCTATGTGCCCTTCTCTGACATAAAGGAAAGCGGTGGAAGGCTGATACTCACCAAGAGCGAAAAGCAGCCTCCTGTCTATGGTGACGAAAACGGCTATCGCCTCAGGATAAGCGTAACCGATATCGAGCCTTTCAGAAACTTTCGGTTCGTCTATGCTCAGGCGCTCCCTTCTGGCAAGCAGATAATGTCAGACTGTATCACAAATGGTCTTACGGAGCTTGAAAGAAATGCCTTCTTCCCCTTCGGGGAGAGGTTTGCACTCTTCAATGAGATATACTTCGGCTGCGGTGAGGTGCTTGACAAGCGGGGCGCGGTCATTACCATGAACTTTGACCTCAGCTTCCTTGAGGTGCCCATAGAAAATCCCCTTCCCGACGAGGAGATCAAGTGGAAGTGGATAGCCAAGAAAAGCGATTTCAAGGAGCGCACCTCATATAAGCTGGTCATAAGCGAGGTCATCTGGGAATACTACAACGGCAGCGGCTGGAGCAGGCTGTTCCCCGACAAGACCTACAGTGACGCATTTAATTACACTGAGGGCGTTACAGGCTGCTATCGCAGCATCACCTTTGTGTGCCCCGAGGATATGAGCTCCGCCTTCATCGGTGCAAGGGAGGACTATTACATCCGGGCGAGAGTGCTCAGGGCCGAGAACCTTTACAAGCTCAAAGGCTTCTTCATGTCACCCTTCATCCGCAACCTGTCCTTTGACTACCACTATCAGGGCGAGGGCTGCCGCATAAGGAATATGCAAACCTTCAACTGCCTTGAGGAAAGGGTGTATGACGAGCGCAGCGGCGAGGTTTTTGTGCCGTTCTATGGCACCGACACACAGAGCCGGATGGTCTATCTCGGCTTTTCAAGACCGCCTGAGAGCGGACCCCTGCGTATGCTGTGGGACGTCATGGAGGACCCTCTTGCGGAACCGCCCGAGCTTGTCTGGCAATATCTCGGCGCCGGCGGCTGGAAGCCTATGAATATGGTGGATGAGACCAACGGCTTTACCACAGTCGGACTGACGATCTTTCTTGACAATCACGATTTCGCTTTAAAGCGCATCTTCGGAGAAGAGCTTTACTGGGTCAGGATAGCCGATATAAAGGACAGCTATCGAAGGGGAGAGGCGGATTTCCCTGTCATCTCCTCGGTGAGCATGAATGCAGTGCGGGCAAGGAACGTTGACAGCCACAAGGAAGACTATTTCGCAATGAACGTCTATACGGAGTTTGCGGTGTTTTCTCTCTCGTCCGGCGGGATACTTGATATAGAGGTTTATGTGAACGAATTTCTTTCCATCACCGAGACGGAGACGGAGGCTCTTGACAGGGAGGGTCGGATCAACCGCGTCAGGGACAGCTCGGGACTTGTCAGGGAAATCTGGGTGAGATGGACTGAGGTGGACACATTTGCGGATGCTGACAACAATTCACGCTGCTATGTAGCAGACAGGGGCAGCGGCAGCATCACCTTCGGCAACGGCAGAAAGGGAAGGATACCCGCAGCCTCGGATACTGACAATATCCGGGTGGTCTATAGCACCGGAGGCGGTGTGCGATCAAACGCCGCAGCCGGAGAGATAAACGGCATGGAAAGATCCATCGGTTTTGTCTCTGCCGTGACTAACCCCAAGCGTTTTTACGGAGGAAGCGACCGAGAGACTGTCTATGAGGCTCTCCACCGCAATTCCGTGATGCTCAGGACTCAGGGCAGGGTCATCACCGCCCATGACTTAGAGGAGCTTTCGATGCTCGGTTCAAGGAGCATCGAGAAGGTGAAGGTGTTCAGCGGGAGAAACATCATGGGTGCTCCCGAAAGAGGAGTCGTTACTCTTGTGGTGCTGAGATCTGACGAGTCGGAGTTCAGCCGCATAAGGGACGATCTCAAGTCTTTCCTGCTCCCGAGGATAGCCGGCGCTCTGGCCTCATCCGACGGACTGTATATTACAGAGCCTACCTTCATCCGCATAGATATAAAAGCAGAGCTTGCCTGCGACAGCCTCAACGGTATCTTCGAGCTGAAAAGGAGCGTTGATCGCTGTCTTAAGGATTGCATAAACTCCTATTCCGGCAAAAAAGGCTCAAAGGAATGGGAGCTGAACAGAATGCCGAACGAGCACCAGATAAGAAGTGCCGTTCTTCGTCTGGAACATATAACCTACATAAAGAGCATCCATATCACGACCTATCTCGACAGCGCAGGCGGTCTTAAGGAAATAGACGCAGACGGTATATCAAAGCTGCCCTATATCCTGCCTGTGAGCGGAGAAAATGATATCAGCATTATCGGGGCGTGATTATCTGACATAAACAATGGGAGGTGAGGTCATGCTGCCTGATATTGACCTTGACAACGAAAGCTTTGACGATATTATGGAGAATGCCAAAAACAGCATCGTCAGCAGCTATCCCGAATGGACGGATTTCAACTACCATGATCCGGGAATGACCATGCTTGAGACTATGGCATGGCTAAAGGAGATACAGCAATACTATCTCAACAAGATAGGACCTGCCAATTTGCAGAAATATATGAAGCTGTTGGGCATAAGGAGACACACCAAGCGCCCTTCCTCTACGGAGGTGTCGGTGCAGTGGAGCGACGACCTGGTGGCTGCAAAGGGAACAAGGCTCTATGCGGGAGATATCTGCTTTGAGGCGGCAGAGAGGTCTTATGTTTCATCCTCAAGGCTTATCTGCTGCATCTGCAAAAGCGGCGACGATATGCGTGTGATAGATCATTCGGAGCTGTCCTTCGGAGGGAATCTGCGCATAAGTCCCTTCCTTTCCGGCATCGGCAGTGAGTTTTATGTGGGCTTTGACAAGCCCCTTGCCGAAAAGGAGAGGCACCTTCTCCATATAGAAATAAACGACCGGGGAAGCATCAGGCGCAACCCCATAACCGACCCCGACAGCTTTATCCCTCTTGTGGATATCGCTGCGGAATACAGCACCGCTCAGGGCTGGAAGGCTCTCCAGTGGAGTGACGGCACCTTCGGTTTTCTTTCCTCGGGAACCATCAGTCTCACACCCGACAGCGCCCACGTCAGTGTGTCTGTGGGAGGCAGGGAAGCCTATTTCATAAGGTTCAGGCTGACGGGAGGAGAGTATGACATTTGCCCTCAGATACGCAGACCAGAGTTTAACCTTCTACCGGTGTTGCAGAGGGAGACCCTGGCGGAATGCCTTGACCTTGCGCCTGAAGGTGAAGTGAAGCTTCTCACAGAGCTTTCCGTAAGGGGTGTTACGAGAGTATTTTCAAGGGGCGGCAAGGGCTTCTTCACCCGTATCGCCAGCTTTGAAAAGACCATAGATGAGACATCGGGGGAGGTCACTCTGAGGCTTGAGCTGCCGAAGGACTGTGCAGGACTGAGGATCGTTAGTCTTGATCCGGATTTTTTGGCGATGAGCGAGATAGGCTTCGGAACGGGACTTCCCTTCCAGGAGTTTGATCTTGAGACAGACCGGCTCGAATATGACAGCTTCCGCATAATGACGGAGCTGCCCGCAAGCGGAGGCAGGCTCGTGGAGTGGACAAAGGTCAGGGATTTTTCCACGGCAAGGGCTGAGGATTTTGTTTATATGCTGGACACTGCCGCAGGAGTAATAAGGTTTGGCAATTGTCTGAGAGGAATGGCGCCTGAGGGAAGGATATTCATAGTCGGCTGCACAAAGACTCTCGGCTCCGGCGGAAATGTAGCCGTGGGCAGGATAAACAGGATGGACAGTATGGATGACGAGGGACTTCGGATAACCAACAAAAGGAGATCGGAAGGCGGAGCGAATGAGGAGACTGTGGAGCAGTGCTGCATGAGAGCCTACCGCATGATGCAGACCACAGAGACTCTTGTGACGGACGAGGATCACGAGCGCTTCATAAAGGGTATACAGGGTCTGAAAATAGAGACGTGCCACATACTGAACAGCGACCAGTCCGATGAGCGCAGGAACGACCCCGTCAGACCGATAGTAGTAAAGCCATATACAGAGGACGGACAAGGCGTGCCCGGCGAGCGCTGCTGCAAAAACATTCTTGCAGCTCTCGAAAAGAAAAGAATCCTGGGCACGGGCTTTAGGATAGTCTCGCCGGAATATGCGGGAGTGAGGGTGTATGCGGATATCACCGTAGAGCGCTCCGCAGCGGGAGCAAGAGATGAGCTTGAGAGAGTGATAAGAGAATACTTTGGCCAATACAGGGACTGCTTCGGCGTCAAGCTGATCTACAGCAAGCTCTATGAGATGATAGACAGGCAAAGCTTCGTTATCTCCCTCAACACCCTGAACATGGAGACAAGGGGCAGCGGAGCCACATATACCCGGGAGGGCGATCTCCTGCTCTCACCAAACGTCATGGCATATCTGAGCGAGACGGATCTGATGATAAGCGTAAGGTGATGTGTACTATCTTTTTTGAGAGGTTTGTTGCTGATGAGAGAAAAGCTGAAATATTTTATACTGAATAAAGCCTACGACTACGACCGGGGAATATATGAAAACATGAAGACGGAAGGAAGTATGCTTTGCTTCCACAGCGAAAAACAGACAGGCGTCGGAAGGTTCCTTACAAGGATATTTGACAGCACCGAAAGGGACATGACATGGCACAGGCTCCTCATACACACCAAGAACTGCTTTGAGGAGGATATCAGGGTCACGGTGTTTGCGTCGGATAAGAACGAGCTTGAATATAAGGGCAGGACCTGCTCTCTGTATGACATCTTTGAGGACGGCAGCCTTAGCTTAGATGATAAGCTAAAGGCATTCGCACCCTTTGCGGTGAGAAAGACCTCCGGCTGCACGGATATGCTCCTTCATGACGTTAGGGGAAGATATCTTTGGGTGCTGATCGAGCAGTACAGCTCCTCTTCCTCCGGTGCGAAGATCGTTGACGTGAGGATATTCCTTCCGGCGGCGTCGTGGATAGACTATTTGCCAAGGATCTACAGGACAAGCGACAATGATACGCACTTTCTTGAGAGATATCTCGGGATATTCCAGACCATATATGAGGAGATAGACAGTGAGATAGAGGATATTGCCCACCGCTTCGACCCGGAAAGCGCCGAAAGCGATTTTCTCAGGTGGCTTGCGGGCTGGCTTGACATAAACGACACCTCGGTCTGGTCGGAGCAGCAGCTCAGGACCCTTGTGCTGAGTGCTGTGAGGCTCTACAGAATGAGAGGAACGAAGCAGGCGCTCTCTGAGATCATAGAGCTATACACAGGAGAGAAGCCCTTCATCATTGAGGGCTTTGAGATAAAGGACGTAGCCGCATCCATACCCAACGGGAAGCTGCTGCTTGAAATGTACGGCGGCAACCCCTACACGGTAACGGTGCTCGTAAGCCCCGGACACGACATAGAGGTGATACGCAGGATAGCCCTTGAGATGCTTCCCATCACTGCGGAGCTTAATCTTGTAGAGCTTGACCCCTACGTCTTTCTTGATAATTATACATATCTCGGCGTTAACAGCAGTCTCGGATACTTCCGTCCCGCAGCCCTTGACGGCGGCTCGCAGATAATGATGTCAGTCCTCGGCAGTGAGCAGGACAGGGACGATCAACATAGATAAAGAGGAGGTAAGTCCGCCTTTGCGGGCAAGCATTATGAAGAATACACAGCTTTATCCCTTTGAGAGAAACAAGTATTACTACGGTATGCTTCTCAGTGTTGAAAACTTCAACGCAGAGCAGAAGTATATGAACGACAAGCGCAGGCTCATCAACCGTCTGCTCCACGGCAGCGGCGTCGTCAGCGGTCTTAATGTGGTGAGGATAGACGAGCAGACGATCTCCGTGGAGAGCGGCATGGCTCTTGACAATACCGGCAGGGAGATAGTGGTGGCAAGCCCTGTGACAAAGAAGCTCTCAATGATAAACGGCTACAATTCCGCACTGAGCAGCGGCAGCAACTCCTACGTCTATCTGTGCCTTGAATACAACGAGGGAGAGCAGGGGCAGGCGTATGACCTTGCTGGCGGCAAAAACGGCGGCACCCACGACAAGATAAAGGAGGATTATTCTCTCTATCTCACCTCAGTGGAGCCTGAGGATGATATCAACGTAATAAGGGACATCTATGAGCAGAGCGTGACCGTGTTCAGCGATGAAAATATACGCATACGCCACGTCACTCCGAGGTTTGTCAATCCTATGTCGGTGTTTGAATTCCGCGTGGAGATCGAGACGCTCACAAGGCAGTTCGTGTCCTTCTCCTATGACATACAGCTTATCTGCGCCACCACCGAAAACGATGACAGCTCCGTGCTGACCGTCAGGTTCGATGAGATGCACACGGAGAAAAAGGGAAGATACACTCTTTCCTACAGGCTCAAGGCGGGCAACGTGGAGGATACCGATGCCACCGCAACCGTAGATCCCTCCACCTTCCTGCTTTCTTATGACAAGCTTTCCGCAGAAGGTACAATCGCCGGCAAAAGCTCCGTTTCCGTCATAGGCGGAGACATCAGGGACGCAATGTTTCTCTCTGGCTATGAAAAGGATATGGATTCTCTTCTGCGCAGCTCAATGGCAAAAAAGCTCTACCTCGCAAGGATAGACCTCCTCAATGCGGGAGAGACGGTGCTTATCGAGAACATAAGGAACGTGCCCTTCAACCAGTATGTTGTCGGCAGTCAGATGCAAAGTGCGCTTCTGCGCAGCCTTGAGCTGAGCCTCCCAAAGGACGGCTCCGAGAGTCAGTGCGCAGAGAAGGCAGCGGCTGCACCTTCACGGGCGTCTGACAGGGATATAAAAAGCGGCATCTGCCGTGTGGATCTCAGCTCAGGCAGCCTCAAAAACAAGGTGTTCTATTCTGAGGATATCATTCACGGTCTGGGACTCGGCAGCGTCACCATCCTTCTCGGTCTTGTCACCAAGAATGACGGCACCGTCTATGGCGATCCGGAGATATTCAAGAATGACATTCCGCAGGTGAAGCTTGCGGCAAAGCTTGACCCCACAAAGGGCAGCTTTGTGGTGGGAGTGATGACCACAGCCACTGTGCTTGACGATTACATAGACGTAAAGTGGACGGCAATCCGTGACGTGGATGAGACGCTCAACGACAAGAACGAGATGAAGATCATGATAAAGCCCAATTCTCTTGTGCTCAAGCCGAGAGAAAGCAAATATCTCGAGGCGGTCTGCCTGAATATGGCAAACAAGACGGCAAGATGGTCGGTGGTGCCCGAAACAGGCGGCAATATCGACAGCAACGGTCATTATACTGCGCCGGTGACGGAGGGAGTATATGAGGTGGTAGCACAGAGCGCTGCCTATCCCGATGTGAAGGCGTCCATCATGGTAGTTGTAAGAGAATGAAAAGTGTGAGATCGGGCACGGAAGGGAGGCGCTGTAGTTGGTCATCAGGACGTTTGAGCATGAATATCCCATCATCGGAGTGAAAGAGAACACGGAAAAGTATGACTCCTACATCTGCAGGGATGTAGCGTCCTCCTGTATGTGCAGGATAATGAGTATAAAGGACAGGAGCCTGTTTCCGGAGCTTGCAAGCTGGCTGACGGATAATATCAAAAGGGAAGCCTTTACCGATTACAGGGAATTTTTTATTTACGATGACAAGCTATGCATTGTGATGAAATATACGGAGGGCACCACTCTGTCAAAGAAGCTCTCCACGGAGAGTGTGCCGCTTCGTGAGCGGCTGGAGCTGGGAAGAAGACTCCTTGAGAAGATAGTTCTCCAAGACATACCGGATTATTTCCTTGCAGGCTGCATGACTCCCGAGCAGATCGTGGTGGAGAAGGATCTGAGTATCAGCTTCAACTACCCGATAGAGGATATTCTGACAGGCAGGGAGCAAAACGGGAGAAAGAACATAGAGACTGTATTCCGGCTCATATTTGACAGAGAGCTGCAAAGGAAGGTGCCCGAGGTGCTGATGAAATTCTTCGAGAAGCTGCCGGTACTTTTAAGCGGCAGGATGATCGACCTTTACAGCGAATACTATCTGCTTATGGGCGCTCTTGAGGGCTACAACGAGAACAATGATGAGCCTAAGACCTTCTGGTTCAAGCTCTGGAAGAAGATCAGGAAGATATTGGGGATCCTGAAAAAGATAGTCATCTTCGCACTTATAGCATTGTCTGTGTGGTATCTGATATATCTTATAATAGATCCCGATAAGAACAAAAGCAGCAACGGACATTTCCATAGTATAGGACTTGTTGAGATAAAAAATGACGGGTGAGCTTTATGTTAGGTTTAGTTGCAGCGTTTAAGCTGTTTTTCAAAAAATTCGAGAGAATATTCATTACGCCCTTTTATCTGCTGTGGAGAAACCTGCTCAGAAAGATCAATCCTCAGAACATAGTCAGCAAGATGGCGGTGGATGTCAAAAACGACGTCAAGGGCATCGCAGCTAAGCCCCACAGCATCAAGCAGTACTTCATAATAGGCGACAGATTTGTTGCAAAGAAGCTGCTTGTGTTTCTGCTGCTGCTGATATTAGTCATAATAATTCTTTGCATCAAGTTTCTCAATCCGTGGCTTGAGAGTATGTTCTTCACAAAGTCCATGTGGGTCAACAGCAGCCAGACGGTGAATTATTCAGGCCAGGTGCGCCTTTACGACACGCCGGAGCTTAAGACCCTGATATTTGAGGGCAGGCTCAACAATGGTCAGGTAGAGGGTGGGGGCACCCTGTATGATTACGACGGTCACCTTGTCTATGAGGGGAATTTTGCTGCCGGACAATATTCCGGTCAGGGAAAGCAGTATTTCGCCGAAGGCGGGTTGGAATATGAGGGCGGATTCCAGTCAAACGTATATCACGGGACGGGAGTTCTCTATTACAAGGACGGAAAGATAAAATACAGCGGCGGCTTTCAGAACGGCAAGTATGAAGGAGAAGGAAGCCTATATCATGCGGAAACAGGAAAGCTTGTGTACAAGGGAAGCTTCACAAACGGGCTTTTCGACGGCACGGGAATGCTTTTCAAGGACGGGAAAAAGGTATATGACGGCGACTTCAAGGACGGAAAGGAAAACGGTCAGGGCAAGCAGTATGAAAACAACGTCCTCGTCTATGAGGGCGAGATGACCGATGGAAAATATAACGGCAAGGGCGATTACTACAAGGACAACAAGCTCTATTACAGCGGCGATTTCTCTATGGGAAAAATGCAGGGCGAAGGTTCTTTCTATGACGAGGAAGGAAACGTGATTGCAAACGGCAAGGTGAGCAACGGTGTCGTAGTCTCCGGCACCACCACAGAATATAACGATGACGGCGTGATCGTCTATTCCGGCGGCATAGACAAGGGCAAGCACGACGGCTCCGGCATGCTTTATGACGAAAAGACCGGCGTTCTGATCTATGAGGGAGACTTTGTCAAGGGTGTGTATGAAGGCTCCGGCAAGCTCTATGAGAATGGCGAGCTGATCTACGAGGGAGACTTCGTCAAAGGTCGATATGAAGGCAGCGGCAAGGAATACAAGAACACCAAGCTCCTTTATGAGGGAGGCTTCAAAAACGGTCTTTATGAAGGTACTGGCAAGCTCTACTTTGAGAGCGGCAAGCTCCGCTATGAGGGAGAGTTCTCCAAGGGCAAGATGATGGGCACCGGCACTCTCTACGATGAAAACGGAAACGTCATCGCCAGCGGAAATATCGAGGATGACGGCAGTGTGCAGAACGGTTCGACCCAGATCAAGGACTCAAGCGGCAACCTCGTTTATGACGGCGATATCAAGGACGGCAAATATGAGGGCAGCGGCAAGCTATACGACCCGGCAACAGGGAACATGATCTATGACGGCAGCTTCGTTAACGGCAAGTATGACGGCTCAGGCTCCGAATACAAAAACGGCAAGCTCTACTATACCGGCGGCTTCAAGGAGGGCAAATACTATAACGAGGGCACCTTCTACGACGAGAAGGGTCAGGTGACAGCAAGCGGCAAGCTTGACGACAGCGGCAAGGTCGTTACGGGTCAGGTGGTCATCACCTCGGGTGGAAAGAAGGTCTATGAGGGAAGCATTAAGGACGGAGTCTATGACGGCAGCGGCAAGCTCTATTCAAACGGCAGCCTTGTCTATGAGGGCGAATTTGTCGCCGGCAAATACGAGGGCGCCGGCAAGCTCTACAACAGCAGCGGAACGCTCATCTATGACGGCAACTTTAAAGCCGGAGTTTATGACGGCAAGGGCAAGATATATAACGACAGCGGCACCCTGATCTACGACGGAGAGATCGACACCGGCAAATATAACGGCACCGGACGTCTCTACAACGACAACGGCGTCATGATCTATGACGGCGGCTTCTATATGGGCAAATACGACGGTCAGGGCAGAGAATTCTACGACAACGGAAATATCAAATATATAGGCGAGTTCCGCTACGGCAGCGAGACAGGCAGCGGGACGTATTACGACGAGGACGGCAAAGAGATAGTCAAGGAGGAGCCGGAGGAAAGCTCCGAGCAGCCCCGGGAGATCAGTGAACAGCCTCAGGCAAGCTCTGGGCAGCCGTCAAACTCCTGACGACCGGAAGAGGTGGATAATATGTCAGATCACAACATCATAGCAGACGTGGGAGACGCACTCATCAAGCTGCTGAGAGAAGGGCTTGTGCCCGACATAATACAGAACAGCGAGGGAATAGGCGCCTGCAGCCCTGCCGACAGGGGTGACATCTCACTGGGGATTTATCTCTACGACATCAGGCGCAACCCTGCCATCACCGATACCGGCAGGGTGCCTGTGGGCGTCAACCAATTCCGTGCACCCTCTGTATTCCTCGATCTTTATTACATGATAACCGCCTATTCCTCCAGTGATATCAAGTTCCGTTCCCTTGAGGAGGCAAAGATGCTCGGACGCACCATGCAGGTGCTTGAGGGCACCTCAGTGCTCAGGGGCAGCCTCTTTGGCAAGCCTTTTTCGGAGATGAAATATGAGCCGAAGATCGAACTGCTGGAGCTTGAAACGGAAGAGAAGAGCAGGATATGGAATATCCCGAACCAACCCTACAGGCTTTCGCTTTTCTATAAGGTCTATCCTGTGGAGCTTGTATCTGAGAAGATCACCTCCATCACGAGAGTAGTGGAGACGGATATCACAATCGGTCAGATAGGCAGGCAGGAAAGCGACAGCGAGAGCGAGAGCTGATGACAGAAGGAGAGATCACAATGGACGGAGGGTTCCTCATTGCCAGCAGGGCATTGCAAAGGGTGTCTCTTGCGGTGATGCTGATAGACGATCTTACAGGCGCCGCCATCACGGGCAGCAGCGCAAGAGCCTGGATCGAAAGGGCAAAGCCTCCCATCAAGAAAAACGACGGCTTGTTTGTGTTCACTGACCTGAGCGCCGGAGAATACACCGTTTGTGTTGAGGGCGGCAACTACAGAAGGCAGGAAATGAACATCGTGACTGACAGAGATCGGATGCAGACCATGACACTAAGGCTCAGGCCTGCAAGGACCTACCATGTGCCCGAGGGCTGTCTCAGGATCGACGGCACCGCCGAGCCTGGTGCGGAGATCACCGTCTATGCTCCAGACAGGCAGTCCGCCTTCAAGCTTCTCTCGGACGCAAAGGCTGGCAGCAAATGTATTTCCGTCTTTCACAGCGAGAGAGTTACCCTTGAAGGCTCAGGCTTCAGGCTCATGACCTCAGGCTCTGACGAGGAGAACGTGTTTTTCACTTTGTCAAAGGGCGGCGGCAGCTATGAGCTGCAGGCACCACTTAAGGCCGATCATCCTCGGGTAGGCTCCATGCTTGTGCCGGCATTCACGGATGTCGCCGATAAGAAGGGCAGGTTCTTCATTGTTCTCAGGAGCGTTCCCTCATCGGCGAAGGTGATCTGTGAAGCCAAGGGCAGTGCTTGCCTGAGAAGAGAATATGAAGCAGGGAGCAAGGGCTGTATCTGTCCCGTGCTCACCACTATAGAATAAATTGAAAGGAAAAGCACCCTTCGGTGCAGAGAAAAATTATGGGATTTGCAGTGTGCGGCGGTGCAAAGCTGATGTGCTCCTTCGGGATGGCTCCGTCTGTGATGAACGTCCTTCCGAACAATAAGACCGTCAGTTCCATGCCCCTTGCCAATATAATGGACAACAAGCCTATGGTAAATATCCTTCCCTTCGGGATGTGCACCTGTCCGTCAAACCCGACTGTAGCGGCGGCAACGGCTGCGGCTTTGGGTGTGCTTACGCCTATGCCCTGCATACCCGCACTTGCTGCGCCCTGGGCGCCGGGCAGCCCTACCGTGATGATAGGCACCTTTCCGGCACTGAACAACACAAGCAAGCTTATCTGCTCCTACGGCGGTATCATTCAGATCACCGACCCGGCGGCGCCGACCATACAAATACCCTGAGCGGAGGAGGATGAAAATGGACGATCCAAAGCAGCCGACCATGACCTATGCTGCAATTATGAATATCAGGATAGATTATTCGGAAATCAATCTGAATAAGGTGGATAAAAAGATCGAGGCGCTTACCCGTGTGCTGGCTCTTGCCGCTCCGAAAATAGCGGAAATGGGCGGGATGATGACCAAGGCTTCTGAGGAGGGCATCGAGGCTGTGTTTGAAAACGATGCCGAAAGACCGCTTAAGGCATCCTTCGCCTTTTTCAGCAGTGCCGGTGAATGTCTGGATCCGGAGGAGCTGTCGAGGCTCTATGTGGGCATTCACTGGGGAGAGGTCTATCTTGCCAAGCTCAGCTACGGTAGCTTCACCACGCCCTTTGCCATCTCCGAAGACGTGGTGGTGGCAAGGAGGCTGAGTGCTTCGGCGTGTAACTATGACAGCAGGATAATGATGTCGGGAAGTGCTGTGCAGAGGATACATTCCTTTGAAAACCGCTTCAACTGCCGCAGGCTTGGCCTTATCCGAAACGGAAGGACAGGCAGGGACGAAAGCATATACGACGTATTTGACAGCGACCCCACAAACCTGAAATACGGCAAGAGAAGGAGCCGTCTTGTGTTTGAAACAGGCGTCAGGCTCTTTCTCAAGGGTGAATATCTTCAGGCACGGGCTTATTTTATCGAGATACTGAAATATACCAGAAACGACAAAACCGCCAAGAAATATATCTTTATGTGCGACAAGGCGCTCGCCGAGACAGATACGGGAGCCTCGCACAAATATCTCGAGGTATGGTAAAATTCCCTCAGAGGAAACGAGGTGAAGCTTCTCCAATGAAAAAGTATCACAAGCTAAACATCAGGATCAGTTTTTTCTTTATCATTCTTGTTGTGATAATCGCCGTGGGAGTCGGCGCACTGATCTTTAACATCAACTTTTCAAATGCTGTCAATTACAGCCGCTCTATGCTTGAGAGGTGCGCTGCATACATTGACAGTCTCATCGACGCCGATAACGTCAAGGATTGGCTCGAAAACGGCAAAAACGATACCTACGATTACATACTGAACGACCTTGAGCACATACGCTCTGTCTTTCAGCTGCCATTCATCTTTGTCTATAAGCCGGTTACGGACGGCAACGGTATGCCCGTGGATGAGGCTGTGATGGTCTTTGATGTAAACCCCATAGACGCCACTCCCGAGCAGGTATACGACTTTGGGCAGAAAAGGACGGGCATCCTTGAATATAACGAGCTGAAGGAGGTCTTTGATTCCGGTGAGCCGAGCACTACCACAAGGCTCCGGGCAAGGAACAATATCGATCTCATCACCACCATCTATCCAATGCGCCTTGACAACGGCGAGATCTATGCGATAATCGGCGTGTGCGGCGCTATGAAGAACGTGAAGGATATGGCAATCGGCTCCTCCATACTGATGATCGTCCTGTTTGAGGCGGTGATAGTCCTGTTTGCGGTGGTGATGCTGCTTTATATCAACAGGAGCATCCTTCGTCCCGTGAAGATACTCTCAAGGAGTATGGACAGCTTTGTGAGCGGGAGCAGCGGAGATGATTTCAAATTCACCTATGTCACCGAGATACATACCCACGATGAGATAGAACACATGACGGATAACTTCAACTGTATGGCGGATTCGATGATAAAATATATCAACGATCTCAAGCAGATGACTGCTTCACGGGAGCGGCTCCGGTCGGAGCTTGGCCTTGTGAAGAGCATACGTTCCGCCACATCCTCCGAGCTTGGCTATCCCGCTTTCCCAGGGCGCTCGGACTTTGACCTCTATGCAAGCCAGAAAAACACAGTGGCAAACGGCTGCAGCTTCTGCAACTTCTTTATGACCGACAACGACCACCTCTTCATAGTGATAGGCGAGACGGTGGGCAATAACCTGCCATCCATGCTGATGTCCATGTTTGCGGCCACAAACATCCATGCCCTTGCCAAGATGGGCGTGGAGCCATATAAGATCGCCTTTGAAACAAACAACAGCCTCAGCCGCTTTGAGCACAAGGATATGAGCATGACAGTGAATGCACTGATTGTCAGCATAGACCTCAGAAGGGGAGAAATGAAGTATGTCAATGCCGGTATGCCGCCAATAATCATCAAGAAAACAGGTGAGCCATACGCTGCAGAGGAGGAAGGCATACAGTTCAATCTCGGCGAGATGAAGGGCGTGTCCTTCAGGCAGTATTCCATGTCCCTCAATCAGGGCAACACCATGTTCTTTACCTCCTACGGCGTTCCCTATATGAAGAACGCTCAGGGCGAGAAGTATTCCGAGAGCCGCCTTGTGTCGGAGATCAACGATATCTCTTCCCTTGACTATCCTCTTGACAAAATGATCGGGGAGCTTGAGAGAAGACTTGACAACTTCAGAGGCGGCACAGCCACCGAGCTTGATACCACCATCCTCGGCTTCCGCTATTTCGGATAAGGAGGGCTTCATTTGAACATAGACGAGCTATACTCATCGTTCTTCCGCTCCGAGGAGGCAACTGTCCCCTACAAGAGCGTCACCGAGCCGCTCAAGGATCTGACAGCGCTGCTGGATATGTGCTTCACGGTGGTCATCAGCGCAAGAGGAGCAAAGTCGGGCAAGCTGCTGAGTCCCGGAGAGGCAGGCTATATGCCGGACCTCACCGTCTCACCGGAGGAGATAGAGGGAGTGCTCCTGCCAAAAAGCAGCTACACCGTCCCAGGAGAGATCACAAGTTCTGCAAGAGAGCAGATATTGACAGCCCAGAGGCACATCGGCTCCCGCCTTGGTATAAGCGAAAAGGCAGGCTTCCGGTCACGGTTTGAATTTGTAAGGGAGGAGTTTCTCCTTGACGAGTTTGAGAGCTTTGCCATGCTCCTTGCTTTGTCGTCGGAGTATGACAGAAAGTATGAGGGCATATTTGCATGGATGCACAACAACAGCTCCGATATCTGCGCCACCAAGTGGCTTGCAGTGAGATTGTTTGAGGCTGTCACAGGCAGGGAGGCTCCGTCAAGAGCAGCTGTGCTGACAGACAGCTCTCCGCTTTGCAGATTTCTTTGCAGCCGCGAGCTGAAAAAGCGTGACCGTTCGGCAGCCTCCGGCCGTCTTGTGCTGTCAAAAAGAGTGACTGCCTTCCTTCTCGGGAGAAACGAGACAGAGATGCGTCTCCGGGACTACTGCACACTCAGGACATTTGACAAAACGGCCTACGTTCCCTTCCGGGAGGATATAGCCGACCGTTTGCTGGTGCTCTTCATGCGAAGGGCGTTCAGACCAAAGGGCTGCTTTATCGCGGAGCTTTACGGACCCGACGGCATCGGCAGAACGACCCTTGCCTCAAAGGTGGCGTCCGTCGCTGGAATGTCTGTGCTCAGGATAAACCTTGATGGCCTTATGGCTCTCAGCAGGGAGGAAAGATACAGCTGCCTTGACATGATCTACACCGAGACTGTGCTGCTGAATGCCGTGCCCTGCTTCGTGAAAAAAAAGACCGCTCAGGTTAGCTACGATGAGGACGAGCCGGCTTTGAGCGAGGACAAGAGCGAGCTTGCAGCCACGGCAGGGTACATCTCAGGGCTGTTCCGCTTCATTTTCTGGCTCTCTGCCGAAAAGGAACCAATTCTTAGTGAGACAGGCGCCGAGGTGCTGAGCACCGAACTGCCCATGCTCACTGCAAACGAACGCTTTCTATTCTGGAACGCTTCCATGGGTCAGAGCGGACTTGATCTCAGGTCCTATGCCAACCGCTACATACTCACTCCGTCCTCAATACAGCGCAGCGCAGTTCTTGCCGGAGCAATAGCAGCCTCGGAGAAGTCTCCCGTGATTGACAGCCACGTTACCCGGGCAGTGCAGCAGCACTCCGTCAATCAGCTGGGCAGCTACGCCACGAGGATAAACGCCGTCTTTACATGGGACGATCTTGTGGTGAGCGACGAGCAGAAAAGGCGCATGAAAATGATTTGCGACCAGGTGAGGTACCGCAGCGTGGTCAGCGAGGACTGGGGCTTCCGCAAGGGCTCGCCTTATGGCAGAGGACTTTGCTCACTGTTTTACGGCTCTCCCGGCACAGGCAAGACCATGGCTGCTCAGGTGATGGCAAACGAGCTGGGTCTTGATCTCTACAGAATAGATATCTCACAGCTTTCGAGCAAATACATCGGTGAAACTCAGAAGAATATAAGCCGCCTTTTTGACAAGGCTAAGAATATAAACGCCATGCTTTTCTTTGACGAGGCAGATGCTATGTTTGCAAAGCGCTCGGAGGTAAAGGACTCAAACGACCGCTATGCAAACGCCGATACAGCTTTTCTGCTTCAGAAGTTAGAGGATCACGAGGGCATAACGGTGCTTGCCACAAACTACGTCAACAATATCGACGATGCCTTCAAAAGAAGGATACGCTTCATGATAAACTTCGTCTTCCCGGAGCCTGCGGTGCGCCTGCAGCTTTGGAGAAAGATACTCCCGAAGGAGGCAAGGACGGACGAGCCTCTCGATCTTGAGTTCTTTGCGGACCGCTTTGAGCTTTCGGGCAGCAATATCAAGGAGATACTCACAAACGCCGCATATCTTGCAGCATCCGAGGGCTGCGGGATTATGAACCGCCATATAATAGAAGCCGTAAAGCTGAATTTCTCGAAATACGGCAAGATACTGACCAATACTGATTTTGATTATCTCGGCAGACAGGAGGAAATGTAAATGCTGAATGAGAACGCCGGCAGATTCCTTGAAGCGATAGGGAACGCCTTGTCGGAAAATGTTTCGCAGATCACCGTTGAAGGAGACGAAAGCTCCCGTTCGCTGCTCTTTGAGGTGGCTTCGCCCTTTGAAGAGAACAAGCTCTTCGGATATGACATCACCCTGAGCGAGGCGGGAGTGGGCTTCATACTTGCGGAGTTTATGCTAATAGCCTTTGACGGCATCCCGGAGGAGCACTTTGATGAGCTGCAAAGGATCATCACAGCCGTCAACGTTCCGTTGACCTTAGGAGGCTTCAACCTCATCCCTGAGCACCGAGCCATAGAGCTGCGTCAGGGAATGATATACGGCGCCGACGCCAAAAGCGAGGATGTGGCTGGCAATATTCTCGGCACAATCGACCTCATGGAGGACACCGTGCTGATGTTCGGAACATACATTGACGACTTCCTTAAGGGGAGGAAAACTGCCGATGAAGTAATAGCTGAGGCGGAAGGCTTTGGAGGTGATTCACTGTGAACAATAACGATCAAAGGATACTTGACCTGATAGCCGAAAGACTGGAGAACGTCGGGATCTATTCGGAGCCTGCGGAATACGGAGGAGAGGCGGCTCTTGAGCTGATCTTTGACAGCGAGGATGAATTTGCTCCCAAGGAGTGCACCGTTACGGTGATTCATCCCAAGGATGATATGACCGTCATTCAGCTGCTTGTAACAATGCTGCACACGGAGGATGAAGAAACAGTGGATAAGCTCTGTTCACTTCTTCCGGAGCTTAATTCGCTTCTCAGCATCGGCAGCTTTGGCGTCATGCGCAGTGACGGCTATATGTATTATAATTATGCCTTCCTCACAGAGCCTCTGGACGAAGGCTCCATGCTTGAATCCTTCGGAGCGGCGCTCCAGGTGGTCTCGGCGACGGCGATACGCTGCGGCGAGCTGCTCTCAGGCTTCATGTCGGAGAAGGACGGCGCCGATGAAGGCAGGCATGACGACTACAGCATAGTGCAGTTTTGAAATGAGGTGATTTTGTGAGACCTTACGAGAAATCCAGAGAAATCATTGATCCAAAGGACAAAAAAAAGACAGATGACGACAACAGCATGGATGAAGCGATGAATAAGAGCGTCACCCCCCCGCAGAACACCACCGGAGTGCCTACGGATGTCAATGCCAGCTCCAAGACCACAGGTGACGGCGTTGATGTCCAGGAGGAACAGTTAAAGCTTGACGGCACAAACCCGACGGTGAAGCCGCAGGATACTCCGGTGGTGATTGAAAATAAAGAGAAAGAAGACCCCTTTGAAAGCAGCACGATCAGCACCTCGGAATTGGACAGCGACAACAGTGATGATGAGTCGGATGATTCTTTAGAAGATGATATTGAAGAGAAGAACAAAGACAAGAAAAAGAATGATGATATTATTGAAGGAACCGATGTGCAGGAGGGAGAGGAAGATGAAAAAACCTACGACACAGCCAAAGCGATAAAGTCCCAGATCGAGAAAATGGATGGGGACAAAATGGATGTCCTCCAGAACGTGATGGTGACCAATTACAAGAGGAACAAAGCCGCAGGCATTTTCGGAGAAGAAGGAAATGAAGTGTCTGACGACGTGCTGGCGGCCAAGGGCATCACCGCCCCGGATAAAGACGCTCCGACAGGTGTTCTGCCCATCGGCCCGAAAAAAGACGGACTGCTGGGAAAAGCAAAGAAGCTTGCAAAGCCTGCCTTTAGCAAAACCATGACAGGTCTTAGCGTTGTCAGCGACCTTGCGATGGCAGGCTCAGCGGCGACAAATCTCGGCCTTTCCATCCAGGAATTCAAGGCGGAGAAGAACAACTCGGAGATACGTCCGGTCCTTGACGAAAATGGAAAACCGAAGTTCAATGAGAAGGGCGAACCCGAGCTGACCTCCGACCGTAAGGAGATGATGGATGCCCACTCCGGATACAGAAAGATGAGCGCAGGTCTTGCCATGGGCTCGCAGGCTATCAACATGCTTCAGAGCGGCCTTGGTATTGCCAAAAGTGTCAAGGGCACCCGCTCGAAGAATAAACGTAAGAAAAAGGCAGCCTACAGGGGCATAGCCACAAGCGCCCTTGCCATGCTGACGAACGCCTCGAATATGGTCTCCACCGGCATCAGCGGCTTTGGTGACCCCACTAATATAGCCTCTCAGAAAAAAACCTCAGACGCTTTCACTGCAATATCTACTATCTCAAACTTTATCTCCGCAGGAATAAACCTGACCGGTGCCATTTTTGACCGCTCAAGTCGCAAGGACGTCATGAAGGATACCGCCGCCCTTGCGGTAACGGATGATGCTAATGATACTGAGCAGAAGCGCAAAAAGCAGGAAATGAATGATACCGAAGGAAAGTCTGCCTATGAGAACCGCCTCTCAGCCGAAAAGTATAACGCGTACAAGGCAAAGAAATACGCAATGCAGCAGGCGTCCGATTTTAACCGCCTGAAGCGGCACAACAGGATAAAGGGCGTTGCAGGCGCACTGGGCTCCGGCGTCACTGCGGCGAATAATATCATGAAGCTCACAGCCGGGAATTTTGCAAAGTCTGCCGGAGGTATGCTGACAAGCGGAATCCTCGGCGCTGTAGGCTACGGTCTCGGTATGGCGGAAAAATACGGCGGCAAGATAAACGACAAGATATTGGATAAGAAAGCTGACAGCAAGAAGAAAAAAGTCATCAAAAGCTACCTTGAAAAGAAGCGGCAGACCGTCCGTGAGCAGGCGGAGAATGCCTTTAAGGGTCATCCCGAGGGCTATGGGAAGAATCTGTCCGACAACCTTGTAGATCGCATCACCATAGGAAGGCTTGGCATAAACGTAAAGCTTTCAAATGAGGACATTAGCAATGACCTGCTGCTGAAGGGCTTCGACAAGCTCAATCTCAAGCGTGCAAATAACATCATGAAATCAGGAGAGGCAAAGGGCGAGATGCTGGCAGCCCTCGGTCTTGAGGAAGACGCAAGTGTCGAGGAGATAGCGGCGGCGCTGACGGGTGATTGATAAGTAATAAGGATATACATACATTCTCCCCGAAAGAGGTGTGACGATATGCCCCCAAAAAGTAAAAGAAGAAATAAGACGGCCTCCACCGCCAGCGAAGAAAGCAGCAGCTCTTCTTCCTCAGTGGAGGAGCCGCACAATACTTCGGTGCATCATGTCAATTCCGGAAGCGACGGTGACACTGACGAAAGACGTGAATCAAGAGAGGACGGGGCTGAGAAGGAGACCGGGCACAAGCACCGGCGGCACCATCACCACCACCATCATCGTGACAAGAGCAAGGATCACGAGGATGATCATAGGAACGCTGATGAAGATGACGGCAAAGAGGATGAGGAAGAAGAAGGCGAGCCCCGCCTCGGGCAAAGTAAAGACGACGACAAGCAGTCTAAGGATGGTCAGGGGCATCCCAACGGGCATAGCAGAAGACAAAGGGGCAACCGGGGCAATACCGGAAAAAATGATGCATCCCGTAAAAATCAGCCGCAAGGACAGCTGCGCCGCCCGGTATCCGACGGCAATGCAAGGCCTGGAGTTAGTTTTTCCGTAAGCGACAGGATCAGGGCAGAGATAGGAGCCATCAACGGCGAAAGAAGAGAAGCTCTCAAGAAGGTAATGGTCACCGAATATAAAAAGTATTCCGCAGCCGGAGCCTTCGGTGATAAGCCTGCCGACAATGACCACATGGAGCAGCTCGGCTATGCTCAGGGTAATGCTCATGGCAACGCTCAGGGCAATGCCCGTGGAAGACGGCGACCAGGCGGAGGCAGCGGAAGAGGCGGTCAAGGAGCACGCCCCGGAGCTCCGAACATAGCCGCACCCGGAGGAGCACCCGCCCCGGCTCCCGGAGGCGGAGGAGGCGGAGCACCGGCACCCGCACCTCAGGGCGGCGGATCTGGTTCCAGCTGGCTTGCAAATTTCTCCTTTGGACTCGGAGTGGTGAATGACCTTATAAATATCGCCGGCACTGCAGGCAATCTCGAGCTTGCCAGACAGGAAAACAACGTCAGCGACGTTGACTATCATGTCCAGGAGAACGGACACGATAAGCTTGATGAACATAACAATCCCATCACTACCTCTGAGCGCAAGGAACTGATGAAGGAGCATAAGGGCGCAAGGATGGCTCATGCAGGTACTCTTATGCTCGGTCAGGCTCTCGGTATGGTAAACGGCGGTATTGGAATCTACTCAAACTTCAAGAAGACCAAAACTCACAACAGGCGCAAGAGGAGAGCGGCAAAGCGTGGTGCCTGGACTTCGGGTCTGAATATCGCCACCAACGCTTTCAAGATGATATCCACCGGAGTGAGTGGCTTCGGAGACAAGAATAACGACGATCAGAATAGGACAATTGACGCCTTCAACAGTCTTGCGTCCATTACGAGCCTTACATCGGCAGGTGTCGGGCTTGTGGGCCATTTCGTGGATCGCGGGAGACGGCAGAAAGTTATCGATAATGCTACCATCTTAGCTGACAGTGTAGGCGACAGCGACGATTCCAAGGAGGAGAGTGAGAGACGGAGCAGGCATGATCGCAGGTGGTATGATCTGCCGAGAATGCCAAATCTTCCTGATCATCACACGATGGACTCTCAGAATCGCAACGCCTTTAAAGCCAAGAAGTATGCCATGCGTCAGGCGGCAAGATTCAACAAGATCAAGAAGCAAACGGGCTTCAAGGGCTGGTTCGGCGCACTGGGTGCCTTGTCTGGACTTGCGAACCTTGTGACCAAGTTCGCTGATCCGGAATTTGCACAGAGTGCAGGCGGAACGCTTTTAGGAAGTATTTTTGGAGTTATTGGCTCTGCCTCAGGCATGATCGAAAGAGTAGGCAGCAAGATAACCGACGAAGCCATTGATTCCTCAGCCAAAAAGGAAAAGCTCAAGACCATAAATGATTATCTTGAGAAAAAGCGCCGCAGGACACGCCAGCAGGCAGGCAGAGCCTTCAGATACCATCAGAACCGCTACGGTGAAAACATTACCGACAACGAGGCGGACCGCATCGCTATCGCACGGCTTGGTATAGATCTGGCGATCACCGATGATAACATTGATGAAGAGACAAGGATGCAGGCTTTTACAAAGCTCAACATGAAAAGGGCAAACAACATCATGAATTCCAGTGAGCGCGACAGGGAAGATATGATCAAGGCTCTTGGTCTTGACGAGGGCGCTACTGTGGATGAGGTCGCTGCCGCACTTACGGGCGACTGACACCCCTGCCCAAAAGGTAGAGACAAGTTAAACAAAGGAGTGTGCTTATGGCGGAGAAACTGTCAATGCGCCTGAAACACAGCTTCAGAAGACCGAAGCATTTTGTCAGAAGAGAATTAAAGGCTTTAAACGGCGGGCTGACCCTTATCTGCTGCTGTGCAGGCAGCGGAAAGACAGCCCTGCTCTCACAGCTTGCCGATGAGAACAAAAAAAGCGTGTGCATTTGTGCAGGAGCGGAGGACAACAGCGTCAGACGCTTCACATCCCTGTTGTCGGAGGCTCTGCCTGAGGCGGGCATTACTCCTGATGACGGCGGCTATGAGGCGGTAAGCAGGCTTGTGTCTGTGCTGTCAAAAGACCTCGGACGCCCCCTGATCATCGACGATGCGGACGTTTTTACCGACAGCGGCGCTTCGTCAATGCTCAGGCTCCTCGCTCAGGCAGCGCTTGAATACGGCTTCTCCATGGTCACGGCGTCAAGAAGTGTCCCGTCGGCACTCTTGCCATTTGTGATGGAAGGCGATGCCCATCTTTTGGGCGGCGACGCATTAAGGCTGAGCCTTGACGAAGCCGTCTCTCTTGCACGAAGCATAAGGAAGGAGGCGTCGGAGGAGAATATCAGGCAGCTGCACTCATACACCGGCGGCTGGTGCATTGCCATGAGCGAGCTTCTCCGCACAGGTATTGACGACCCGGACAGGGCTGCGGACTGCTCCCTTTTGCAGGAATACATTTCTGGAAGCATTTTAGACGGACTTGACGGGGATATGCGTCAGTTTTTTCTCATTTCAGCCCTTTTGCAGGGGGACGAGGAGCTTTACCGTGACGGTCTTGGGATGCAAAGCGCAGGAGTCTTCCGACAGCGGCTTGTCAGGATGGGCATAGCAGGCGGCAATGAGAACTTCATAAGCTATCCGCAGGTGCTCAGACACATACTATCGGGCATTCTGCCGGCAGAGCAGAGAAATGAGCTGATGGAGAGGGCGTCTGACCACTACATATCAGAGAAGCGCTTTGCCGAAGCGGTACAGCTTTTTGAGGTCAGCGGCAATGCCCGTGCTGCCGAACGGCTTCTGCAGCTGTACGGCGACAAGCTCCTTACCAACTGTGAGTTTGAGCTTATAGGCTATTGCGGCAGGATAATCGGCAGCCTTACAAGGGTGAGATCTCCCGAAGCTCTGGGCGCACTGGCACAGTATTACTATTACAACAGCGATCACGAAAAAATGGAGCAGGCATTCAACCTTGCGGACAGTATGTTCGGGAAGGAAAACCGTTTCAGCGTCCTCAGGAAGCTCTACAACGGTCTTATCCGTTATGAGCTGAAGCCCGCTCTCTATTCCGAAAACGTGATAAGCGCCGTAAATTGGCTAAGCAGCAACGGCTTGCAACTGCCATTTCTTTACAGCAGAGAAAGAGACATACTTTCACACATCATGAACAGCCGGGATGACAGCACTGGGGAGGATAAGCTCTCGGTGCGGCGTTTTGGCAGTCTGAGGCTCACAGCGGGCGAAAGGCACACGGAAATACAGTGCAGGACAAAGCGCAGTGCGGAGATAATCGCCTACATCCTTGAAAACGGCGGAAAGCCTGTGGCCAGAGACGAGCTTCTCAGCGCCCTATGGCAGGAGGATATGCCCGCAAACGCCGTGGCAATGCTGCACAACATGATATATCACCTTCGCCGTGAGCTGAGCGCTTATGGCATGGAAAATATAATCAGCTACAAAAACAGGTTCTACACCCTTGACACGGACATGATAGAGGACGCTGACAGGGAGATATTCGAGGTCTGTCAGGTGGTGCAGTCTGGCAGGGCGGAGGAGCTTATCAAACACGAGGAGCTGCTGAAAAGCTATTGGGGCAGCTATCTCGGGAGCATTGATTCTCCCTGGGCAAACGAAAAGAGGGAGTATTACGACAGGTGCTATGTGAGTGCCTGTACCATGCTTGCAGGGCATTACCGGGAAGAGGGACGCCTTGACGACGCTGTGGCAATGCTCAAAAACGCTTACCGCCTCGATCCCTATTCCGAGCAGCTGGTCTATGAGATGCTCAGCTGCTACTCGGCTTCGGGCAAGCCCGACAAGGCAAAAAGCTGCTATGAGGAATTCTGCGCAAGGCTCGATGCGGAGTTTGGCACACGCCCTGGCAAATGGCTCAGGAATCATTTCTTTTCCTGCTTTTCCGATGAAGCCTATCAGAAGGAGGATGCTTATGACAGATGAGTTTAATGCCCTTTTGTCTGTGATATATGACTGCCTGTCCGACTTTGCACATTCGGGCTTTGACAAGGCTCGTGCAGATAAGCTGAAAGATTCTCTCAAGTGCTGTAGTGATCCTTATTTAGAGCGGATAAGATCGACTTTAGGGTGCAGCGATCACGAGCTGCTCACCATTGTGCTCTGTCTGCTTGTTTCCTTGAGCGGCAAGGCAGCACAGACGGCTTCGTCCCTTTGTGGTGCGCCCTGCGGCTCTGTAACCCCTTCGCTTTCGTGTGCAATGCTCTCGGGGCTTGAGGATATCACGCCCTTTATCGGGTCGCTGCAGCTCTATTCGCCCCTGAGCCTTCTTCTTGAGGGTGTCAGCCCTGACTATAATGCAGAGCTTCGGTTAAAGCCGTTCGTTTCGGACTACATTGTCAGCGGCAGACTTTATGATGAGGCATTTCTTAGCCCTGAGGAGAGCGAAAAAGAATTTATCCCTCTTGCTTCACAAATAAATGCGGCAAATGAGATTGCAAAATATATAAGCGGGCTTGACCGCTCGGAGCCCTTTGTGCTTCAGGTGACCGGCGGCAGCGGCACAGGCAGGCATACCTGCGCAAAGGCGGCTCTCGGTACGCTGGGCATACCCTGGGTCTACGTAAAGCTGAATGATAATATGAGCGTCGAAAGGATAAGAGAGCTGAGCGCAAAGCTCCTTCTGTCCGGCGGTATAGCACTTATCGGCACGGACAGCAGCACCCGGGGATTTTTTGATGCGGTAAAGCTGATAGCAGGGGAGACAGGTCTTGCCATACTCATCGGAGAGCACCCGGCAGGCAGCGAGCTGAATTGCATAGACACCGTCACCGTAAGGCTTGAAATGCCTACGCTCCGTGAGCAGCTCCTTCTCTGGCAGAACGAATGCCGTGAGCTTGAGCTGTCAGAGGACGTACAGCTTTCGGAGATATCGGGAGAGTTTGATATGTCACCGGGGAGCATACACAGGGCGGCAGTGTTTTCGTCGGCACTTGCAGATAACGGCAGGCTCACCGCAGCAGACATCAAGAAGGGCTGTTATTCCTCCTTCGACTCGGATATGGGTGGCAAGGCTGTGAAGCTATCATACAAATTCTCATGGAAGGATATTGTTCTTTCCGAGCAGAGCAGAAGGCTCCTTGCGGACGCCTGTTCACAGGTGAGGATGAAGCACAAGGTGCTGGATCAATGGGGCTTCGGCGAAAAGCTCCCCTACGGCAGAGGTGTGTCGATGATATTCACGGGTCCTCCAGGCACGGGCAAGACAATGGGAGCGCAGGTGATGGCTGCCGAGCTTGGGATGGATATTTATAAGATAAGTCTTGCAAACGTGGTCAGCAAGTACATCGGTGAGACGGAAAAAAATCTGAACGAGATCTTTGAGAAGGCAAAGCTCTGTCAGGGGATACTTTTCTTTGATGAAGCGGATGTGCTTTTTTCAAAGCGCACTGAGGTTAAGGATTCCAACGATAAATACAGCAACATGGAGTCCGCCTTCCTCCTGCAAAAAATGGAGGAATACAACGGAGTTGTTATCCTTGCCACCAACTTTGTGCAAAACTTTGACGAGGCATTCAAAAGGCGTATGCGCTTTATCATAGACTTTCCATTTCCCGATGTCTCACTCAGGCGAGAGCTTTGGAGGAAGGCGTTTCCTGAGAAGGCGCCCCTTGACCACATTGACTTTGATTATCTTGTGGAGCGCTTCGAACTTTCCGGCAGCAATATCAAGAATATCGCCCTTCACAGCGCCTATCTTGCGGCAGGCGACGGCAGCAGGAGCATCGGCATGACCCACATCATGGAGGCTTTGCGAAACGAATACGCAAAGAGCGGCAAGGCATTTACAAAAGCCGAGGCAGGGGAGTATTACTTTGAGCTGATGCGTCAGGGTAAGGAGGAATAGCCGTGTACGACCATCTTGAAAAGAAGGATAAGACATTGGTTTCCGAGAGCATGAGCCACGAGCACGACAGCAGCCTCAGCGAGCACAGACCGATGACGGGCTTGCATCAGCACCCGAAGGATGACAGGCTCTCCGAGCTTTTTAATATACACAGCTCCTTTGACAACATCTCTGTGGGTGCGGACACGAAGGGAAATATCACCATAGCTGTCAGCTCAGAAAAGGAGCTCCATTCTCCCACTCTCGGCAGCGACCGCAAGCTTCTCAAGGGCAGCCGCAGGAGGATCCTCTATGAGCACTTCGGCGAGCTATATACCAATTCCGCTTCACCCACGAACAGCGCCTTTGCCTATAAGGGCAGGCGGGTGCTCTCCGAGAACAGACTAATGTCCGAGCTGAAAAGAGCCTCCGAAAGACGTCTTTCACCTCAGCAGAGAGAGATGGCGCCCTTCCTCACTCTTGATGATGACAGGGCAAGGCTTCAGCGGCTCCGTGAGAAGGATGCTTCCGACAGTGAGGCAAAAAGGGAAAAGGGAGAGACAGAGCGCTCCATCCTTCGCAAGACCGAGCTTGAGAACAGGTTTCTCCGCAAGCTGCGCATTGCCCGGAGAAGGTCGTTGCCGAAGGAGGAGGAAAAGAAGGACAGCTTCCTCGAAAGACTTCTCAGAGCCTTTGACGACCTGTCCCCAGGCGGCGCCGAAGCCTCTGACGGCACTTCAGAAGAAGCCGATGAGGAGAGCAGGGACGAAAACGAGGAAAGCTGATTTTTTCGATTGTTAAACAAGGAGCGAGCAACGCAGTCAACAGACGTCGGGGAGCTTTAGCTCCTGCGGGCGTCGATGGGGGATTATAATCGACCATCGATGCTTGTTATAGATATTATTATAAAAATTATTATAACCTGGTGCTATAATTTTTGTATCATAATACTTGATTTGAAACCGAAAGGAGGAAGGGCATCACCTTGAAAAAGGATGTGCCCGATCATAATGGCAGAATACTTATCTCCCGGTGTGTATGTTGAGGAGTTTGAATCAGGCGGCAAGCCTATGGAGGGCGTCGGCACAAGCACGGCGGGCTTCGTGGGTCTTGCGGAAAAAGGCCCTGTGGGAGGTATTCCTCAGCTTGTCACCAATTTCGCTGATTTCAGAAGGACCTATGGCGGCTTCCTTTCCGAGAATGAGTTCGGAGAGTACCGTTTCCTTGCTTACGCTGTTGAGCATTTCTTCGTAAACGGCGGTACCCGCTGCTTTATCACAAGAGTTGCTCCCGAGAGCGCAAAGTGCTCAGAGGCAGCAGTCGGTCCCCTTGCCTTTGCAGCAAAGGATCCCGGCGTCTGGGGCGATAGCATCAGCGTGAAGCTTTACCGTTCATCCAAGGCAAGGACTCAGGCTCTTGAGAAGCTTGCTGACGGCAAATACAGAGTAAAGAATGCTTCCGGCTTTAACCCCGGTGACATCGTGATGTTCACAGAGGGCAACGCTGTCGAGTATAATAAGGTGGAGAAGAATCAGGACAACGTGATCACCTTCGAGAAGGATTTCTCTGCAGACATCACAGACACCGACCTTCTTCCTTCAAAGGTGATAACCACCTGTGAGCTTTCTCTCGAGGTGAAGTATGCCGATACGACGGAGACCTATGAGAACGTTTCCTTCAACATAGAGGCTGCAAACTTCATCGAGAAGAAGACCGCAAAGTCCGACCTCATTGCCGTCACCTACAGCGGCAGTAACGAGACAGGCGACCTGCTTGCTGCTCTTGCAGATGACGCAGGTGATGTTGTAGCTGTTGAGTTTACCGGCGGCAGCAACGGTTCGGCTGCTGACCTTACAGCTGCGGACTTTATCGGTACAGACGGCGGCGCAGGCAACAGGACAGGCATCCAGTCCTTCCTTGACAATGACGTGGTTTCCATCATGGCTGTTCCCGGCGTTACAGATCCTAATGTACAGCTTACTCTGGTGGCTCACTGCGAGAATCTGGGCAGCCGCTTTGCTGTGCTTGATCTTCCCAGAAACGCAAGAAAGATCGACGAGATCATAGCTCATCGTGATATCTTCTCATCAAGCTATGCAGGTCTCTATCATCCCTGGCTCCAGGTATTCGATCCACTGGACAAGAAGAACATTGCTATTCCGCCTTCAGGCTCAGTTATCGGTCTTTTTGCAAGGAGCGATAATTCCAGAGGCGTTCACAAGGCTCCCGCAAACGAGGTTATCAAGGCTTGCGTAGGTCTTGACTGCCAGTTTAATAAGGGTGAGCAGGACATGCTCAATCCTAAGGGCGTCAACCTTATCCGTTCATTCCCCGGTCAGGGCATCCGTGTCTGGGGCGCTCGCACTGCTTCTACTGATCCCAGCTGGAAGTATGTCAATATCCGCCGCCTGTTCATCTTCATCGAGGAGTCTATCAAGGCAAATACCAACTGGGCAGTATTCGAGCCCAACGATCAGGCTCTCTGGACAAGAGTGCAGAGGACAATCAGTGTATTCCTCAACAATATGTGGAGGAACGGTTCCCTTGCAGGCGCTTCCGCTGATGAGGCATTCTTTGTAAATATCGGCAGAAACACCATGAGTCAGGATGATATCGACAACGGACGTCTTGTATGCGTTATCGGTGTTGCTCCCGTGAAGCCTGCTGAATTTGTGATCTTCAGGATCACTCAGAACACCGGCAGTGCAGAATAAACTGAAAGGAGACGTTTGAACTATGGCAAATTATCCACATACCAGATTTAGATATAAGGTCGAAATAGATGGCCTTGATGCAGGAGGATTTTCTGAGGTCACCGGCTTTGATGCTTCCATCGATGTTGTTGAGTATAGAGAGGGCGACATGGTTACGACCCCCCAGAAGGTGCCGGGACTGAAGAGATACGGCAATATCACCCTCAAGCAGGGTCTCGTAGACTCTACAGTAATGTATGACTGGATGATCACAGGCGTTAACGGCGCTGTTGAAAGAAAGACCATCACTATCACTCTTCTTGACGAGGAAGAGTCTCCCGCAGCTTCATGGCAGGTCATCAATGCATGGCCGATGAAGTATACGGCTCCTGATTTCAATGCTACTGCTTCCGAGATAGCTATTGAGACTGTTGAGATTGCCCACGAAGGAATGACAAGGATTTCCTGATTTCAGATCCGGATATCAGAATATGGATCAGCAATATGTGCCGCCGGTTTTCCGGCGGCCTTTTTTTGTGCCTTTTGTTTTAATGTTGGATACTATAGTCTTACTATTGACCCAAAAAATACACATCGGATTTGACGCATTCTCTAAAACCATTGTGTGAGAAGAAATAATACTTGTTAAATGTGTACAAATTCATTGCTTAAAGTTGATCATAAATGATTAAAAAAATACATTATTTCTGCCACAATTTTCGATAAAAATTGTGTATAATCACGATTTGTCTTCTCGTTCTGTAGAAGTGAACTGCTCAAGATTGACTATATTATGGTAAATTTATATACTATTAATAGAATTGGTTAATTTGTTATAGGCAAAGCGTACAAATACGGAAAAGGAGGGATAATTGTGAGAATTGGGAAAAGATGGTTCTTCAGCAAGATTATTCCTTTTTCTTTAGCTGTTGTGACTTTGACAGGTGCGAGCTTGTTTGTTATGCCCTTTACATCAGGAGTCGGAGGTCTTGATGTCAGTGCGGCTTCTGTTGCCTATGGCAATTGTGATAAAGTGACCCTCTATGCTATGGACGACTGGGCAAGAGAGTATATTTCTATCCCGTCATCATACTGCACTTCCTACAATCTTCCGGGGGCTGGCCGTCAAAACGCCTCATATACGGCTGAGAGCAGGTATGTATCGGTGTCATCTGAGGGGGTTATTGAGCCGGCTTATGATGTGACCTATTGGTATAGCAAATCTAACGGAATAAGCTATGGAACATCCACTCCGGTTTCGGGAAAGACACCAACCAGGGTGACCAGATATATCTCCTACGGGGAGTCAGTGGTGACTGTAAAATCAGGCGGAAAAGAATATACTGTCAATGTGGAAATCAAGGATTACGTTGAGGCTTATGTAAACAAGGTTATTGATGATTACTTGAAGGCAAAGGTGACTCCGGGCATGAGCACCTATGAAAAGCTTGTCAAGATCGCTGAGTTTATCGCATCAAGGGATTATGACCCGGCATATTGCTCTGTGGAGGGCCTTGTGGTCACTGGCGGAGGTGATTGCTGGGCTTCTTCGGACACGGCTGTTATGATGGCTAAGAAGCTTGGACTCAGGGCATGGACCAGAGACGCCAGCAAGGACCCTGATTGTGGATCATCACACAAAAATGCAGTGATCTATGACGGCAAGGATATATATATACTTGAAGCAGGTTATTCGGGCAAAGCACCACGAAAATATGATATAACAAAGCGCTCATCCTTCTGGAGCTGGCGCACCGCTGAGGGCGGAAAGGGAATCGAGCTTTATCAGTACTACGGCGAGGCTGTACCTGAGACACTTACAATACCGTCGGTCATAGACGGCAAAACGGTTACCGGACTTGCGGAAAATCTGTTTTGCTCGAACAGAAGCTTAAAACGGTTGGTGCTTCCCGATAGTATCAAATATATTGGTGAAAAGGCCTTCTGTGGATGCTCAGCCCTTGAAAGCGTGGATCTGCCTTCCTCTCTCGAAACCATAGGTACAGGGGCCTTTGAAAACTGCCGCAGTCTTGTGAGTGCAGACCTTAACGCCACCCGGATCAAGAGGATAGATGACCGTGCTTTTGCAAATACAGGACTCAGATATGTAAGGGTGCCGGATTCGGTGACGGATATCGGCAGCAGTGCGTTTTCGCCTTATCTCAGGGGAAGCGTGATCCTCATCGTGGGTAAGGCAGGCGGTGTTGCCGAAAAATATGCCAAATCGGAAGGACTGGCATTTCTGACTGAAGCCAAGACCGTCAGGAATACCTCAAAGGTGCTTCGGTCTGAGGTATCGGTGGGCGACAACATCAAGGTGACCGTAGCCTGCACCGGAGGCAAGGGACCTTACAAGTATGAGGTCTACAGACGATATCAGACAGACAGTACTTACTCCGGAAATCTTATCAGCGACGGCAGCTCCACAGTGACCTTCAAGGCGGAAAAGACGGGTCAGTGCTGTATTACTGACGCCTACGGAATGACCCAGGAGAAGCTTCTCTGTGTTAATGTAGGGGCTGCCCTTGAAAACAGGTCTGTCCTTTCAACAGGAAAGATAACCCTTGGCAAGAGCATTAAAATAACATCAAAGGCAACGGGCGGTCTGGGCGGCTATAAATATGGATTTGACTATAAGCTTAGCGGTGATAAGGCCTGGACAACTGCAGCAGAACCAGGCACGGCTTCGGTCCTGACTTTTAAGCCCGCAAAGACCGGCAGCTACACCCTTCGCACAGTAATCAAGGATTCCGCTGGTCATGTGGCATATAAGACCTTCAGCATTGTGGTAAAAGATTCCGTTAGCGCTAAGGTAAGCTTTTCAAGCAGCTCGGTCACACAGGGACAGAGTGTGTCGCTCAAACTCTCTGCGTCTGGGGGCTTCGGAGGATATGAGTATAAGCTGATGTATCTTGCACCAGGCACAACGACCTGGGCAACTGCATTGTCCTATTCCAAGACGGATGGGTTTAGTATGTGCCCCACCGTTGCAGGAAAGTATATCATCCGTCTGACGGCTCGTGATTCTGTGGGCTACACCAGCACCAAGGATTATACTATGACGGTCACTGAGAAGCCTCTGGCTAACGCTTCAAGGCTGGAATCTGCCACCGTTACCGTTGGCGCAAAGGCAAGCGTGCTTTGTAGTGCGTCCGGCGGAAGCGGCTCCTACCGTTATTCGATGAAGGTAAAGAATTCCGGAGATTCTCTCTATCAGACGATCTATACGGACAGCACCTCAGCCAGGCTTTCGTTTAAGGCTGAAAAGAAGGGCACCTGCTATGTTCAGATAGTCGTCAAGGACAGCAAGGGCAAGACTGATTCCAGGACTCTTTCGCTGACTGTCAGATAGTTATTGCAACACGATTTTCAGGACCGGTGGTCTGGTTAGGGACCGGCGGTCCTGTTGGTGTTTGTGAGCTATGCTTGTTGATAAACAATCTTTTTTTACATCTTGGGACGCAGTCCCAAACCCTGCCAAGGGGCTTCTCGCCCTTTGGTACCCTCGGCAGGGACGCAGTCTCTGCACCCGTCATAAATTTGGATTGATATAGTCAGGGGGAATCGTAATGTTATTGTTTGTAAATTGTTGTGTCCGTGACTGCTCCCGCACTAAACGTCTTGCGGATCGTCTTTTATCAGGGCTTGACGGAGAAGTTAAGGAGATAAGACTCTCAGAGGTGAGCTTTCCTGTGGCTGATGAGGCCTTTCTGAAGCACCGTGACAGCCTTATTATGTCGGGAAGCTATGACGACCCGCTTTTTGCCATGGCGAGGGATTTTGCCGCAGCTGATACTATAGTCATAGCAGCTCCATACTGGGATCTTTCCTTTCCGGCTGCTCTGAAGCAGTATATTGAGCAGATCAACGTGATCGGCCTTACCTTTGGTTATACAGCGGAAGGGGAGAGGATTGGCCTTTGCAGGGCCGCAAAGCTTTATTATGTCACCACAGCGGGGGGCATGATAGAGTCCGATGAATATGGCTTTGGCTATTTCAGGACCCTTGCACAGGGCTTCTATGGCATACCCTGTGCAGTGCAGATAAAGGCAGAGGGGCTTGATCTCTACGGTGCGGATGAGGAGGCTATTCTTCTGAGTGCGGAGGCTGAAATAGACAGACTGTTTTCTGAAAATGAATGATTATTCCAGGGGTTTTGGTTTCCTTTCCTGTGACAAATATTCTGCATAAGTATACTCTAACAAGCACCAACTATTTAGTAAAAACAATGATTCTTGAAAAACGGATTGATATTTGAAAAAATATATTATATACTAATATCGTGATGGAAAACAAATAATCCAAGGAGGAGCAGAAAATGTCTAAAACAGCTATCGCAACAGACAGCAACAGCGGTATCTCTCAGTCAAGAGCCAAAAAGCTCGGAGTCTTTGTTTTGCCTATGTCCTTTTACATAAACGAACAGCAGTACCGTGAGGAGATTGACATTTCCCAGAAGGATTTTTACAAGCTTATTTCCGAATCAAAAACAACAGTATCCACATCTCAGCCCTCACCGGCAGAGCTGACGGATTTCTGGAGAAAAATACTCAGAGAATATGACGAGCTGGTATATATCCCTATGTCATCGGGTCTTAGCAGCTCATGCACTACAGCGGCTATGACAGCAAAGGATTTTGGCGGACGTGTCCATGTTGTCAATAACCAGAGAATATCAGTTACTCAGTACCAGTCCGTGCTGGACGCCCTTGCAATGGCTAAGGAGGGTATGTCCGGAAAAAGGATCAAGACCCGTCTTGAGCAGGACAAGCTTATTTCAAGTATTTATATTACCGTAAACAGCCTGAGCTTCCTTAAAAAAGGCGGCCGTGTGACAACAGCCGGCGCTCTTATCGCAAACGTGATGAACCTCAAGCCTGTTCTCCAGATACAGGGGGAGAAGCTTGACGCCTATGCAAAGTGCCGCGGAATGAAGGCCGCAAAGCAAAAGATGCTGGAGGCAATGCACGATGATTTCGAGGGTCGCTTCAAGGAGTATGTAGACAAGGGCGAGATGGCTCTGATGTATTCCTATTCCGATATGTCTGACGATGAGGTCAACGCATGGAGGAAGGAGATCGAAGCATCCTTCCCGAAGTTCAAGCTCAAAGCAGATCCGCTTTCACTCAGCATCGGCTGTCACATCGGCCCGGGCTCTCTCGCAATAGCTTGCGCAAAGATCACAAAGCCTTATTCATAACCTGAATTCGTGAAACTCCCCAAAGAGTAGAGTTCGTTTCGGTGAAAATTCGTTTTTGGTGGTTGTCAGGAGGGATTTTTTCGCAAAAGTCCCTCCTGACTCGCTTTCCGCAGAGAGCGAAATACCTATGTTTCTTCTGCTTTCAGATTTTTTACTATTTGAGTTTCACTGATTCAGGTCATAACTCAATACAGCTGAACATAACAAAAGCGCACGGCAATGATCTGCTGTGCGCTTGTTTTTTGTCATTTTTTCTTCCGTGCCTGTTTTTCGCCCTTTGGCTTGCCGGCTGAGATAAGCTTGTGAACGTTGATCCTGTCCATGGTCTTGAGCATGACAGGGATGACGATAAGCTCGATAGCTAACATTATCAGTATTTGCGGGATCCTCGTTAAAAGCAGGGTGGCGTAGTTCATCCCATAAAGGAAATACAGCCACAGGGGAGTCACAAAGGCGCTTATAATAAGCTGGGTGATACCTGCTGAAAAAAGAACCCTGAGAAAGCTCCATCTTTTGTAAAGGAATATGCCAAAAACTATCCCAACTGCGATTTCGGTCAGAGTGATAGGGGGATATATCATTCCGTGGGGCTTGATGATACATCCGATTATGTCGGCAAGGCCAGCCACTGTGCCCGCTCCTGCAGGCCCGTATATATAGGCGGCAATGACCACGGGGATGAAGGTCAGACTTATCTTTATACTGTCGTTGGGCCTGATGGTGAACATGGCTATGACAATGCAAAGTGCGGTGAGTATGCCAAGAACAGTCAGATGGATAGTGGTCTGTCTGATGTTAATGCCCTTTGCGGGGCTGTTTTTTTTGCTCATAAAAAAGCCTCCTGTTATTCAGATTTCGCTGTAATAATAGGAAGCTCTATGATTTCATATTATTATACAGCGGGATGCAGCAAGCGTATCGCAAGTATTACTTTTCGGTCGTGTGACAACTCCCCGTTCACACGAAACTTAAAGGAAACACCGGATGCTATGGCCGTAGGAGGTGCTTCCTTAACGCACGCATGCTTACTCTGTATGATAAAATATAGCACCATTGCACTGTTTTGTCAAGACCGGTCAGAGGTTTGATAACTCTGAAATAATTGAAAATGCCGCAGTTGCGCCGTCGCTGACCGCCTTAAAGACCTGCAGGATGCCTCCTGTGCAGTCTCCCGCAGCATACAGCCCGGGCAGTGAGGTCTGCATTTTATCGTTTACCTTTATTTTTCCGTTTTCTGTTTCGGCACCCACCTTTCGTGCCAGATCTGCACTGCCGGCTACCCCTATTGCCATAAAGACTCCGCTGGTGATGAGTTTGTCGCCGTCCTCAAAGGTCACTCCGCTGACTGTGGTTTCTCCGTCTATGGATGCGATTTTCTTTGTGATAACGTCAATATTGTCTGGAACCTCTGCTTTTAGCGCAGCTCCGTTGGTGAGGATGGTTACCCCTGATGATGTAGCCGAAAGAGTCAGAGCTTCGTGGAGGGCGTATTCGCCGTTGCCGATGACACACACCGGTTTGTTCCTGTAGAAGAATGCGTCACACACTGCGCAGTAGCTGACGCCCTTACCCTCAAATTCCCTTACACCCGGAATCCGCAGGGTTTTGCGGGTGCTGCCAGTGGCAAGGATTACATAGTCGGCACTGTAGCTTGTTTTTTCGGTAACAACAACCGGGTGCATTTCCATATCATATTCAAGAGAAACCACCTCTTCGTTTAAGAAGCTGACGCCCAGCCTTTTTGCACCTGCTATTCCGTTTTCGTAAAGCTGCTTTCCGCTTACAGGCTCTGGGAAACCGTAGTAGTTTTCAATGCTTTCTGCTTTTTCAAGAGCTCCCGCTCCGCTGTGGATAACTGTTGTTTCAAATCTGCCGCTTCTCTGCAGATACAAAGATGCGGATATTCCTGCGGGTCCTGAGCCGACGATAATTACCTTCTTCATTGATATTCCTCCTTTAAATAGTATTGTCCTTTTTAGTAAAAAATCGACCTCCAAAAGCTGCCTTTGAGTAACTTTCGGAGGTCGATCCGTTTCTTATGAGGTGTTAAAGGTTTTCAGAGATTATTTTTCTGAAGCGGCCTTTTTCTTTTTGGATTTCTTAGAGGTTTCCTTTGACTCGGAAGCCTTCAGTGCAGCCTTCTTCTTTGACTGGTGGTTTCTCCACATTACCCAGAGGGGAGCGGCGATGCACAGTGAGGAGTAGGAGCCCGAAATAAGTCCGATCATCATTGGCAGTGCAAAGCTGACGATGGAATCGATGTTGTAGATGAGAGATACGACAAGCACTGAGCCGATAGCAATAATAGTTGTGATAGATGTGCAGATGGTTCTTACCATACACTGGTTAAGGCTGGTGTTTACTATATCATTGAGGGGAGTCTTGGGGCTGGACTTTCTTCTCAGCTCTCTGATCCTGTCATAGATAACTATTGTGTCGTTGAGTGAGTAGCCAAGGATCATCAGCACAACAGCGATGAAGTTGTCGTTGAGTGGCATGCGGAACATTGCAAACACGAAGTAAACAATGATGAGGTCATGCACAAGTGCTACCACAGCCATGACGCCGGCAGACAGACCGCCGATCTTTCTGAATCTGAGTGCAACATAAAAGATCATCAGCACTGCAGCAACGATGACGGCTGCGAGACACTTGAAGAAGAAGTTTGTACCCTTTGATGCGTCAACCGAGGAGGAAGAAGCCTCCTTGATCGTATTGTCGGGATAAGCCTTCTGCAGAGCCTCAGTAATAGCTGTCTTGTCCTCTACGGAGACTGCCTTGTTGCCTGTAAACTGGAGAGAAACGATCTTGCTGTTGCTGTCCTGAGCGGACTTTGCCAGGTTTTCGCTGTAGGAAAAGGTAACAGTATCATTAAGGGTCTCGGATTTCTCGATGGTCTCGTTTACGGTCTTTTCCAGTGCTGCAGTATCAAGGTCGCCGTCATAGCTATACTTGATAATGGTACCTCCGGTGAACTGGATATCCACCAGTGTGGGGAAAACGAAGATGTTCAGCACCAGGCAAACAAGCATAATACCCAGAGAAACACAGAAGAAGATCTTTGATTTTTTCATGAAGTCTATATGGAATGTCTGTCTCATGACGATTTCTTACCTCCATATAATCTTTTATTTCTCAGGAACTTGTAGCCTGAAACAGATTTCAGCATGAGTCTTGATGCGCCGACACCCATGATGAAGTTTGCGATAACGCCCACAAGGAGTGTGTAGCCGAATGCGTAGATAAGACCTGTTGTGGAAACTCCGAAGATAGCGGAGAAGATGTTTGCAGGACCGAATACAAGGATCAGGATAACTGCGACAATGATAACGGTGATGTTTCCGTCGAAGATCGCAGAGAAGCTTCCCTTTGTACCGTTGCGGATACAGCCGTCGAGAGTCTTGCCTGTCCACAGCTCATCCTTTATCCTCTCAGCAGTGATGATGTTGGCGTCAACGCCCATACCGATGGAGAGGATAAGACCTGCAATACCCGGTATTGTCATCGTAAAGCTGGGGAACACAGGAAAGTAGCCTGAAATTGCCATGATCGAAATAGCCATCTGGCCGATAAGTGCGATAAATGCTATGAAGCCGGGCAGCTTGTACATGAAGAGCATGAACAGGAAGATGCAGATAAGTGCGGCTATGGACGCATAGCCCATTGCCTCAAGAGCGCTGCTGCCCAGTGACGGGCTGATGGTGCTGTAGCTCTCTACCTTGAGTCCGAAGGGAAGAGCACCTGCGTTGATGGTGTTTGCCAGCTTTGCAGCACTTGAAGCGTCAAAGCTGCCGCTGATGATCGCAGTGCCGGTGGTGATAGTCTCGCTGACAGAAGGATTGGAGATGCACTCCTCATCCATCCAGATGGAGATGGTGCCATCTTTGTTTGCTTTTGTGCCTGCGGCAAATTTGTCAGCGCCCTCATCATTCAGCTCAAGAACTACTACGTGCTGGTAATTGCCCTTTGCGGTCTGCTGGTAGTTGCTGTATGCTTTCTTAACATCCTTGCCCTCGATGATCACATCGCCATCGTAGCTTGAACCCGATCTGAAGGAAAGCTTTGCAGTAGCGGAAAGCTCTTCGATAGCCTTGTCGGGATCGTAGTCCTTTTCGTCGGACTTCCAGGGGAAGCGCACTGTGATTCTGTCGTTGGCGAAGTCGGGATAGATCTCATAGTCGGTAACGTTCTGAGCCACAAGACGAAGCTCAAGGATGGCCTTTACGGATTCCATCTCGTCGTCAGTCGCATCCTTGTTGTCAGGTGCGAACACTGCCTCAACACCGCCGTTGATGTCGATGCCCCATCGAATATCGTTAATACCCTTGATATAGGTGATCTTGAAATCACCGTTTTCGCCGTAGATACCGAAAACCGAGGTAAAGGCGAGCAAGAGAATAATAACAAATACGATGAAGAACACCGGTTTGCCAATTCGTTTCATACGGTATCCTCCAATATTGTTCTTTTGTGTCTGCGGGCTTTTATGTATCCTTCAACGCATCGGGCACCACAAAAGCATACAGACATATCACATACAATTATATATTTTTTGTCTATAAAAGTCAAATCATTTTTTTATTTTATTGCCTCTCATAATATAATTTCTTAGTTTTTTTCCGGCTCGATGATCTATGGCATAGTTATTTCCAACAAAAATCAGACTTCTTTTTTGTAGGTGAGTCTTTTTCCTCTCCCGGTCCTCTTCAAAAGCAGAAAGGGCACGGCAGACCCAATAGACTACCGTGCCCGTCAGCACCTTTGATTATTCTGTTTTGGGCGCCTTTCATATGAGCTTTTCGATTGCGGCCATCTTGACGCAGATGCAGAAGATCTCCATAGCCTTGGCAAGCTCCTCTACAGGCGGATAGGTGGGTGCAAGACGGATATTGCTGTCCTTGGGATCATTTCCATAGGGGAATGTAGCGCCGGCACCTGTCAGCACTACGCCAGCCTCCTTGCAGAGAGCTACGACACGCTTTGCACAGCCCTCGGTGACGTCAATGCTCACAAAATAACCGCCGTTGGGCTTTGTCCAGGAAGCAACATCAAGGTCGCCCAGCTCTTTGTCAAGCATATCAAGCACCATGTTGAAGCGGGGCTCAAGCACTGCTCTGTGCTTCTGCATATGGGCAATAACGCCCTCCAGATTGCCAAAATACTTTACATGACGGAGCATATTGAGCTTGTCATAGCCGATGGTCTGGAAGTTATAGCGCTTTTTGAGAATAGCGAGGTTAGCTTCAGATGCTGCAAGAGCTGCCACGCCTGCACCGGGGAAGGTGATCTTTGATGTAGAGCAGAACTCAAACACCATGTCCTCGTTGCCTGTCTTTTTAACCTCGTCAAAGATGTTGAGCAGAGTGTCAGGAGTATCATTGATGTCATGGATAATGTATGCGTTGTCCCACATAATGCGGAAATCCTTAGCGGCAGGCTTGAGTGAAGCAAAACGCTTTACAGTCTCGTCAGAGTAAGTGATACCCTGGGGATTAGAATACTTCGGTACGCACCAGATACCCTTGATAGCCGGATCAGATGAAACAAGCTGCTCGACCACATCCATATCCGGGCCGTTTTTCGTCATGGGCACGGTGATCATTTCAATGCCGAAATAGCCTGTTACGCCAAAATGTCTGTCATATCCGGGTGCAGGGCAGAGGAACTTGATCTTACCCTGATCCTTCCAGGGCTTTTCGCCGCTGTTGCCAAGCTCCATCATGCAGGCGATAGTGTCAAACATCATGTTGAGGCTGGAGTTGCCGCCTACAAAAACCATTTCCGGAGCGACGCCCAGGATATCCGCAAAAAGCTTGCGGGCACTGTCAAGGCCTGTCAGGTTGCCATAGTTTCTGCAGTCGGGGCAGTCGTCACTTGTAAAGTCCGTGTCGGGAGTGAGGACAGTCAGCATATCGTTTGAAATATTGAGCTGCTCAGAACCGGGCTTGCCTCTTGCCATGTTGAGCTTGAGGCCCTGAGCCTTATAAGCCTCAAAAGAATCCTTAAGGCTTGCATACTCGGCGTTCAGAGCTGATTTTTCCATTGCGGTGTACTTGGACATAATAATTCCTCCTGAAAAAATATGTTTTTAAAAAATGCAAAATTACACTGAAATACTACATTATTTTATAATACGGCGGCAAAAAATGCAAGAGTATTTTTATTATCCTGCAAAAATCATTGATTTAACAAATATATTGATAACCATTCCCGATTTTTTGGCTTTTATCAATAATTCCTGATGCCACAAAAAGCTTCCTATCGGCCTTGCCGGGGTTTTCTGACCTGAGCGGTTCTTTGTGACCGTATACGGCTTAGCTGATAAGCATATAATCCTTTGTGTGGATATGATGAAAGAGAGAGGGGGCAGCAATATGTTGTCAGGTTTGGAGAAGAAAGTAAAGACCCTACATTTATATGGTGTTATGCGGGAGATAATTGCAGCCATAACAATTATTCTTGTGGGATTTTCAGTGGCCTGCGTCAGCGCCCCGCCCAGGTTTCCGGGGGAAGAGATAAGGCTGTATGAGTGGGTGGGTCTTGATGAAAAGGGTGCAAAAAACGAAGCGCTGGGTCATCTGTCGTTTTCGGATAATTCTCTTACGCTGACAGCCCAGCGGGGTCAATGCAGTCTTTGCCTTGAGGGGGAGTGCATAATTGACGATCAAAAAATAACTGTGCTCTCTGAGGAATTTGGAACGGTTGTGATGGGATATGAGCTTTCCTCGGAAAAGCTTACACTGTTTTATTCTGAAAAAAGTGCAGTTCTTGTAAAGAAATAAGCTTTACACTGCTGACTTACGGGACGAACCTTTGCCGAAAACCACTTCTTTTGCAGGAAAAATCCCGGATTCAGCCGGTAAATCCTTATTAATGGTGAAATGGCTTGATAAATAAAGAGTGAAGGAAAATACTTTACAATAAACAAGCTCATACTTTGGTTAAAATATACTAAAATCTATGACAATTTTGTAATGTTAAAACTGCCAAAAAAGCGGAAAATCGGTTTATTTTAAATCGGGGAAATGTTATAATCATTATGATTAGCGGCAGTGTCTCTATGACAAATATCCCTGCCGCAAATAAAACAAAGGAGAAGATTACCTATGAATGCAAAGACTCTAACCAAGCGCATCATAGCCTCCGTTGTTTCGGTGATGCTGGTACTTAGCTGCTTCATCCTTCCCACCGTGTTTGTAAGTGCGGCTGAGGAAACTACAGTTAACATCCACTACCTCCGTGACGACGGCGCTTATGGCGATTGGGATGTGTGGGCATGGGCAGACGGTCTTGAAGGTGCCGGCCATGCTTTCACAGACAACGGTGATGCTGATGGTGCGGTTGCTACCATTACTATCACTCAGTCTACCCCCAAGATGGGCTTCATCGTAAGAAAGCCCGACTGGAGCGCAAAGGATCCTGACGGTGACCGTTATGTTGATCTTAGCTCCGTAGTATCAGGAACTGTTGAAGTTTACTGCGTAGCAGGCTCTGAGCTTGACGACTTCACAGTAAACTATGACAACGCAGTACGCGGCCTCAAAGTAAAGAAGGCTGTTGCTGAGACAAAGACTAAGGTGAGCGTTGAGTATACAATGGCTGCTGACCTTATCATCACCGAGGCTGATTTCACAATCACATCTGCTTCAGGTGCTGAGGTGGCTATCGCTTCCTATGAGAGCGACACCTCTACAACAGCAGTTCTTACTCTTGCTGAGGAGCTGGATTACTCCAAGGAGTACACCATCAGCTTTAAGGGCTCAGAGCTTGCACTTACTCTTCCTGACTACTTCTCAAGCAAGGAGTTTGAGGATGAGTTCACCTACACAGGCGACGATCTGGGTGCTACAATCGTTGACGGCGGCACAAACTTCAGAGTTTGGGCTCCTACTGCCGAGAAGGTAGAGCTTAACATTTATGCAGAGGGTAACGGCGGCGAGGCTGAGCAGGTCGTTACAATGGATAAGGCTGAGCAGGGCACTTGGGTAGCTGCAGCAGACGGCAACCTGAGCGGCAAGTATTATACCTATACAGCTTACTTTGACGGCAAGGTAAATAAGGACATCGTTGATCCTTATGCAAGAACAGTAGGCGTAAACGGCAAGAGAGGTATGATCATTGACCTTGCTACCACAAACCCCGATGGTTGGGATTCTGATGCAAGACACACCTATGAAAACGTAACCGATATGGAAATCTGGGAAGTCCATGTAAGAGATTTCTCAATCGATGAGGACAGCGGCATGGAGAACAAGGGCAAGTATCTTGCCTTTACAGAGAGTGGCACAACCACCACTGACGGCGTGGCTACAGGTGTTGACCACCTTGTTGACCTGGGCGTTACCTCCGTACATCTCCTTCCTGTATATGATTACGGTTCAGTTGATGAGTCAAAGCTTGACAAGGCTCAGTTCAACTGGGGCTATGATCCCGTAAACTACAACGCTCCCGAGGGTTCCTACTCAACAGATCCTTATCACGGTGAAGTAAGAGTAAACGAGTTTAAGCAGATGGTTCAGGCTCTCCACAATGCAGGCATCGGCGTTATCATGGACGTTGTTTACAACCACACCTACAACACACAGTATTGCTTCAACCAGCTGGTTCCCGGCTACTTCTATCGTCCCGGCCAGAATACATCCGGCTGCGGCAACGACGTTGCTTCCGAGCGTTCAATGGTAAGCAAGTTTATCGTTGATTCAGTTAAGTATTGGGCAGAAGAGTATCACCTCGACGGCTTCCGCTTTGACCTTATGGGTATCCTTGATGTTGACACAATGAACGCTGTTCGTGCAGCAGTTGACGAGGTTGATCCTCAGATCATCATCTACGGCGAAGGCTGGAACATGGGTTCTGTTCCCACAAAGTCAGGCGTTGAAATGGCAAGCTATCTCAATGCAGACAAGACTCCCGGCATCGCATACTTCAGCGACACAATCCGTGACATGGTAAAGGGCAGCGTATTTGACGCAACCGAGAAGGGCTATGTCAACGGCGATCCCAAGCACGCAAAGGCTATCCTGAACACTGTTCAGTATACAAAGAAATGGTGTCCCTCACCTACACAGATCATCAACTATGCTGACTGCCATGACAACCTCACCCTCTGGGATAAGATCAGATCTTCAAACGGTGACGACAGCGAGGCGGATCAGATCCGTCAGAACAATCTGGCAGCTCTCATCATTCAGACAGCACAGGGCGTTCCCTTCATGATGAGCGGTGAAGAGTTCCTCAGAACCAAGACAAAGGATGACGGCACATTCGAGCACAACAGCTATGCTTCTCCTGATTCAGTCAACAAGCTTGACTATTCAAGAATCAGCACCTATTCTGACGTTTACAATTATTACAAGGGTCTCATCGCCTTCCGTAAGGCTCATCCCGCTCTGAGAATGGCTACAGCAGAGGCAGTTGAGGCAAGCTTTGAATCTCTTACAGCAAACAACAAGACCGGTCTCGCAGCATTCACACTTGCAGGCGGTCAGAAGGGCGAGACTGCTGAGAAGATCCTCGTAGTTTACAACCCCAATGCTGAGGCTCAGGATCTTGAGCTTCCCGAGGGCGAGTGGGACGTTTATGTAAATGACGCACTTGCCGGCACAGAGGTCCTTGACACCGTATCCGGCACTATCTCCGTTCCGAGAATCTCCGGTATGGTTCTTACCCAGGGCACAGTTGAGCCCGAACCCCAGGATGATGTTTATTCCATCATCGGCAGCATGACTGATTGGTCAGCCGACATCGACATGACAGTTGAGGACGGCGCTGCAATCGGTTCCTTCACAGTTGAGCCCGGTACATACGAGTTCAAGGTTCGCAAGAACCACAGCTGGGAGGACAGCTGGGGCGTTTATGAGGCTGATTATGAGAGAACCTACAACAGCCAGACAAACGCTAAGATCATTCTCAAGCACAAGACAACAGTCACTGTTATCCTTGATATGACAGGCGACGATATGGAGCTCTGGCCCATGAGCTTCAGCTACAGAGGCGGCGGCGATGACAGCGATCTTTCCGACATGATCTTTGTTGACACAGGCAAGGACGGCGATTATGTTGAGCCTTCAGATGAGCCTTCAGATGAGCCCTCAGAAGAGCCTTCAGAGGAACCCTCAGAGGAACCTTCAGAGGAGCCTTCACAGGAGCCCTCAGAAGAGCCTTCACAGGAGCCTTCACAGGCTTCTGACACAAGCAAGGTCAGCCCCTCAGATGACAACGTAAAGACCGGCGACAGCACAAACGCAGCTATTGCTGTAATCCTTATCCTTATCTCCGGCGTTGCAGTGACATCTATCGTTATTTCCAAGAAGTCAAGCAAGTCAAGATGAGCTTTCTGATGCTTCTTGAGGAATGATTGATTGACCAATGAAAAACTCCCCAAAACTTAGTGTTTTGGGGAGCTTTTTTTTAGCCATTTGCAGAAATTCGATATTTTTGTATATAATATTGTTATAACCCTGAAAATATGCTATAATATCATAGCTTGTGCAAAGCAGGAATATCTGTTTGCACTGTGATTTGCTGTTAAAAATCGGTTGTGACAAAAGAAGAGGGATAGGGATGGACAAGAGAGAAAATCTGAGAAATATTGCTATTATTGCTCATGTTGACCACGGAAAGACGACCCTTGTAGATCAGCTTCTGAGACAGAGCGGAATATTCAGAGATAACGAGGCTGTCGCAGAGCGTGTGATGGACTCCAATGACCTGGAGAGGGAAAGAGGAATTACCATACTCTCCAAGAATACTGCCGTCATGTATAACGGAACAAAGATTAATATTGTGGATACTCCCGGACACGCCGATTTTGGCGGCGAGGTGGAGCGTATCCTTATGATGGTTGACGGCGTGCTGCTGCTGGTAGACGCTTTTGAGGGATGTATGCCCCAGACAAGATTCGTTCTCAAAAAGGCTCTCGGTCTCGGCAAAAAGCCCCTCGTTGTTGTCAACAAGATCGACCGTCCCGGCGCACGTCCGGACGAGGTAATCGATGAGGTGCTTGACCTGTTCATAGAGCTGGGAGCAGACGAGGATCAGCTGGACTTTCCGGTTGTTTATGCCTCTGCAAAGGATGGCTATGCATCCATTGACCCCCATAAGCAGGGCACGGACATGAAGCCCCTCTTTGAAAAGATTCTTGAGGAGATTCCTGCTCCGGAGGGCGAGATGGATGGACCGCTCCAGCTTTTGTTCTCGAATGTGGACTATGACGAATATGTTGGCAGGATAGGCATTGGCAGAGTGGAAAGAGGAAGCTGCAGGGTAGGTCAGAGTGTTGTGCTTTGCCATAACGACGGCAGCAGAAAAAATGCCAAGATCTCAAGACTCTATCAGTTTGAGGGTCTGAAAAGAGTGGAGGCGGAAACGGCTTCCCTCGGAGATATCGTTGCTGTATCGGGCATTGCGGACCTCAATATCGGTGAAACAGCCTGTGATCCTGAGCATCAGGAGCCGCTGCCCTTTGTCAAGATAGACGAGCCTACAGTGTCTATGCTCTTTATGGTCAATAACAGTCCCTTTGCCGGCCGTGAGGGCAAATATGTTACCTCCAGAAATATCCGTGACAGGCTCTTCAAAGAGGTGGAAACCAATGTGGCTATGCGTGTGGAGGAGACTGATTCTGCGGATACCTTTAAGGTAAGCGGCAGGGGAGAGCTTCACCTTTCGATACTTATTGAGACCATGCGACGCCAGAACTTCGAGTTCCAGGTGTCCCGCCCCAAGGTTATTATGAAGGAAATCAACGGCAAGCTCTGCGAGCCTATGGAGCTGCTTATGATAGAGGTGCCGGACAGTTATGTTGGCGCCATTATGGAAAAACTGGGCCCCAGAAAGGCTGAGCTTCTTAATATGGGCACCCGTGAGTCAGGAGTGACCCACATTGAATTCAAGATTCCTGCAAGGGGTCTGATGGGCTACCGCTCTGAGTTTATGACCGACACAAACGGCAACGGAATAATGAACCATATCTTTGATGGTTATGAGGAGTATAAGGGAGAGATTCAGTCACGTCTCCAGGGCTCACTTATCGTCCATGAGACAGGCGAGAGCACAGCTTATGGTCTGTTTGCCGCTCAGGACAGGGGCAGACTCTTTATCGGCCCCGGCGTTGAGGTCTATGAAGGTATGGTTATCGGTGCCAACCCCAAGAATGAGGATATGGTAGTCAATGTGTGCAAGAAAAAGCACATGACAAACACCAGAGCTTCCGGTTCTGATGAGGCGCTCAAGCTTACTCCGCCCACAATACTTAGTCTGGAGCAGTCCCTGGAATTCATTGCCGATGATGAGCTTGTTGAGGTGACGCCTACTTCTATCCGTATGCGCAAAATGATACTTAACAAGGAACAGCGCCTCAAGGCACAGAGCAGGGGCGGCTGATCATGGAGCTTGTTATTTTTGACCTGGAATGGAACAGCGGCTACTGCAAAAAGACCAAGAGCTTTATTAACGAGATAATCGAGCTGGGAGCCGTTAAGGTCAACGAGAATATGGAGATCATCGGTCAGTTTTCGATCTTTGTCCGACCGGATATCACAAAACGGCTTAATCCAAAGGTCAGGGAGCTGACTCAGCTCTCAAATGAGGACCTTGTCCATGGAGCTACCTTCAACTACGCTATCAGTAAGTTCAGGAAGTTTTCTGAGGGGTGTGTGATCTCAAGCTGGAGCACCAGTGACCTCAACGCCCTGGAAACAAACTGCGAATACTACAATGGCAGCAGAAGGATTCCTTTTTTAAAGAAGTATGCAGATGTCCAGGCCTATTGTCAGGATGTTATCGGCAAGGAGAAGAACCAGCTTGCTCTGCAGGCCGCTGCTGAGCTGTTGGAGATAGATAGCGGGGACATTCCTTTGCACAGGGCGGTAGGCGACAGTATCCTTACCGCCAGGATTCTGAAGAAGATCTATGAGCCGGAAAAGTTTGCAGGCTATGTGAGTGTTGTTGATGATGAGTTTTATGCAAGACTTGATTTTCATAACACATTCATTTACGATATAAATAATCCGCTGATCAATAAGGAGGATATGTTTATCCTCTGCGATGTCTGCAATACACGCTGTGAGGTCACCCAGGGCTGGAAATCCCGCAACAGATCCTTTTATGGAGAGCTGTTTTGTCCGGTGTGTGAGATAAAGATGAAGGGCAGGATACAGTATAAGCTGGAATATGACGGTCTGACGGTCAACAAAAGGATCATCCACAGCGCCGCTGATCAGACAGAGGGTCAGACAGATGACAGGGATGACGTGTCGGAAACGGACGAATGATACTGAAATATACAAACAGGATGCGACTCTTGAGAGCCGTGTCCTGTGTTTTTTTGTGCAGGAAAAGTATCAAAATGTTGACTATAGGCTTGTTTATTTATAAGAAAAAATAGATTGATTTTTTAGTGCATATATGGTTTAATTTAATGGGACAACTGTATGTTGTGCTTAGTTTTAGTGATAAAGGAGAAAATGCTGATGGCAAGTGAAATGCTAAAGGCTGTGCTCGAAGCAGAGGAGGAGTGCTCTGCAAGAGAGGCTGAGGCAAAAAAACAGGCAGAGGCCGATAAGCAAAAGGCGAGACAGCAGGCATCCGAGCTTGTAGCTGAGGCTCAACGTCAGTCTGAGAGGATGCTTTCGGACAACGAAAAGGCTCTCGGACAAAGCTCTGAGGAAGAGCTGAAGAGAGCCAGGGAACAGGCTCAGGCACAGTGCTCAGGAATCTCCAAAAATGCCGAAAAAAACATCGGCAGGGTCAGGAGGCTTGTGGTTGATTTGCTTACGGCTGACCCCCAGGGATAATGCTTCCCGCAAAATACAATAAAAGTGTGGTGATAAACATTTGGCAAAGCTAAAAATGAAATCGGTAAGGATCATCGCTCTCAGAAAAGACAGAAAGCGTCTGCTTGAGCATTTGCAGGACAGTGCTCTTGTGATGGTGCAGAAGGGCAGGAAGGAAGAAAAGGGCTTTACACGTCTTGACACCTCCGCACAGATCAAGCAGTTTGAGAGAAATGCAGAGCTTACCGAACAGGCGCTGAAGATCCTCGGCAAAGTCGAGCCTGAGAAAAAGGGAATGCTTGCAAGCTTCAAGGGCAGGAAGGAGATAGATCCTGACGAGATCGGAAGGATAGCCTCAGATTCTGCCAAGGTCATAGGCATCTGTCAGAAGATTTGCAAGCTTGATAAGCAAAGAGCGGATTATGCTGCCGAGCAGGTGCGTATAAAAACAGCTCTTGCTCAGCTTGAACCATGGAAAAAGCTTGATATTCCTCTGAATACGAAGGATACGGCTACCACCGCTGTCCTCATCGGCACACTGCCGAGGCTGTATGACGATACAACCCTTTCAGAAGCCCTTGCAGGCGAATGTCCTGAGCTTTTATTTGAGTTTGAGATACTTTATTCCTCATCAAACCTGACCTGCCTGACACTCTTTACGCCAAAGAAGCAAAGAGAAATGGCAGAAAAGGCTCTCCGCACCTTTGGCTTCTCCCAGCCCCTCAATCCTACCAGCCGCACACCTGCGGTAAAGACAGAGCATCTTTTGGATAAGAGCGAGGAGATTGCAAGAAAGGACGAGGATGCCAAAAACGATATTGCGTCCTTTGCAAAATATCGGGAGAATATATGCGAGACTCAGGATTACTTTAACCTGAGAGCAGAAAAATATCAGGTTATTGCGGAGCTTGACCAGACTAAGCACGTTTTTGTTCTCAACGGCTATGTGCCGGAGGAGGATTGCTCAAAGCTTGAGGCAGTATGCAGCAAGGTGCCATCCTGTGTGGTGGAGTTTGAGGATGCAGGTGAGGACGCACCTGTCAAGCTCAAAAACAACAAATTCGCAGAACCTGCCCAGAGCATTGTCACTATGTATTCTACTCCTTCTCATGGAGATATCGACCCGACGCCGATACTTGCGTTCTTTTTCTATTTCTTCTTCGGCATGATGTTCTCCGATGCGGGCTACGGTCTGCTGCTGATAATCGGTACAGCCATAGCGATCAAGGTGTTCAAGCCTGACAAGCGCATGAGGAACAACCTCAAGCTCTTCCAGTATTGCGGTGTGGCTACCGTGTTCTGGGGACTGGTTTTTGGCAGTATCTTCGGAGATGCTCCTCTGATGTTCTACAAAATGTTTACGGGTGATGACAGCATCAAGACTATGCAGCAATTATTGCCCTGGCCGACCCTTGATACCCAGAAGGATGCATTGATGATAATGATAATGTCCATCGGTCTTGGCCTTGCACATATCCTGGTGGGTATGGGCTGCAAGTTCTACATCTGCATAAAGAATAAGGAATACACCAAGGCGTTCTTTGACACCGGTTTGTGGATGCTTATGCTCGCAGGCTTCGCTGTCCTTGCGGTTGGAATGGCCACATCTCAGGTGGTGCTCTATATCGGAGCAGGAATAGCCGCTGCAAGCGCTGTAGGTCTCGTGCTTACACAGGGCAGGGGCAAAAAGGGCATATTCGGCAAGCTCATAGGCGGCGTTGCTTCCCTCTATGACATAACAAGCTACATAAGTGACCTTCTCAGCTATTCGAGACTTTTGGCGCTGGGTCTTACCACGGGAGTCATGGCACAGGTGTTCAATATGCTGTCAAATCTCTTCGGCACCAGCGTTTTTGGAATTATCTGCATGATACTCATTTTTGTGGCAGGTCATGCTATTACCATCGGACTTAATGCACTGGGCTCCTATGTTCACACCATGAGGCTGCAGTACGTTGAAATGTTCAGCAAATTCTATGAGGGCGGCGGCAAGCCCTTTGAGCCGTTCTCCACCAAGAGCAAATATTTCAGGACAAAGGGCAGTAATGATGATTAAGGGCCAAGGCCCGATTAACGGAGGTAAAATAATATGGACGGAATTATGGGTATGTTTTTGGCAATTCTTGCAGCAGCTGTGGCCACTGTATTTGCCGGTATCGGCTCAGCTAAGGGCGTAGGCAGCGCTGCTCAGACCGCAATGGGCGTTCTTTCCGAGGATTCATCTAAGTTTGGTAAGATGCTTGTTCTTACACTTCTTCCCGGCACACAGGGTCTTTACGGCTTCATCGTGGGCTTCCTCGTGCTGACAAGCTGCGGCGTTCTCGGCGGTGATATGCCTACTCTCGGTCAGGGCTTTGCTTTCCTTGCAGCATCCTTTGCTATCGGCTTCGGCGGCATGATTTCCGGCTTTGCACAGGGCAAGGCTGCGGTTTCCGGCATCACCATGACTGCCAAGGACGAAAAGAACTTCTCCAAGGCAATGGTATCTATCACACTGGTTGAGATTTATGCTCTTCTTGCCTTCATCGTATCACTTCTCGTTGTTATTTCCGTGCCCAACCTGAAGTTCTGATAGGTTGCACCAATACGACCATACAATGATACCATACTATAAAGGTGGGAAGTGTTATGAGCAGCGGTGAAAAAATACTGTCCTCCATCAAGGCGGACAGTGATCGCAATATAATGGAGATCAAAATGCAGTCAAAGGCTGAGTGCGACAAGATCATTTCTAAGGGTCAGGAGGCTGCCCATGAGATCAGGCAAAAGACCGAGATCAAAAAGGCAGAGCAGAGCGCAAGACTTTCCAAGGCAGCCAAGAGCAGGATCGACCTTGAAAAGAGGAACATGATCCTCAAGGCAAAGCGCATTGAGATAGATAAGGCTGTCGAGGATGTGCTGGTCTATATGAAGGGACTTCCTGACAAGGAATATTTCGGTCTTGTATATAAGCTTGCTGCCACTCTTGGAAAAAAGTCCGGCACGGTTTTCCTTTGCAGCAAGGACCTTGCCAGAGCTCCCAAGGATTTTGAAGCGAGGCTTGCAGAAAAGGGAATTGATGCCAGGCTCAGCAGCAAGCCTGATGACAGTATTTCCTGCGGTTTTATTCTCAAAAACGGAGATATCGAGGACAATATGTGCTTTGATTCCGTTGTAGCAGAAAAGAGAGAGGCCATAGAGGATCTTATCAACCGTGAGCTGTTTAAGGATTGAGGGGGAATTATATGGCTTTATCGTATGAATTTTCCATCGGCTCTGTTCGTGCGAGAGAGAATAGTATGTTCTCCGAGGCCGATGCAGAGCAGATGCTCGCCCTCAAAAGCATTGACGAGCTTGTCAGGTTCCTTAAGGATAAGGGCTATGGCGAGGGTGATACTGTAGATGAGATAATTGAAAGCAATACCCGGAAAATGTGGAAATATATAAGGAGTATTGCTCCTGATTTTGATATATTTGAACCGTTTCTTATTCAGAACGATTTGCATAATTTCAAGACAGTGCTCAAGGGTACAATGTCTGACAGGGACTATGAGCAGCTGATGATGGAGCCGTGCACTATCAAAAAAGAGGACATGGTCAAGGCTGTCGAAAACAGGCGCTTTGACGTTTTTCCGGAATGGCTCCGAAAGCCTGCGGACAAAGCATATCAGCGCCTTGCCGAGACAAAGGACGCAAGGCTCAGCGATGCGGGAATAGACAGGGCAGTGCTTGAGAGACTGTTATTCCTTGGGAAAAAGTCAGGCTCTGTGTTTCTCTCAGAATATTTCAGAACTCTTGTGTTTTATGCAAACGTAAAGACCGCCCTCAGAGGAGCTAAGGCAGGGGTAGAGAGATACTTCTATGACAAGGCGCTCTGTGAGGTTGAGGGCTTTGATAAGCAGGCTGTCACCAAGGAGGCTGTTACCAGTGAAGAGGCACTGGTAAAATACCTTGAAAAGCAGGATGCATATAACTGCCGGGTGGCTATGAGTATATTTGAAGAGTCTCCCTCAAAATTTGAAAAGTTTGTTGAGGATGAGCTTATCCGTCTTGCGAAAAAGCTCTGCAAGCTTTCCAGTGAGGGCTGTGAGCCGCTGATGGGTTATTATATCGGCTGTGAATATGAGAGAAAGCTGATATTCATTATTGCCAGCGGCCTCAGAACAAGGACTCCGTCAGAAAAAATAAGAGAAAGGCTGCGTGAGATCTATGGCTAAGAGTATCGCTATCATAGGCGACAGTGAGAGCGTAAAGGGCTTTGGCGCCGTAGGGATGGATATGTTTATCTGTGACGATCCTCTTTCATCGCCGCAGCTTCTCAAGCAGATCACGGAAAATGATTATTATGCTATTGTCTACATGACGGAGGAGGTCTTTGAGGCCTCTGCCAGAGAGCGTGAAAAGCTGTCCGAAAGACCCGTCCCTGCTATCATTCCTATTCCCGGAGTAAGGGGCAATACGGGTATCGGTGTGAGAAGGCTGTCACGCTTTGTGGAGCAGGCGGTAGGCTCTGATATACTCTTTAAGAATTGAGGTGTATAATTTGATAAGCGGAATCATAACAAAGGTAGCAGGACCTCTCGTTATCGCAGAGGGAATGCGAAATGCAAATATGTTTGACGTGGTGCGAGTCAGCAGCCAGAGGCTTATTGGCGAGATCATCGAAATGCACGGCGACCAGGCTTCCATCCAGGTCTATGAGGAGACCTCCGGACTTGGCCCTGGCGAGGTGGTAGAATCCACAGGAGTGCCTCTTTCCGTTGAGCTGGGTCCCGGACTTATCGGCGCAATCTATGATGGTATCCAGCGCCCTCTCAACGAGATAATGAAGGTCGCCGGTAATAACCTTACAAGAGGCGTCGAGGTGCCGTCCCTTGACCATAATAAAAAGTGGCGTTTCAACCCAAGCGTTAAGGCAGGCACAAGGGTGCAGGCCGGAGATGTTATCGGAACGGTAAACGAGACAAATGCCGTGCTGCATAAGATCATGGTGCCCAACAAGGTGAGCGGCGTGGTCAAATCCATCAAGGAAGGCAGCTTTACCATTGATGAAACCGTTGCCGTTATCGAAAACGAAGGTAAGACCACTGAAGTCACCATGGCTGTCAAGTGGCCTGTTCGTGTGGGCAGACCCTATAAGCGCAAGCTGTCTCCGGATATCCTGCTAACCACGGGCCAGAGAACTATCGATACCCTTTTCCCAATAGCAAAGGGAGGCGTTGCAGCAGTGCCGGGTCCCTTTGGTTCGGGCAAAACTGTGGTGCAGCACCAGCTTGCAAAGTGGGCTGCCGCTGACATCATCGTATATATCGGCTGCGGCGAGCGCGGAAATGAGATGACGGACGTTCTTAACGAGTTTCCGGAGCTGAAGGACCCAAGAACAGGCAACTCTCTTATGGAGCGTACCGTTCTTATTGCTAACACTTCGGATATGCCTGTTGCAGCCCGTGAGGCGTCTATCTATACAGGCATTACCATTGCGGAATATTTCAGAGATATGGGTTATACCGTAGCTCTTATGGCAGACTCTACATCAAGATGGGCTGAGGCTCTCAGAGAGATGTCCGGCCGTCTTGAGGAAATGCCCGGTGAAGAGGGTTATCCTGCATACCTGGGCAGCCGTCTCGCTCAGTTTTATGAGCGTGCAGGACGTGTCATCGTTAACGGTACCGGCGACACCGAGGGTGCACTGTCGGTTATCGGTGCGGTTTCTCCTCCCGGCGGCGATATTTCTGAGCCTGTGTCTCAGGCTACACTGAGAATAGTAAAGGTTTTCTGGGGTCTTGATGCTTCTCTTGCTTACAAGAGACACTTCCCGGCAATCAACTGGCTGACAAGCTATTCATTATATACCGACCAGCTCACAAAGTGGTTCAAAGAGAATGCTTCTGAGGACTTTATGGAGCTGAGAGGAAGGCTTATGTCCCTTTTGCAGGACGAGGCTGAGCTGCAGGAGATCGTTAACCTTGTTGGTATGGATGCACTTTCCTCAGGAGACAGGCTCAAGCTTGAGACAGCCCGCTCTATCCGTGAGGACTATCTCCATCAGAATGCTTTTGACTCTGTTGATACATATACATCCCTCAAAAAGCAGGTGCTTATGATGAGGGCTATCCTGCTTTCCTATGACAAGAGCTCTGAGGCTCTCAAGCAGGGGGCAGATATCGACCTTCTGATGAAAATGGATGTCCGTGAAAGAATAGGACGTTTCAAGTATGTGGATGAGGGCGATATCGACACTGAGTTCGGCGCAATCTCCGCAGTTATAGATCAGGAGATCGAGGACGTTATCGAAAGGAGTGAGGACTGATGCCTAAGGAATATCGTACTATAAGAGAGGTTGCAGGTCCTCTTATGATGATAAGTGATGTTGAGGGTGTTACCTACAACGAGCTTGGAGAGATAGAGCTGCCAAACGGTGAAAAACGCCGCTGTCAGGTGCTTGAGGTTAACGGAACCAACGCTCTCGTACAGCTTTTTGATTCGGCGGCGGGCATCAACCTTGCAGAGTCAAAGGTGCGCTTTCTCGGCAAATCGATGGAGCTTCCGGTATCATCGGATATGCTCTCACGAGTGTTTGACGGTCTTGGCAATCCTATTGACGGCGGCCCCGCTATTATTCCGGAAAAGCGTCTTGACATCAACGGCACTCCCATGAACCCTGCAGCCCGTGACTATCCTCAGGAGTTCATTCAGACAGGCGTTTCAGCTATTGACGGACTTAATACCCTGGTAAGAGGTCAGAAGCTCCCGATCTTTTCAGCTTCCGGTCTGCCTCATGCCCAGCTTGCTGCTCAGATAGCACGTCAGGCGGCGGTCAGAGGTAAGGACGAGCAGTTTGCCGTTGTCTTTGCCGCAATGGGTATCACCTATGAGGAATCAGACTATTTTGTTCAGTCCTTCCGTGAGACAGGCGCTATCGACAGAACTGTAATGTTTGTAAACCTTGCAAACGACCCTGCTATCGAGCGTATCGCTACTCCGAGAATGGCACTCACTGCGGCAGAGTATCTTGCTTTTGACCTGGGAATGCACGTTCTTGTTATCATGACCGATATCACAAACTATGCGGACGCTCTCCGTGAGGTCTCCGCCGCAAGAAAAGAGGTTCCGGGCAGACGTGGATATCCCGGATATATGTACACTAACCTTGCGACTCTTTATGAACGTGCCGGCAGGCAGAAGGGTAAGACGGGATCGATCACAATGATACCCATTCTCACCATGCCTGAGGACGACAAGACCCATCCTATACCTGACCTGACCGGATATATCACCGAGGGTCAGATTATCCTTAGCCGTGAGCTTTACAGAAAGGGCATTACACCCCCGATAGATGTATTGCCGTCTCTTTCACGTCTGAAGGATAAGGGAATCGGTGTTGGCAGGACAAGAGAGGACCACGCAGCTACGATGAACCAGCTTTTCTCGGCCTATGCGAGAGGCAAGGATGCAAGAGAGCTGATGATCGTGCTTGGTGAAGCTGCCCTTACCGATATTGACAAGAAGTATGCAGAGTTTGCCGAGGCTTTTGAGAGAGAGTATGTTTCACAGGGTTACACCACCAACCGTACCATAGAGGACACTCTCGACAAGGGCTGGGAGCTGCTTCATATTCTGCCGAGATCAGAGCTTAAGAGGATCAAGGACGATATGCTTGATAAGTACTACGGCAAATAACAGCTAAGGAGCATTGCCATGGACATAATGAATGTTAACCCCACAAGAATGCAGATGACAAAGCTAAAAAGGCAGCTTGTCACTGCAAAAAGGGGACATAAGATGCTCAAGGACAAGCGTGACGAGCTTATGCGTCAGTTTATAGAGCTTGTGCAGGAAAACAAGCGTCTTCGTGAGAAGGTAGAGAAGGAGCTGGAAATCTGCAGCGGGCACTTTGTAAATGCCAGCGCCGTAATGAGCAAAAAATCTCTGGATTCTTCACTTCTTGCGTCAAAGCAGCAGACCGGTGTTGATGTAAGCTCAAAGAATATTATGAGCGTTGACGTGCCTGTATTTTCGGCTGTAAGCGAAAGCCCGGAAAAGGGAGATATCTATCCCTACGGCTTTGCGTTTACATCATTTGAGCTTGATGATGCAGTGAGCTCTCTTAACGAGCTGATGCCGGATCTTATCAAGCTGGCAGAAATCGAAAAAAGCTGCGAGCTTATGGCAGCCGAGATAGAGCGCACACGCCGGCGTGTAAACTCCCTTGAACACGTTATGATCCCAAGATATGAAGCCACGATAAAATACATAGCGATGAAGCTGGAGGAAAACGACCGCAGCAGCCGCACACGACTGATGAAGGTCAAGGATATGCTCCTTGAAAAGGCTCATCATTATTCAGAGAAGAAATAAATCAAAAAGCACGGTACCCGAGGGTATCGTGCTTTTGTGCGTCTTTGACTGTATTTAGCTTTGAGATCATTATTTGTAGCCGAGAATTGCCAATGTGGTGGAGCTTGTCAGGTGGTCATTCGCTTCTGACGGTCTTGCATCGTCCAGCTCACTGTAGATATCACCCGTTGACGGGTCGAAGACAAAGTGCTCAAGAGTAGAGAAGGAAAGGTGACCGTATGCGAGAGCGTCCTCAATAGTAAGCTTCAGGGCTGCTTCCTTTACCGTTGCGTTGGAGTCTTTGAGGCTGGGCAGTCTTGCCGGGTCCATAGTACCTGGTGACTCTGATCTGACAGTGCCTGCAATAACCTCCGCATACATGTTCTTGCAGGCGTATGAAAGATTAGCAGCGTCAGCCTTGCTGCTTGCTGAGTCTGCTTTACTAATTGTGTTGATGACCTGAGACACATCGTTAGCAAGGTTAGGACTTCCGGAGGTCGCATCCCCGCTGCCGCCTGTGCTGCATCCCGCAAGGACCGTAGCCGAGAGCACCGCTGAAATGATGATAGCTGTTAGTGACACTGTTTTTTTCAATATCCTTACCTCCGAAATATTATTATTTAATGCACATCATCGCAACAAGCCCGCCTCGTTTTCCTCCGCTTGCCCGGTGAGAAAACAGCAGACCGCTGTTGCATTTGGTGCAGACGTCGCTTATGGTTATGTTTATGCTCATCAGACCGGCCTCAAGCAGCATACGACGATTGGTTTCCTTCAGATCGACGATATACTTGCCGTGGCCAAGACTCTTTGTAAAATACGCAGGCTTCAGCTCCGTCAGAGAACCAAACCGCTCAAAAACCGGCGTGTCAACCTCATAGCAGCATGAGCCTATTGCCGGCCCAACAACGGCGACAATGTCCGAGGGGTCACAGCCGTATTTCTCGGTCATAACATCTACGGTGGCTTGACTGATCTTTTCTATAGTGCCACGCCAGCCGGCATGGGCAAGAGCGATGACCTTTTTTTCGGGGTCTGCAAACAGCAGGGGAGTGCAGTCGGCATAATGAGTGACGAGAGTGACACCAGGTTCGTTGGTCACCAGAGCGTCAACGCTTGACATATCATGCTCACGATAAATGCCAATGCCGCAGTCGGCCTTGGTAACGCAGCGGACGTTTATGTTATGATCCTGGTTAGAGCTTACAAGTGTATCATAGTCAAAGCCGGCGGCTTTGCAGAAAATCTTGTAGTTTTCTGTGACATTATCGGGGTTATCCCCACGCTTAAAGTTAAGGTTCATTGACTTATACTCACCTGTACTGACACCGCCGATACGGGTCGAAAATGCGTGATTTACAAAGCCAAGGGCAGACAGAGATGGAAAGGTGAGAAATCCCACCCCGTCAACAAAATTCAGCTCTGTATTTTTACTCTTGAAAACCATGGCACTACCTCTTAAATATAGGTATTTACATATTGCAATAATGATTGTATAATTGTTGTTGGAACTCTGATCCAAATGACGTAAAAGTAAAAGGGTGAATAAAAATGTTTCTGTCAAAGAAAAAGCTGTTCGGAAATAATATACCGCCGAAATGTGAATACTGCAGGTTTTCCGTAAAAAACAACAGCGGTAACCCGTCGTGTCGATTTGGTCCCGGGACTGCTGGTGACACCTGTAAGAGATACGTTTATGATCCGCTAAAGCGTGAACCGCAATCCATGCCGACACTTCCGAAATTTACCGCCGATGATTTCAAGCTCTGAGAATGAACTCAGAGCTTGTTCTCTTCCTTGACTAAAATTATTACTCTTTAAGTGCTTCCTCTGCCATTTCAAGTACAGAAGTACAGTTCGGGCAGCGTGTAGCCTCGAGGTCGATCTCTGTCTTACAGAAGGGGCACTTCTTTGTGGTGGGTGCTGCTTCTTCTGCGGGCTTCTTGCGAGCGTTCATCAGCTTATTGATACCCTTGACAAACAGGAAGATGATCAGTGCGAGGATAAGGAAGCTGATAACCGATCCGATGAAGTTGCCAAAATTGATGGGACCTACGTTCAAGGACTGCAGAGCCCTGGAGAATTCGACCTGATTCGTCTCCGGATTAACGAGATCCATTCCCGAAGCGTTAGCAACTATCCAAGCCACGCCAGGCATGATGATGTCGTTACAGAGTGAAGTAACGATGCTGTTGAATGCACCGCCGATGATAACACCGACAGCAAGATCAAGCACGTTGCCTCTCATGACGAATTCTTTGAACTCACTCATTAATTTTCCCATAATTGATTTCACCTTTCTCGAAAAAAATTATGTAATTATTATAGCACAACACTTTACTGTCGTAAAGTCCTTTTCAAAAAAAAATGTGAAATTTTGGCATTTTTTAGTCAGAAAATTTCTGACTCAGTATCCCATCAGTCCCTCAATAGATTCATCATTTATTATCCAGTCGCTGACAAAGATGTCGGTATGTTCGTTTTTGCTGTTGCGGATGATGATTTTTTCGATGCCCGCATTGATTATCATTCTTTTGCAAAGGGAGCAGGCGGATGCGTTGCGGACATATTCTCCTGTTTTTGCATCTTTGCCTACGAGGAACATGACTGATCCGATCATGTCCTCTCTTGCAGCATTGATGATTGCGTTCTGTTCTGCGTGAACGCTCCTGCAAAGCTCATATCGCTCACCTCTCGGAACCTTGAGGTTTTCACGAACGCAATAGCCCATGTCAATGCAGTTTTTTCTACCTCTCGGTGCGCCCACATATCCTGTGGAGATTATGGCGTCGTTTTTTACGATAATCGCACCATAGTTTCTGCGCAGACAGGTTCCACGCTCAAGAACCGTCTCGGCAATATCCAGGTAATAGTTTATCTTGTCGGTACGCATTTTTTCATCCCTTTCATTTATTCAGAGTATAAGGTTCTGGGCAAAGCATATTCCCAAGGACAGGGCAAACATAACAATATATACTACTGTAAAAATCAGAGGTATCTTTTTTTCGTTTGACGTGAAGGATACATACTTCTTGTTGTTTAGTTTATCGCTCATTACCCGCCATTCCGAGTCATACAAAGCTACGGGCAGCTGCTGCTCAAGAAGGGTAATGACCTTCATTTTTGCGCTGTTGAGCTTTCCGTATGAATCAAGTACATTTAGCCATGAAATATCCAGAATTATTCCGGTTATGCACATAAACAGCATAATGTATAGCTTTGCAGGTGAGCTTACAAGACTCATAACTACGCCAAGCAGGCTCACAAGTGCACTGTTGACGGAAATATAGAAGGAGCTTATCTTTTGTCTGCGCTCCACCAGGTCTTCCGAGGATTTCTGGAAAAGCTTATATTGATCAAGAAGCTCATCCTTGTGGCTTTCCTTTTCTTCTGTTTCCATTTCCTTATACTTTTTTGAAAAGATGTCATAATACCCGTTTGCATAGTTATCAATGCAGTTTTTGATATCCTGAAGCTCCATTTTTTCTGCCAGCAAGGTATCGTGCTGTGTAAATCTGTCCTTCCCGTTCAGATATTTAGGGATCTTGTTGCCATCTGGATTATAAGCCACCAGTCTTTTGTTATATTTCAGGGCGGTTTTGACCTCCCACCCCATGGTATCGGCCTTTGCTTCAGAGGCTGCGCCCTCACCGATGAAAACAATGATCAACTGGGCTAATTTGATCTTTTTTGAAGCATCCTTTTTCCATCCGTTGCCGGAGCTTTTTTTCTTGCCTGCAGAGTTTTGCCCTTCATTGGAGTTGGCTTTTTTGGTTTCATTCTCCTGTTCGTCATCAGAACCGTTATCGGATTCCAATGTCAGTATTCTTGCATGACAGTTATCGTCATCGGGGGAGAGACCGCCATAAAGAAAGGGCTCGATCTCTTTTTTTACATGTTTGTGATCATTTCCTGAGTGGATAATGAATACATTTATTTTAGACATCCAGACCATCCTTTCACAAAATCAAGAAAATTACAGTAGTATTATAATACTATCAATACATACACATCAATAATTATATACTATTATCACTGCTATTTCAATGGTCTGACCAAAATAATGCGCCCTAACTGTGCCGAAAATCCATCCTTCACAGTTAAGGCGTTGTTTATTTAGCCTGAGCTCTCATTTTTTCAAACTCCGCTTCGTCAATTATTGTGATACCCAGGGTCTGGGCTTTTGTGAGCTTACTTCCAGCCTCTTCGCCCGCAAGGACATAATCCGTCTTTTTGGACACTGAGGAGGCGACCTTTCCGCCCAGGGTTTCAATGATAGCGGCGGCTTCGGTTCGCTTATAGTTGGGAAGTGTTCCTGTGATGACAAAGGTTTTTCCAAAAAACGGGTTGTCCTCAGTGATCTCAGCTTTTTCTGTAAGATTTTTTGTGTTTATGCCGAGAGAATGAATCTCTTCCACTATCTTTTTTGATTCCTCCAGAGCAAAATAGGAGGCAGTGCTGCGTGCCATGATATCCCCGAAGCCGTCTATTGCTGAAATATCTGCTTCGCTTGCCCCAGCGATGGCGTCAAGGGTCATGAATCTGTCAGACAGAAGCTTTGCCGCCTTCTGTCCGATGTGTCTTATTCCCAGGGCATAAATTATCCTGTAAAGATCGTTTTGCTTTGAATTTTCTATAGCATTGATGAGATTATCCGCAGATTTGTCCTTTTTGTTTTCAAGGGTCTTTATGTCATCACGGGTCAGACGGTAAAGATCAAGAGGTGAGCGAATAAGCTCCTTTTCTACCAATTTGTGCAGGACCTTTTCCCCAAGCCCCTCAATATCCATTGCGTCCCTTGACACAAAGTGTATCATGTGGCGCATGAGCTGCGCAGGGCAGTCAGTGTTGGTACAGCGAAGAGCGGCCTCGCCCTCCTCAAAGGCCACAGGTGAGCCGCAGGACGGGCATATCCTTGGCAGGCGGTAGGGCTGTGAGCCTTCCTTATGCATAGAGACGGATACCACCTCGGGGATGATCTCTCCAGCCTTTCTCAGCACGACTGTATCACCGATACGGATATCCTTCTCCTTGATGAAATCCTCATTGTGGAGGGTCGCTCTGCTTACGGTGGTACCGGCAAGGGTTATGGGTGAGAAAATCGCAGTAGGGGTGAGCACCCCTGTCCTGCCCACATTGACTTCCACATCCAGCAGCTGGGTTTCCTTTTCCTCCGGTGGATATTTATATGCCTCCGCCCATTTCGGGAATTTGGATGTGCTTCCGAGAGCCGCCCGCTGATCGAAGCTGTCTACTTTGACTACCGCTCCGTCGATCTGGAAGGGCAGACTTCCTCTCATTGCGCCGATTTCTTCTATTCTGTCTAATACCTCATCCACGTTTTTGCAGCGGTAGTATGACGGCAGCACTGTGAACCCAAGCTCTTTGAGCATATCCAGAGATTCCTCGTGACCGCCTATGGCTTCTCCCTCTACCTGCTGGACGTTGAATACGAATATGTCCAGAGAACGCTCCTTTGTGATACGTGCATCCTTTTGACGCAGGGAGCCGGCAGCGGCATTTCTTGGATTTTTGAAGGGCTTTTCGTCACGTTCCTCCTGTGCGGCGGTCAGCTTTTCAAAGCTTTCCACTGACATATATACCTCGCCTCTTACTTCAAGATAGGGCAGAGGTCTTGTTAGCTTCATGGGGAGTGACTTTATGGTTCTTAGGTTATCCGTAATATCCTCACCGACACGACCGTCTCCTCTTGTGGAGCCTCTCACAAAGATTCCGTTGCGGTATTCGGCAGAGACCGACAGTCCGTCAATCTTTGGCTCCACCACATATTCCGGATGGTCAACGACTTCCCTTACCTTCCTGTCAAAGTCCCTTATCTCGTCGTGGGAAAAGGAATCGTGCAGGCTCTCCATTGGCACTGTGTGTTCAACAGGAGAAAACTTTTCTGCTGCCTCTCCGCCCACCCTGGTGGTGGGGGAATCCGGCGTCTTTAGCTGGGGATAGCTTTCCTCTATCTGTTCAAGCTCTCTGAGCAGCATATCATATTCATAGTCGCTGATTTCCGGAGAATCCTCATTATAGTATTTTCTGTTGTGATAATTGATCTGACCTCGAAGCTCCTCGGCTCTTGCTTTTATATCATTGATGTCCATTATGGTCCTCCTGTTTTGTCTGCGTGATGGGAAAGATGTTTGCTTATAGTCACATCATCCGGCGCCTACAGTTCTTGCAAAGCCCACGATAAGGGGCATGGTTATTACTGACAGCAGCGTAGAGAGTGTTACAAGGTTTACCGAAAGCTTTGCGTCATTGTCAAATTTTGCCGCAAACATTGTGGTGGCAGCGGCCACCGGTGCTGAAGCTGCAATAACGCAGGTGATTAGTACCGTATCCCTTATGCCGCAGAGCATCATGCCCCCAAAGGCGAGAAGCGGCACAGCTATTAGTCTGAAGAGCACACAGATAAAGCCCTTGCCGTCCTTGAAGGCATCCCGGATTTTTGACTTGGAAAGGTAGTAGCCCACTATCATCATGGGAAGAGGCGTGTTCAGGTTAGCAAGGAAGCCTATAGGCTTTTCGATGATCTCCGGTACGGGCAGTGATGTGAGAAATATCACAAAGCCCACAGCCATTCCGATAATGCAGGGGTTAAGAACGATCTTTTTGACCGAGAGGGATTTTTTGTCTCCGCTTGAGAGCCAGACACCGAAGGTCCACATCACAATGTTGAACACAACGATATAAACGGCCCCAAAAAACACACCGTCCGAACCGAGTATCGCCTGCTGCATGGGAAGGGACATATAACCGCAGTTTGAAAAGATCAGGGCAAAGCGGTAGACCCTGTTCCTTTCGGGGGTCTTGTCGTGGAACACCAGCATGGCTATCACGATAGAAACGATATGTATGCACAATGCAGCCGCACCGCAGGTCAGGAGCTTTCCCAGCATTGCCGGGTCAAAGGGTCTTATGAAGTTTTCGATAATAACACAGGGGCATACGATATACAAAACGATGTCGGTGATGGATTTTGAGGTCTTGTCGTTGAGCCATCCGATCTTCCCGCACAGATAGCCTACTGCTATCAGAATGAAAAGCTCCAGCACCTGTGTGCCCACGGTAATGAAATTATCAAACATATCAGATAACCCTCTTTTTATTTCAATTATTACAATCGGCTCTTGAAGTCCTCATATCCAAACTCCTTCAGAAGCTCTGTACTCCCGTCCTGCTTCAGAAGATAAATGGACGGCAGCGGCATTCCGTTGAAGGTGTTGTTCTTGACCATGGAATAAATTGCCATGTCGGTAAAAATCAGCTTATCTCCCACAGAGAGAGGCTTATTAAAGGAATAATCCCCGATCACGTCCCCGGCAAGACAGGTGGGGGCGCCGAGCTTGTAGGTGAATGGCAGGACACCGGGCTTTTCTGAGCCGACTATCATCGGTCTGTAGGGCATTTCAAGCACGTCAGGCATATGACAGGCAGCGGAGGTGTCAACAATGGCTATATCAATGCCGTTTTTTGTAATATCAAGAACGGTGGTTATGAGCCAACCGGCATTAAGTGCTATTGCTTCACCCGGCTCTATATAGACCTGCACATCATACTTGTCTTTTATCCTGTTAATACATTTTATCAGCAGCTCCACGTCATAATCGGGTCTTGTAATATGGTGTCCGCCGCCGAAGTTTATCCATTTCATGTTATAGAGGTATTTTCCGAATCGCTGCTCTACAGCCTCAAGGGTCCTTTCAAGGGTATCTGCGCCCTGCTCGCACATGGTGTGAAAGTGCAGACCGCTGATGCCCTCAAGCTCATGCTCCTCAAAATTGGACAGAGTGATGCCAAGCCTTGAGCCTGTGAAGCAGGGATTGTATATGTCAGTCTCGATCTCGGAATATTCGGGGTTAATCCTCAGTCCGAATTCTATCTCCGGATGCTCCAGGGCTTTTGTGCGGAAGTGCTTCCACTGGGAAAAGGAATTGAAGATAATATGGTCGCACAGGCCTAAAAGCTCATCAAAATCCTGATCTTTATATGCCGGCGAAAAAACGTGTACCTGTTTGTTTCCCATTTCCTCGTGACCAAGCCTTGCCTCAAAGATACCGCTGGCAGTGGTGCCTGAGATATATTCCGAGATGAGAGGGTAGAGCCTGTAGGCGGAGAAGGCCTTCTGTGCAAGCAGCACATGGCAGCCTGTCTGTTTTTCCACATAGCTGAGGGTTTCGAGATTTTTTATCAGTGCCGTCTCGTCAATGACGTAGGAGGGAGTAGGCAGTGCCTTGAGGGCGTTTTTAATATCCATTTTATCACCTGTACGATCCGTTGTTATTTTACTTAAAGCGTTTGCGGCAGTATTTGGCAAGAGCTATCTCGTATGCCTTCACATACTGCTCCGCCATGGTGTTGTTGTCGGTGGTAACAAGGGAGTCACGGACAATCTGACGGATACGCTTCCGGTCGTTGTCGTTCATCATGGAGAGGGTTTTGAGATATTTGACAAATTCCGACTTTTTGCTGAATACAAATCCGTTAGTGCCGTGCTTTATCATTTTATTGACGATCTTCTCCTTGTCCTCCTTGACAAGAACAGGCAGTCCGCAGCCCATTGCCTCCAGGAAGGACATGGAAACGAGTCCGTCATCGGAGGAACAGACATAAATATCACAGGCGGAATAAACATCCGGCATGATAGTATTTGCTACAGACCCTGCAAAAATCACCATATCCGAAATCTTGAGCTTGACGCACAGGCTTTTGAGATAATCGGTCTCTGTGCCGTCTCCCACGATCAAAAGCTGGATGTTATCGGATTTTTTGAGGTGTGTGGCAAAGGCGGACAGCACAAATTCAAGATTTTTTTCCACAGTGAGCTTGCCGGCAAAGACAGCGACGGTGGCATTGGGAGACAGACCAAGCTTCTGGCGCATTTTCCTGATGGAGGTCTTTGTAGAGTTGTTATAGTCAAAGCGTTCCGTGTCCGTGTTGGAGCGGATCAAAAAGACCTTCTTTTTGCGGTCAGCCTTCTGGATGAAGATGGCCGCCCTGCTGCAGGAGGATGTAACCACATCGGCATTGTCAAGCATATCCCTGAAATGCTGCTTTTCAAAATAGGTCTTGACGTTCCACAGGAGCTTAGAGTTGTCGGCTGCAAACCTGTCCATAAAGTAGTCATGGATGGTAAACACCACAGGAGAATTGGTTTTGTCTGCAACCAGCAGCCCCATATAGCCTATCCTGGTGTCGGTATGTATATGCACTACGTCGGGCTTAAAGCTCGAAATAAACGAAATAATCTTGGGATCATTGTAGCTCTTGCACTCGTAACCATATTTATTGTTGGCAAGCCTTGCCGGGCAGCGGATGATCCCGTTTTTGTATGAGGCTTCCTTTATCCTTGGGGAGGATGTGACGATAAGCACCTGATGAGAAAGCTCTTCAAGTCCGTTTTTGAGCACATCCACATAGCTTGAGATACCGCTGACGTAAGGAGCAAGGACCTCAGTGAAAATCAAAATACGCATAGCATCACCAATTTTATTATTATAGGTAAAAGATATTATACCATGTTGTGCAGGCAAACAAAAGAGTTTTTTAAAAATCCTGTTATTTTTATAATAAAACACTTTCAAAATCATAAAAAATAGTATATAATGAATATACGATTCTGAAGGAGCCTTTCTGCCGGAGTATGCGGATTGCATTATCGGAATAATTAACGGAGGTGCGGAAATGGAAACCAAGTTTTCTGTGACACTTGCAAAAATTATTAAGGAAATAGAGCTTGAGGTATCCTATATGCCTGACGACCCTGAGACTATCAAGATCGTGTCAAGGGATATCACAAGGCCGGGCCTTGAGCTGACGGGATTCCTTGATTTTTTTGACAATTCACGTATGATGATATTTGGCAATACCGAAAACAGCTATCTGAACAGGTTCAGCACCGAGCAGAGATATCACGTCATAGAGAGACTGTTTTCTCTGCAGCCCCCTGCTATAATAGTGACAAGGAATATTATTCCCTACGGCGAGCTTATGAGCGCTGCGGAAAAGTATAAGATACCTGTGCTGCGCAGCCCTGAGACTACATCCGTTCTGTCCGCATCCCTTATTTCCCTTCTCAACACCGAGCTGGCTCCGAGAGTTACCAGACACGGAGTGCTTGTTGAGGTCTATGGTGAGGGTCTGCTGATCGTGGGTGACAGCGGAGTCGGAAAGAGCGAGACGGCGATAGAGCTTGTCAAGAGAGGTCACCGTCTGATAGCCGACGATGCGGTGGAGATCAGGCGCATATCAAACAAACAGCTCATAGGTACATCCCCGGCAAATATACGTCATTTTATCGAGCTGAGGGGCATAGGAATTATCAATGCCAGAAGGCTTTTCGGTATGGGCTCCGTCAAGCTCAGCGAGAAGATCGACATGGTCATCAACCTTGAGCAGTGGGATAACAAGAAGGTCTATGACCGCATGGGCATGAGCAATGAGATGACCGAGATATTGGGAAATCAGGTGCCGATCCTGACCATTCCTGTCAAGCCCGGACGTAACCTTGCCGTGATCATCGAGGTGGCGGCTATGAACAACCGTCAGCGCAAGATGGGCTATAACGCGGCAAGAGAGCTGTTCCAGCTTCTCGGCCTTGAGCTTCCGGAGGAGGAAGAGGGAGATCTTAAGACGATCCCGTTCTGATAAGAATATACATAACAGCGCCGGCAGAACTGCCGGATAACGGATATAAAGGAGACGCTATGATCGAAAAAGCTTTTATTGAATTGATCAGTAAGGAAAATGCAGACATCAGGCTCGATGAGGAAATGAAGAGTCATACGAGCTTCCGGATAGGGGGAAAGGCTGACTGTCTTTGCTCAGTGAAGGACGTGGATTCCCTGAGAAACATCATACTGCTGTGCCGTGAACACGGGGTGCCGTATTTCATTCTCGGCATGGGCTCAAATATCCTTGTTTCCGACAAGGGAATAGAGGGTCTTGTGATAAAATTAGAGGGTGAGTTCAACGAAATAACCCTTGCGGAGGATAATATAGTGCGCTGCGGTGCAGGCTCTACCCTTGCAAGGCTGTGCACCTTTGCAAGGAATATGTCCCTTGGAGGCCTTGAGTTTGCATGGGGAATACCGGGATCGGTGGGCGGCGCCATCTATATGAATGCCGGTGCATACGGAGGAGAGATCAAGGATACCGTGATCTCTGTGGATTATATGGATAAGGACGGAAATATCAGGCGCTGCAGCGGCGAAGAGCTTGACTTTTCCTACCGCCACAGTGCGTTTACTGACACCGAAAACATCATTATCCGAGGTTCCTTCCGTCTTGAGCCGGGATCCCATGACGCCATAGTCGAAAGAATGCAGTACCTTATGGATCAGCGCAAGACCAAGCAGCCCATCAATCATCCCAGTGCCGGAAGCGTTTTCAAGAGACCGGAAAACGGCTATGCGGCTGCTCTGATAGAGGAGTGCGGACTGAAGGGGTACGAATACGGCGGGGCACAGGTCAGCCCCAAGCATGCGGGATTCATAGTCAACGATAAGGGTGCAAGCGCCGCAGATGTGCTTGGACTGATCGACCACATAAAAAAGGAAGTCAGGGAAAAGAAAAACGTGGAGCTTTGCTGTGAGGTAAGATTCATCGGCAGGGTCTGATGATAACAGTGCCTGCCGTTGCCTGCAGACAGATCATTTTGCTCCTTATTTCAGGTGAGTTTTATGGAATTTATTATTATAACCGGTCTTTCGGGAGCCGGAAAATCCGTTGCAATGAAGAGTATGGAGGATATAGGATACTACTGCGTAGATAATATTCCTCCTATGCTTCTTCCTACGTTTTATGATCTGTGCGAGAAATCCTCAGACGACAGGATGAAGAAGATCGCTGTCGTTACTGATGTCAGGGCAGGAGACGGATTTGAGGACCTGTTTGAGGCGCTTGACAGCTTCAAGGGCGAAAAGAACAATTACAAGATACTGTTCCTTGACGCAAGGGACGACGTGCTTCTGAGACGATACAAAGAAACCCGCAGGAAGCATCCTCTTGCCGATGCGAGTAAGGGTTCTACCGAAAACGCAGTGGTGATGGAGCGCAGCCTTCTTATGAGAGTGAAGGCAAGGGCGGACTATGTCATAGATACCTCTCTGCTTTCAGGCTCACAGCTCAGGGAAAGGATATCCGCACTGTTTCTGGGAAATCCCTCTCTGGGTATGACTGTTACCTGCCTGTCGTTTGGCTTTAAGTATGGAATACCTGCCGAGGCCGATCTTGTTTTTGACGTGAGGTGCCTGCCGAATCCATTCTATATTCCCGATCTGAAATATCACACCGGTCTTGAGGATTGCGTATATGACTATGTAATGAGCTTTGAGCAGTCAAAGGGCTTTGCAAAAAGGATGATCTCGTTGGTGGATTATTCCCTTCCGCTTTACCTTGCTGAGGGAAAGAGCCAGCTTGTTATCGCCATAGGCTGCACCGGAGGACAGCATCGTTCTGTCACTCTCACAAGGGTGCTCTATCAGCATATACTTGAATCAAGACAAAGAGCTATTGTACACCATAGAGATGTTTCAAAGAACAAGCGGTGATGAGCTATGTCATTCTCAAAGGAAACAAAGGAGGCTCTCTGTGAATACAGGGACCTGACTATTGAACAAAAAACTGCCCTTGTCTATGGTATGACCCTGTTTTCAAAGAGCTTTAGTCCCTCGGCTATATCAATGACCACAGAGTCAAGACCTGCGGCCATGACCTTTTCTGAGGGGCTTGCGTCATTGACCGGCGTTATAGTCGATCTTTCTGTCAAGCTTACGAGACGGGGAGGAAAGGGCAGTCTTTATTATCTTTCTGTTCCGGAAAAATCGGACTGTATGAGGGTGTTTGACTTTTTTGGCCACGATCGTTCCCAGCCGAGCCTTCGCATTAACCGTGGAAATATAGACGGTGAGGGGGCTACAGCCTGCTTCCTGAGGGGTGTTTTTCTCGTGTGCGGAAGCGTGACTGATCCCGAAAAGGATTATCACCTGGAGTTTTCTGTGCCCCACATGAACCTCGCTTCCGACCTGGAACGCATTATAAGCGAGATCGAGGAGATAAACACCGAAGCTAAAACCGTTTTCAGAAAGGGCAGCTATGTTGTATATATCAAGGGCAGCGACAATATCGAGGATATGCTCACCTATATCGGGGCGCCTATGTCAGCTCTCAATATCATGCAGAGCAGGATATACAAGTCTGTAAGGAACGATGTCAACCGCAGGATCAATTCTGAGACCGCAAACCTGAACAAGACGGCTGATGCCTCCGCTAAACAGCTTATCGCAATTGACCTTATCAGGGATCGGATCGGGCTTGAAGCGTTGCCGGAGGAGCTCAGGGAAATGGCACTTCTCAGGATCGAGCACCCGGAGTATAATCTCAGGGAGCTTGGAAATGCCTTGCCTGTGCCGATCAGCAGATCAGGTGCGAATCACCGGATACAGAGACTGATGACCATTGCTGAGGAACTGAAGGGTAAATGAGAACTGTTATCAATTATGCAATAAGCTTTCTGTCTGAGGGCCTTGCGCCTGTTATGGTCTTTTTGCCGATATGCCTTTTCCTGCGGATGCTCTATCTCAGAGAACGACCCAAAACCAGCCTTGCGGATAAAACCGATCCTCTGAGAGAGTCGATCTTCGCTTTGTTTATGGTTTTTTTGATAATGCTCTTTACACAGACCTTTATCTACAATCCCGGAATAGACAACATCAGCATAATACCCTTTTATATTATCATAAAGCAGATTGCTGAAGCCGATGTCAGCTTTTATACATTAAGAGGAATGATCTTTAATATCTTCGGAAACATCGGCATTTTTATTCCCGTGGGTATTTTTATCCCTATTCTTTTCAAAACGAACTTTTCTCAGACTGTGTTGAGAGGATTTTTTATCTCTCTTGTCATCGAGGTTGTACAGCTTCCGCTTCCGAGGACAAGCGATATTGACGATCTGATCCTGAATACGGCAGGGACAGCCTTGGGTTATGGGATTTTTTGCCTTGCCGGAGTAATCATCAACCGACTGCGGTGCCGCAAGCATAAATAATCAACGATTCATTGCCCGCGGGAAGAAAATGATTTTCGGTTTTTTAAAAAATTGATTGACATGAGAGAATTTTTGATTATAATAGTAATAGTATTGTATACAGAAGCTGCTGTGATGAGAAAAAGAGCAATACCGCCGTCAAAGAGAGAAAACCGTATTGATGAGAGGTTTTTACGGAAGGCTGCTTGGGCTGACTCGGAGCATTTGCGGAAAACCGCAACGCAGGGCTGCGTTATGGCCTTTGAGTGGTGCGTCCATGACGTGCAATTTGGGTGGTAACACGGATCTTTTCGTCCCATACAGGCGAAAGGGTCTTTTTTATTTTCACACAGCAAAACAGAAGGGTGATAAAAATGAAATGGACAGGATTGAATGAATTAAGGGAGATGTTTCTGTCATTTTTTGAATCAAAGGGACATCTCAGACTGCCGAGCTTCCCGCTCATCCCAAACAACGACAACAGCCTGCTTCTCATCAATTCAGGCATGGCTCCTATGAAGAAATACTTCACAGGTGAGGTCACTCCCCCCAGAACCAGGGTTACTACCTGCCAGAAGTGCATCCGTACTCCCGATATCGAGAGAGTGGGCATCACTGCAAGACACGGTACATTCTTTGAAATGCTGGGCAACTTCTCCTTTGGCGACTATTTCAAGCACGAGGCCATGGCATGGGCATGGGAGTTCTTTACTAAGGTGCTGGAGATGCCACCGGAGAAGATATACATTTCAGTCTATGAGAATGACGATGAGGCATGGGATATCTGGACAAACGAGGTCGGAGTCGATCCCTCTCATCTCAAGAGGCTTGGCAAAGAGGATAACTTTTGGGAGCATGGCGAAGGCCCCTGCGGTCCCTGCACGGAGCTTTACTTTGACAGAGGCGAGAAATACGGCTGCGGCAAGCCTGACTGCGGTGTGGGCTGTGACTGTGACAGATATGTTGAGGTGTGGAACAACGTTTTCTCCCAGTTTGTCAACGATGGCAATGGCAACTATACCCCTATGGATCATCCCAACATCGACACTGGTATGGGTCTGGAAAGACTTGCCTGCGTTATGCAGGGCGTGGATAATCTCTTCCTTGTGGATACTGTGCAGAACATCATGAAGAAGATCTCCGAGCTTGTGGGCGTCAGCTATGGTGACGGTGAAAAAACCGATATTTCCCTGCGTGTTATCACTGACCATATCAGAAGCACTACCTTTATGATCGGTGACGGAGTAATGCCTTCCAACGAGGGCAGAGGCTATGTTCTCAGAAGACTCCTCAGGAGAGCTGCACGTCATGGCAGACTTCTCGGTGTAAAGGAAAGCTTCCTGTATAAGGTGGTAGACACCGTGATCCAGGAGAACGCTTCCTATCCTGAGCTTTCTGAGAAGCGTGACCTTATAGTTAAAGTTATCAAGACAGAGGAGGAAAGCTTCGGCAGGACTCTTGACCAAGGCTTTGCTCTCCTTGATGATATCATCAAAAAGTCAGAAATCAACCGGATTTCCGGTGATGACGCATTCAGGCTCAACGATACATTCGGCTTCCCGATAGACCTTATCAGAGAGGTCGCTGAGGAAAAGGGCTTTACTGTCGATATTGACGGCTATAACGAGCTGCTCAAGGAGCAGAAGATCAGGGCAAAGAATGCAAGAAAGAACGCAGGTGCCGATGCATGGCTCAGCGACAGCGTTGATTTCAGCGGCATAGAAAAGACTGATTTCATAGGCTACAGCGAGCTTTCCTGTCAGTCAAAAATCCTTGCTGTGGTCGAGGACGGCGAGAGAGTAGAATTTGGCGGCACCGGGGACGATGTTGTCGTTGTGCTTGACAAGACTCCCTTCTATGCAGAGAGCGGCGGTCAGGTGGGAGATAAGGGTGTTATCGTTGCCGATAAGACAAGACTTGAGGTACTTGATACAGTCAAGGACAGCAACGGCATATATATGCACCACTGCCACATTGCCGAGGGTACTGTGGAGGTAGGTCAGACTGTTTCCGCTGAGGTGGACAAGGAAAACCGTCTTTCCATCATGCGCAACCACACTGCCGCTCATCTGCTGCAGGCAGCCCTCAGGAAGGTGCTGGGCACTCATGTTGAACAGGCCGGACAGCTCGTTGACAGCGAGAAGCTCCGCTTCGACTTCACTCATTTCTCTGCATTGACTGAGGAGGAGCTTGCAAAGATCGAAGCTCTTGTAAACGATCAGATATTCGCCGGAGTCCAGGTTGTGACAAAGGAGATGAAGATCGAGGAGGCTAAAAAGCTTGGTGCGATGGCTCTCTTCGGCGAGAAATACGGCGATGTTGTAAGAGTGGTAATGATCGACGAATTCTCAAAGGAGTTCTGCGGCGGTACACATATTGATAATACCGCAAGGATCGGTCTGTTCAGGATAAAGAGCGAAGGCTCTGTAGCTTCCGGAGTGAGAAGGATCGAGGCTGTTACTGGCAGAAACGTCATTACGATGCTTGATGAGTATAAGAACACCACCGTTGAGTGCATGAAGGCTCTCAAGATTACCAACGCCGCAAGCCTTGCCGCTTCCTGTGAAAATGTTGCAGCCGAGCTGAAGGAAAAGGACAGAGAGATCGATCGTCTCAACACCAAGATCTCGGCTATGTCACTGGATAACATCTTCAGTATTTCTGTCATTGAGAAGGGTGTCAGGATTATCAAGGGTAAGCTTGACGGCATTAACACCACAGCACTCAAGAATATGTGTGACAGGGTGCTTAATACCGCACCGAAGAGCGTGGGTGTGCTGTTTGCTGTTGATAACGGCAAGGCAAATCTTGCGGTGGTCTGCGGTAAAGAAGCTCAGGAAAAGGGTCTCCATGCAGGCAAGCTTATCAAGCAGGTGGCTGAGCTTGTTGACGGAAAAGGCGGCGGCAAGCAGGAGAGAGCTATGGCAGGTGTCGGAGATATCAGCAAGATCGAAGCTGCACTTGATAAGGTTAATGACATAATATTCAGTAATGTCAAGGAATGACTGCATATAAAAACAGCTGATAACAGCCAAAATGCAAAAAAATAATACAAAATAAGATATTTTGATGTCTGCATCTGTCAATTTATTTCCGGATATATTGACAGATGCTTTTTTATGTGATAATAATATTGTTGTATAGTGTTATCCCTGCATAGGTATAACGACTCTACATAACAAGAGAATACGGAGGTAAGTGGATTGAGAAGAGATCAGAAGCTTTTAAAGATCATCGTTTCTGTTATTGTCTGTGCAATGCTTCTTTGCGCTGCGGGACTTTCGGTCAATGCGGAATCACTCCATGATCGGTTAATCAGTGCGCTGGCTGAAAAGTATGATGATTCCATCAACAACTCATATATCAGCTCCGAAAGGATATTTGTGGGTGATTCTGTGGTGCTTCACGGAGCACCTAAGGGTGTGGATCCGTCAAAGTGCACCTATGCCTTTTATTTCCGACCCAAGGGCCTTATGTGGTTCACTCTTTCCGATTATAGCGAGGCTCAGGATTATATCTGGAGCCCTACAGCCGTAGGCGATTATGAGGTGTGCATAAAAATCAAATTCGGCCGTACCATCGGAGCAAAGTATTATGATCTGAGAGTGACAAGAGAGCTTGTAGCAAAATCCTATGCCAGCACTTCCTTTTTGCAGCTGGGCAATACAATGGAGCTGTGCGCTATCCATCAGGGCGGTTTTGGCAATGTGAGCTGCGGATTCTTCTATAAGCGCAGCGACGAAGAGCTGTGGAGCACTCTCAGCGAATATGGACCTGCCGACTATATCAAATGGAGACCTACTCAGGTGGGGGATTATGAGCTGTGCATAAAGGTTAAGGACCAGGACGGACAGATGAAGGAGGACTATTACAGCCTTACCGTTTCGGAGACACTCCCCAGGACTCCCACTGAGTTTGTCATTACGGTTAAGTCTCCCATAGCATCGCCTTATTTCTGGAAGTGCAGCTTTAGCGACGAGGATGTGCTTGATTATTACATCACCGAAAAACCGGTGGCATTGATGGATCTCAGGACCTACGTGGTGCTTGAATATCATTTCAGGACAAAGTCTGCCGGCAGGACGGATATTGACTTTTCCTATGATACATACAGCGGTGAGAAGTATTCATTCTCATACGATGTGACGGTTGACAGGAACCTGAACTACAGGATAAACAGTTCTGATGGCAACTATCTTGAAAAGGATATCCCTGAGCCGGAGCAGGTGAGCAGCAGCTTTTCCATATCTGTGTGCAAGCCGGATGCTGACTGCCGCTGGACCTGTGATATCAGCGATAACCTGGTCGCCGACATAGAAAAGGTAGACACCCATGACAGCGACGTGGATACATACAGGTTTACAGCAGTGCGCAAGGGCAGCCTTACTATTGCGTTTACCTGCAAGTCGGTGGGGGACAGGAATCCCAAATATAAGCTGATATACGACCTGACGGTTGACGACGATCTTAACGTGAGTGTGTACAACAAGGACGGCATTTATCAGGACTATACTGAGCTGCCCGATCCCGTGCAGTAGCTCAGAAGGATGATTATTATATGCAGTCTCATGCAGGAATCCTGCTGTGAGGCTGCAAAACTCTTTTACTGATATTTTTATTGCTGTATTGACAAACAAGACGAAATTAGTGTATTATATAGGTGTAAATAAAGGCGGCAGAGCTTGGTTGTGCCCTTTGGCGCAGTCCTTTGCCGACAAAAAAGAAAAGGGGTTTTCTTAATGGCAAATATTGACGTTACCAAATACGGTATCAGCGATGTGAAAGAGATAGTTTACAATCCTTCCTATGAGCAGCTTTTCAAGGATGAGATGGATCCTTCACTTGAGGGCTTTGAAAAGGGTCAGCTCACAGAGCTGGGCGCTGTTAACGTAATGACGGGTATTTATACAGGTCGTTCTCCTAAGGATAAGTTCATCGTTATGGATGAGACTTCTAAGGACACAGTGTGGTGGCCCACTCCTGAGTATCCCAACGACAACCATCCCGCAACAGAAGAAGCATGGAAGGCTTGCAAGGAGCTGGCTCTCAAGGAGCTCTCCGGCAAGAAGCTCTATGTGGTTGACGCTTTCTGCGGTGCAAACAAGGATACCCGCATGGCAGTGCGTTTTATCATGGAGGTTGCATGGCAGGCACATTTCGTTGAGAATATGTTCATAAAGCCCACCAAGGAAGAGGAAGAGACCTTTGAGCCTAACTTTGTTGTCTATACTGCTTCAAAGGCAAAGGTCGAGAACTATAAGGAGCTTGGCCTCAACTCTGAGACTGCAGTTCTCTTCAACGTTTCAAGCCGTGAGCAGGTTATTCTCAATACATGGTACGGCGGCGAGATGAAGAAGGGTATGTTCTCAATGATGAACTACTTCCTCCCGCTTCAGGGCATTGCTTCCATGCACTGCTCTGCAAACACTGATATGAACGGTGAGCACACTGCAATTTTCTTTGGTCTTTCCGGCACAGGCAAGACTACTCTCTCTACCGATCCCAAGCGTCTCCTTATCGGTGACGACGAGCACGGATGGGACGACAACGGCGTGTTTAACTTTGAGGGCGGCTGCTATGCAAAGGTTATCGGCCTTGATAAGGACAGCGAGCCTGACATTTATAACGCTATCAAGAGAGACGCTCTCCTTGAGAACGTAACTGTTGACGCTGACGGCAAGATCGACTTTACCGACAAGAGCGTTACAGAGAACACTCGTGTGTCTTATCCTATCGAGCACATCGAGAAGATCGTTAAGAACGTAAACAAGATCTCTTCCGGCCCTGCTGCCGACAATGTTATCTTCCTTTCAGCTGACGCTTTCGGCGTTCTGCCTCCGGTATCTGTACTCACACCTGAGCAGACACAGTATTACTTCCTCTCAGGCTTTACAGCTAAGCTTGCAGGCACAGAGCGCGGCATCACCGAGCCGACTCCCACATTCTCAGCTTGCTTTGGTCAGGCATTCCTTGAGCTCCATCCCACAAAGTATGCAGAGGAGCTTGTAAAGAGAATGGAGAAGAGCGGAGCAAAGGCTTATCTTGTAAACACCGGCTGGAACGGCACCGGCAAGAGAATCACCATCAAGGATACAAGAGGCATCATCGACGCTATCCTTAACGGCTCTATCAAGGACGCTCCCACAAAGAAGATCCCCTATTTTGACTTTGAGGTTCCCACAGAGCTTCCCGGCGTTGACACAGGCATTCTTGATCCCAGAGATACCTATGCAGATCCTGCAGTATGGGAAGAGAAGGCAAAGGATCTTGCTTCAAGATTCATCAAAAACTTCAAGAAATATGAGACAAACGATGCAGGCAAGGCTCTTGTAGCTGCAGGTCCCCAGCTTTGATAGTATTGGATTACTGAAAGCATCGTATAGTTGTTGATTTACAGCTGCCCGCTGCCCTCAGGGGTTTCGGGCAGCTTTTTCTTCTAAAAGGCTGTATAAGAAAAAGTACCGGTACCGCCGTCAGTATATGATCTGACAGCAGTGCCGGTTTTTTGTATATTGAAAAGAATGGGTTATTTCAGTCTGAGTATCTCGTCAAATATAGCCTTCATACCGTTGGTTCCGGGAATATGCGCACTGTTGGGTATAACCTTACAGTCAAGATGAGAATTGCCTGCTTCCTTGACAAAGGACAGGATGATGCTTGTATCGGTGACGATATCTGTTTCGCCCTGCAAGATATGATAGGGAACAGCTACGCTTTTCAGAGTCTCCCGCAGATCAAGGGCTGATAGTTCCGTTATCAGGCTCGTGTTTTTCATATAGCCGTTGATCACGACCGCTTTGAAATCCCTGAATTTGTAATCGGGGCTTTTCATAATGCCGAGTATGATTTTCCCCACATCTGCCTTAGGTTCATTCGGGTTGTTGTAGCCGTATGTATATTTCCGGATAGCAGTGCTGATTTTCATTGCTGTTTTGTGATCTATCTTCTTTGAATCAACCGCTGCTTTTATTTCGGCTTTTATCTTTTTGGGCGCTTTTGAATTCATCAGTGTGTCTATTGTATTCTCGCTTTGCATCAGCTGATAAAGCACCTGACCGTAGGTGATGACACCGCTAATAAGTTCCGGGACCTGCTTTGCTGCCATAGCCGACAAAACCGAACCCCATGACATTCCCAAAAGCCACAGGGGATTATCGGGAAATCTGTTTTTGATCTCCTTTATCAGATCAACGGTCATGTTTACAAAATCACCGATAGAAATATCCTCAGGCAGCTTTGCGTTGTTGATACCGCAGCCATACTGATCCCAGGATACAAGAATACAATTATCCGTAAAGATGGGGAACAATCCTCTTGCCCCCACGCAAAAGGGTATCGGCGTACCGGGACCGCCGTGGAGTGTTATTACAACAGGAAGGTTTTTGTTTTTGCCCTCTATCAGCACCTTCTGCTTATAACCTCCCAGATTAAACTCCTCCACAACCGATATTTCGTTTGCTGCTATGGCTGCTTTTCTTTCCTTATTCATCATAACCCCTCATTTCAATTAACAGATCTTCATACCACTTTATCGTAAAGGCCAACAGATCACGGCCAAAGCGTGCGGTTGCAAGCTGATAAAAAATGATGTCCTTTGCTTGCTTCTCCAGACTTATGTAAGCTTCCGAGCGGACGAAATCTTCCGACTCATCGCACATAAACTTCAGCGACTCATGCTTAATCTTTAATTCGTTAATATACTTTTCAATTATTTCCGGGCGTTTTTCCTCCTCAGAAAAGCCCAAAAAATAAACCTTTGTAAGCTCAGGACATTTAATCCCGGTGGATTCAATAGGACTGTTTATCCAGCTGTTAAATTCCTGTCTGCCGGCTTCGGTGATATAATATTCCTTTTTCTTTTTACCGTTTTCCAGAATATCATTGTAATCTATGAAGCCGTTATCAAGCAGTTTTTTAAGACCCGCCTGTATGCTTCCGGTACTGCTGCTGTACATGATATTCAGCCCTTTGTCGATCCGGCTTCGCAGCTGATAGATAGTCCTGTTGCTGAGTATCAGTAGACCAAGAATGATATATTCCGTAACAATCCCTCCTGCGTTACTAATAGTAACACAATTATAACAGCATCAAATACAATTGTCAATAGGAGGAGGTAGAATTTAGTGGGTGTGCTGTGGTATAATAAAAAACAGTAATTATTCGGAGGATTATTTTCTGATAAGAATTATGATGACAATGGAGGTAGAAATTATGATAGATAAGAGCTTCAGGGGTAATGCTTATATTATTAGGGGTGATGAAGTCCTATACGAATATTCATCAGGCTATGCCGATCTGCCTAATGAGATTCCCAACACCATTGATACCAGATTTGCCAGCGCTTCTGCCGGAAAGGTGTTTGTTGCCGTGGATATTCTCCGGCTTGTGGATCAGGGCAAGCTCCGCTTGAAGGACACCATTGGAGAGCTTCTTGATTTGCAGCTGAATCAGATCGACCCTGATGTGACAGTGGCACAGCTTCTCAATCACACATCCGGTGTTCCTGACTATTTTGACGAAACCGTCATGGATGAATATGAGGATCTTTGGATCGATTTCCCTAATTACAGAATAAGAAAAAACAGCGATCTGCTGCCGCTGTTTATCAATAAGCCTATGATGTATCCCAGGGGCACCAAATTCCAGTATAACAATTCCGGATATGTCATGCTGGCGCTCATTATTGAATCGGTGACCGGTATGCCCTTTGATAAGTATCTGAAAGAAAACGTGTTTGATGTGTGCGGGATGGAGTCTACGGGATATTTTGAGCTTGACAGACTGCCTTCACGATGTGCAAATAATTATATTTATTGTGAGGATACAAACGACTACCGCACTAATATCTATTCTGTAGACGCAAAGGGCACAGGTGCAGGAGGCGCTTTCATCACCGTTAAGGATATTGCCAGATTCTGGAAGGGCTTGACAGAGTGCAGGCTGATTTCCAAAGAACTGACTGACAAGATGCTTAGCAAGCAAAGCGGAGACGGCCAGGACCCGGAAGAAGGCTGGTATGGCTATGGGATATGGATCATTGACAATCCCAAAGGCAGGGATATCCCATATTTTCAGGGGTGTGATCCGGGAGTGAGCTTTATCTCGGAGTATAATCCGGACAATGGGATTATTTCCGTGATCGTCAGCAATTACGGCGACAACGTATGGAAAGAGATGAGAAAGATCCGGAATGATATGTATAGTGAATACATATGAGTGACGTTTCTAAAAAGAAACAACGGGCTGTATTTTTCTTCTTAAAAAATATCCGAAAAATGGTAGCTTTGGATGCTTTATGTGTGGTATAATGATTGATAGGTAAGGGGTAAAAAATCTTACAAGAAGTGATGTCTATTGAGAAAAAATAAATTGTCTTTTTCAACCACTCATATTATTATGCTGAGCTTTTTGGTGGGGATCATACTGGGCAGTTTTCTGCTATCTTTACCCATAAGCACTGTGAGCGGAAGGAGCGTTCCCTATGTGGATGCCCTGTTTACTGCTACCACGTCGGTATGTGTAACCGGACTTGTAACTCTGCCTACGGTCACAACGTGGAGCGTGTTCGGACAGATTGTGATTCTTATTCTTATACAGATCGGCGGACTTGGCATTATCACAATAATGTCGGCTTTTATGATAGTCACGAACCGAAGATTAGGTCTGAAAAGCAGGGTGCTCCTGCAGGATGCTTTTAACCTCAGTTCTATTTCCGGGGTTGTGGTTTTTCTTAAAAAAGTTGTGGCCGGAACATTTGTGGTTGAGGGCGTAGGGGCATTGATGTATATGACAGTGTTTATCCCCCAATACGGAGCCCGGGGAATCTGGATATCTGTGTTCAATTCCATCTCCGCATTCTGCAATGCAGGCATAGATATTATGTCAGAAAACAGCCTTTGCGATTATGCCGTAAATCCTATGGTCAACATCACCACAAGCCTTTTAGTCATTCTCGGAGGGCTTGGGTTTATCGTATGGTGGGACGTGATACGTGTCACAAAGAAATTCCGGAGTCAGAAGCTTAAATGCTTTTCCCGGCTCACCCTTCATAGTAAAATTGCATTGTCCGCAACAGGAATACTTCTGCTGTTAGGAGCGATTTTATTCTTCGTTTTTGAATACAATAATCCCCTTACAATGAAAAATCTTTCTCTGTTTGACAAGATCCAGGTATCGGTGTTTCAGTCCGTAACCACAAGAACGGCAGGCTTTGCCTCTGTTCCTCAGCAGGATCTGACGAATGCCTCTTCTGTTGTATCCCTTGTGCTGATGTTCATCGGAGGTTCGCCGGTGGGAACAGCCGGAGGAGTAAAAACCGTTACCTTTGTTGTTTTGATTTTTGCGGCACTCAGCGCAATAAAAAATGAGGATGAGGTATTGCTGTTTAGCAGAAGGATTTCAAAGCAGGCGATCAGCAAGGCGGTGGCTGTGATAACGGTGTCCTTTATGATAATGCTTATTTCGACAGTGCTTCTGTCGGCTGTGACTGATGCCCCGATTCTCGACGTTGCCTATGAAACCGTCAGTGCAACAGCTACAGTGGGACTAACAAGAGACCTTACGCCGTCTCTGAATATCTGGGGAAAGGTTATCATCATCTTCACCATGTACCTTGGCAGGATTGGTCCCATATCACTTTTAGTCGCCTTCAACGTAAAAAATAAAAAGCGGAATATTATTACCGATCCGATTGAAGATATCAGCATCGGATGAATGAAAGGAAACAATAATGAGCAATAGAGTAGATTATGCTGTTTTTGGTCTGGGAAGATACGGCAGTGCCGTTGCAAAGGAACTTTGCGCTAACGGTGCTGAAGTGCTGGCAGTTGACATTGATGAGGAAAAGGTGGATGACGCCGCTGCAGAGATTCCCTATTGTAAATGTGCGGATGTTACAGACCCGGAAACTATCAGACAGCTTGGGGTTTCAAACATTGATGTTGTGATTATTTCAATGGCAACAAATCTTGAAGCCAGCGTCATGGCTACGATGCTCTGCAAAGAAGCCGGTGTCAAGACGGTTATCGCAAAATGTGCCAGCGAGATGAATTGCAGGATACTGGAAAAGGTGGGGGCGGACCGAGTGCTTTTCCCGGAAAAGGATTCCGGAGTTCGCCTTGCCAAAAACCTGTTAAGCTCGGGTTTTGTGGATATTCTGGAGTTTTCCGATGATGCTTCCATGGTTGAGCTTGAAGTAAGGACAGAATGGGTCAACAAAAGCCTCAAGGAATTGAATCTGAGGAAAAAATATTCAATCAATATCGTAGCTATCATTGAAGGTGATAATGTGGTCGTGAACATTGACCCGGATAAGCCCTTGAAAAAGGACATGAGCCTGATCGTAATTGCAGAAAAAGAAGGTCTTTCCAAATTAAGGAAGCTCTGAAACAAAAGCCGTGCAGATTTGATCCTGCACGGCCTTTTATCTTGATTATTCTGTTGTGCTTATAATGACGCCCTGAATATCTCGGCAATATCCTTTTCAAAGAGAGGTACCCATGCTTCTTCAAGACCCTCGTTGAGGGCAACATGATGAGCCATTTCGTCAATGCGGCTTTCGTCAATGCCGACGTCTCTCAGGTGCATGGGAATGTTGATGGATTCAAAGAACTTATACGTTTCGTCTATTGCCTTTTCTGCGATCTCAAACCTGTCAAGGGTGCTGTCAATTCCGAATACATTCACGCCGTATTTCACAAAGCGGTCAACCGTTCTTTCGGAAAGGATATGCTTCATCCAACGAGGTGTGATTATCGCAAGGCCCTCGCCGTGTGTGATGTCATAGTAAGCGGAAAGAGCGTGTTCCATTCCGTGGCAGGGCCAGCCCGTTTCGCTGTTGCCGAGAGCATAGATCCCGTTGCAGCCGTAGGTGCAGGTGAGCATCATTTCTGCTCTTGCGTTATAATCCTCCGGGTTTTCAAGGCATTTTACTGTATTTATCATCAGGCTTTTAAGGCCTGCTTCCATAAAGCCGTCGTTGAGGATAGATGAATCCTCGCAGAAATACTGCTCCATGATATGGTTCATAGCGTCTGCGCATCCTGCGGCAGTCTGCTTTTTTGATACGGTGAAGGTGTAGGTCGGGTCAAGGAAGGAGACCTCAGGATAAAGGTGAGGGTCCATATAACCTATCTTATCGTTTGTTTCAGTCCTGGAAATTACTCCGCCGCTGTCATATTCGCTGCCGGTTGCGGCAAGGGTGATAATGTCAACTATCGGCAGGGCAGCCTTTGCCTGCACCTTGTATGAGATCAGGTCCCAGGGGTCGCCGTCATAAAGCGCACCCGCTGCAATGGCCTTTGAACAGTCGAGAACACTTCCGCCGCCCACAGCAAGAATAACGTCAATATCGTTTTCCTTGCACATTCTCACTCCGTCAAGCACGCTGGGATCATACTTCGGGTTTGGCATAATATCCGATAGCTCGTAGATATCATAATCAGCAAGCAGCTCCTTAACCTTGTCATAAAGACCGATTTTTTTGATGCTGCCGGCACCATATGTGAGCAGTATTTTTTTGCCGTAGCTGCTCATCACTTCGGGAAGCTGTCCGATAACGTCTTTGCCAAAAATAAGCCTTGTCGGGGTCTGATAATCAAAGTTTTGCATGGTGATACCTCCAGATCAATGTTAATTTTATTATACACATTTATTGATACCCCGTCAACAGCCATGGGATAATCATAAGTCATTATGGTCAGGACTAACTGCATAAATAAATCAGATATTATCAGGCTATTGCTATTTTTCACCGGGCTGATATAATAGTTGTATTGACAGGTAATATGGAGGGCTAATATGGAAGTGAAGCTCATAAAAGCATCAAGAGAGGATATGCAAACTGTATGGAATATGCAAAGGGAAGCCTTTGGCGGTCTGCTTGAAAAATATCAGGATCACGACATAAGTCCTGCCAGTGAAAGCTTTGAAAGGATCATGGGAAAATTTGAAATGCATGGGTCCTTCTATTATTTCATTTCGGATGAGGGCGTCAATGTGGGGGTGATACGCATTATTGATAAACAGGACGGCAGCAGAAAACGAATATCGCCTATATGGATCATGTCGGAATACAGAAACAAGGGCTATGCCCAGGCGGCGATCAGGGAAGCCGAAAGCATACACGGGGAGGATAACTGGAGCCTTGATACGATCCTTCAGGAAAAGGGCGACCTGCACCTGTATGAAAAGCTTGGCTATCATCGGACAGGAAGGATAGACAGGATAAACGACAGAATGGATATTGTCTATTATGAAAAAAACTGAAAAGATTTTATAAAGCACCATGGGAGGTGATGAGTCTTGAACAGCCTAAAAGTTATGCGGGCAGAGGAGGAGTGGCAGCGAGCCGGAGCATATTCTGTCAGGATCGAGGGAATGAACCGTCAGTATCATATTTCTCTGCGAGAGGAGTTTGATGAGCATGACGGGGACATGAGCAAATATATCGTTCTTTTAGATGACGAATATCCTGTGGCTACCTGCCGATTTTATGAATTGAGCAGTCAGTGCGTGATGATCGGAAGAGTGGTTGTGCTGCCTGAATACAGAAACAGGCATCTGGGGAGCATGGTGATAAAGGAAGCCGAAAAATGGATAGGGGAGTTAGGTTTTTCTGAAATCCGGATAGACAGCAGGGTGGTTGCGGTAGGCTTCTATGAAAAGCTGGGTTACAGCCGGATGGATGACGAAGTGATCAGGAGCTGGGAGTTTGAATGTGTGAGGATGAATAAGCTGTTAAATCAACAAAACAATTAACGGACTGGGCATTGGACACAACATTTATTCCTGCTGAATTAACCATAGTCGCAATCCTGGTATTCAGCGGATGCCTTTAATCATCCGGAACATCCTCACTGCCGCAGAAAAATACAGCTTTTCGGCATTTTGCATTGCGTATTCAAGGGTCATGGGGCGGTCAATGATACACTGCAGGGAAGTGATTCCATAGTCAAAGAGCTTTTCCGCACCGTCACCGAGAGAACCTGACAGTCCTATGCAGGGAATACCCTGAGACTTTGCGTGAGCGCCGACGCCCATCATAACCTTGCCGCAGACGCTCTGACCATCGGTGCAGCCCTCTCCGGTAATGACAAAATCAACCCCCTGCAGCTTTTTGTCAAAATCAATCAGGCACAAAACTGTTTCAATACCGGACTGCATTTTGCCGCCGAGAAAGACCCTCAGAGCTGCCCCCAGACCTCCTGCAGCACCTGCACCCTCTATCCTATCGCAGTCAATACCAAACTGAGAGCGTATCACATCACGGTAATTGCACATGCCGATTTCGAGAATATCTATCATTTCAGGCGATGCACCCTTTTGCTTTGCGAAGGTGTGTGTCGCTCCGTTTTTGCCGCAGAGTGGATTTCTTACATCGCACATCACTGTGATATTGCACTCCTTTAAACGGCTGTCAAGTCCACTTGTATCAATAGCACCAACATCTGCAAGTTCACGCCCTCTGCCGGAAAGCTCTGCTCCGTCAGCCGAGAGAAACTTCACCCCCAATGCTCTCATACAGCCTGTGCCCCCGTCGTTTGTTGCCGAACCGCCGATTGCTATATAAAAATCCCGACAGCCCCGGTCAAGGGCATCCTTAATCAGTTCCCCTGTGCCGAAGGTGGTGGTAATCATGGGATTTCTCAGCTTGTCAGGGACAAGGGGCAGACCCGAAGCCGCTGCCATTTCGATAATTGCCTTGCTGCCGTCGATAATGCCATACTGTGCACTTATCCTGTTCATAAGAGGATCGTGGACTGCTGCTGTGATGATTTCTCCTCCTGCTGCAGAAACAACGGCGCATACAGAGCCTTCTCCGCCGTCTGCAACAGGCACCCCCACGCACTGACAGTCAGGAAAAACCTCATTTGCGGCTTTTGTCAGCAATTCTATTGTTTGTTCGCTTGAAAGACTGCCTTTGAAGGAGTCTGACGCAAATAGAAATTTCATTTTTTCTACTCTCCTTGGTCTGATATATTGCTTATATCGGCTTACTATTTCTGAATTGTTGCCATGACTATGATCTGATTGTACCACACATAAGCATGAAAAGCCATATACTTCCAAAAACAATGAGATGCAGAAATATGGTGCTTATTTAGTACAGGGCATTGACAAATAAAAAATTATATGGTAAAATCTTTTACAGAAATAAAACCGTTGAAGCGGAGATAACGGCAATGATGCCTTTACAGAGAGCCTGTGGTGCTGAGAGTCAGGTAGGAAACAAGTTGTCAAATGGACCGCCGAGGGCATAGTCAAAGGATTGTATTGATCTGAGTATTCTATGACGTACAGACAGACGTTACTTGTCAGGGATATGTTGGTATCCCGCAGAGCGCACGTGTCAAAGCGTGAATCAAGGTGGCACCACGGATAGTATTATTCGTCCTTGACGTAGAGTTTTTCTATGTCAAGGACATTTTTTTGTCTGATCCGGTTTTTGACTGATTTTTATTCTTAGGGGGAAGTAAAATGCTATTCAAACCGACTATGGAAGAGATCGGCAGTCTGGCTGCAACGGGTAAGTATGACGTTGTGCCCATAAGCTGCGAGTTGTTTTCGGACTTTACCACTCCGATAGAGGCTATGCGTATACTAAAGAACGTATCTACTCATTGCTTTATGCTGGAGTCGGCACAGTCAAACGACAGGTGGGGACGGTACACCTTCTTGGGACTTGAACCGAAAATGGAGATCACCTGCATCGGCGGTGAACTCAAAGCCGGAGATATATCTATCAGGACTGATGATCCATCCGCTTTTCTCCGGAAGCTGATGTCGGGCTACAGGAGTCCACATTTTGATTATCTGCCACCCTTCACCGGGGGTCTTGTGGGATATTTTGCCTATGATTATCTTGCATACAGTGAGCCGGAGGTTAAGCGTGAAGTGGAGGATAATGAGGCCTTCAAGGACGTGGATCTGATGCTTTTTGACAAGCTCATTGCTTTTGACAACGTGCGGCAGAAGCTTATTTTGATAGCCAATATGAAGCTTGACGATATTCCGGTGAATTACAACAAGGCAATAATGGAGATAAAGCAGCTGGCTCATTTGCTGAAGCATGGTGAAAAGTATAACGAGCCGGAAGCAAAGCTTTTGAGCGAGGTCACTCCTCTGTTTGACAAGGAAGAGTATTGTGCCATGGTGGATAGGGCAAAGGAGCATATCAGAGAAGGGGATATCTTTCAGATAGTGCTTTCCAATCGTCTGAGCGCACCCTTTGAGGGCAGTCTTTTCAACACCTACCGTGTGCTCAGGACCATAAATCCATCGCCCTATATGTTCTATTTTTCAGGCACAGATGTGGAAGTGGCAGGAGCTTCTCCGGAAACCCTCGTAAAGCTGGAAAACGGTGTGCTGCATACCTTCCCACTTGCCGGAACGAGACCAAGGGGCAAGACCGAGGAGGAGGATCGTGAGCTTGAGAGAGAGCTGCTTTCGGATGAAAAGGAGCTTGCAGAGCACAATATGCTGGTCGATCTTGGCCGCAACGACCTTGGCAAGATCAGCAGGTTTGGCACAGTAGAGGTAGAAAAACTGCACTCCATAGAAAGGTTTTCTCACGTTATGCATATCGGATCTACAGTGCGGGGCACAATCCGTGAGGATAAGGATGCGCTGGATGCCATAGAAGCCGTTCTTCCTGCGGGAACTCTTTCAGGGGCGCCAAAAATCCGTGCCTGTCAGCTTATCGGAGACCTGGAAAACAACAAGAGGGGCATTTATGGCGGTGCCATCGGATATATCGACTTTGCCGGAAATATGGATACCTGCATTGCAATACGCATAGCCTACAAGAAAAACGGCAGGGTGTTTGTCAGAAGCGGTGCGGGTATAGTGGCAGACTCCGACCCGGAGAAGGAATATCAGGAATGTCTTAACAAAGCAAGAGCTGCACTAAGAGCGCTCGAGCTGGCACAGGAGGAAGAATTATGATCCTGCTTATCGATAATTACGACAGCTTTTCCTACAATCTATATCAGATGGTAGGCAGTATAGAGCCGGACATTAAGGTTATCAGGAACGATGAAATGCAAGTGGAAGAGATAAGGGCATTGCATCCGGAGAGAATAATCCTATCTCCGGGTCCCGGCAGACCTGAAAATGCGGGCGTCATCACAGAGGTGGTCAGGCATCTGGGCAAGGATATACCTATTTTGGGGGTATGTCTGGGACATCAGGCAATATGTCAGTGCTTTGGTGCAGTCATCACCTATGCGTCCCGGCTCATGCACGGCAAGCAGTCCGTTGCTCTGCTGGATACGGAGTCGGTGCTGTTTGCGGGCTGTCCCGAAAAGACAGCAGTTGCACGATATCATTCTCTTGCTGCGGATAAATCTACTATGCCTGATTGTCTCAGGATAACCGCAAGGACCGAGGATGGGGACATCATGGCGGTGCAGCACAGAGAGTTTCCTGTATTCGGAGTTCAGTTCCATCCTGAGTCCATCATGACTCCGGAAGGCTCAAGGATGCTCAGGAATTTTATAAGCTATCGGGCATGATGCCTGTTAAACGCATTAATATACTATTGAAAGGAAGAACAAAAATGATAAAGGAAGCCATTGCAAAAATCGTAAACAAGGGTGATCTTACCTATGACGAGGCCTACGCAGTAATGAACGAGATTATGAGCGGCGAAACCTCACCGACCCAGAATGCTGCTTTTTTGGCGTCTCTTTCCACAAAGAGCGCAAGAGCAGAAACAACTGATGAAATCGCAGGCTGTGCCGCTGCTATGCGTGACCACGCAACTAAGGTCAACACCGGAATGGACGTGTTTGAGATCGTGGGAACAGGAGGAGACAATGCAGGAAGCTTTAACATTTCTACCACTTCTGCGATCATTGCTGCGGCGGGGGGCATGAAGGTGGCGAAGCACGGCAACCGTGCGGCTTCGTCAAACAGCGGCACTGCAGATTGCCTTGAGGCCCTCGGCGTAAACATTGAGCAAAGCCCCGAAAAATGCGTTGAGCTGCTGAGTGAAGTCGGAATGTGCTTCTTCTTTGCTCAGAAGTATCACTCTTCAATGAAGTATGTAGGTCCCATACGCAGAGAGCTGGGATTCAGGACTGTATTCAACATTCTCGGACCACTTACAAATCCGGCGTCACCCACCATGCAACTGCTGGGAGTATATGACGACTATCTTGTTGAGCCTCTCGCACAGGTGCTTATCAATCTTGGAGTAAAAAGAGGTATGGTAGTTTACGGAATGGATAAGCTGGACGAGATATCTCTCAGCTCTCCTACAAAGGTTTGTGAGATAAAGGACGGCTGGTTCAAGTCATACATCATCAAGCCGGAGGATTATGGCTTTGAGCGCTGCTCAAAGGAGGATCTCAGGGGCGGCACACCCAAGGAGAATGCTGAGATCACAAGAAGGATACTGAAGGGTGAAAAGGGTCACAAGAGAAATGCGGTTCTGATGAATGCGGGCGCAGCTCTGTATATCGGAGGAAAGGCTGACAGTATCAGGGAGGGTATCGCACTTGCCGCTGAGATAATTGATTCAGGCAGGGCTGCACAGACCCTTGAAAAGCTGATCGAAGTAAGCAACAGAACGGAGTAACGGAAATGACCATATTAGACGAGCTTGCGCAGACCGCAAAAATGAGAGTCGAGCAGGATAAGACAAGGTGCTCCCTTGCTGATATGCAAAAGGCTGCCTTATCAATGCAAAAGGGTGATTTTGCCTTTGAGAGAGCGCTGAAAAAGGATGACATCGCTTTTATCTGCGAGTGCAAAAAAGCTTCTCCGTCAAAGGGTATCATTGCTGAGGACTTTCCGTATCTTGAGATAGCAAAGGAATATGAACGGGCAGGGGCGGATTGTATTTCTGTATTGACCGAGCCCAGCCGCTTTCTGGGCAGTGATGATTATTTAAGGGAGATTGCGGAGAGCGTCTCTGTCCCGTGTATCAGAAAGGATTTTGTTGTTGACGAGTATATGATCTATCAGGCAAGGGTGCTGGGCGCATCAGCCGTACTTCTTATCTGTTCAATCCTTGAAAAGGGGCAGCTAAAGGAGTATATTCAGCTGTGCGATGAGCTTGGACTTTCCGCCCTTGTGGAAGCCCATGATGAAGGGGAGATAGATAAGGCTCTGCAGTCAGGCGCCAGAATGATCGGGGTTAACAACAGAAATCTCAAGGATTTTTCCGTTGATACCGGCAACAGCGGGAGACTGAGGAGCCTTGTGCCCAATAGTGTTATCTTTGTATCAGAAAGCGGAGTAAAGACCCCTGAGGATGTTCAGCGGCTAAGAGAAATCGGTGCGGATGCAGTGCTTGTGGGTGAGACTCTGATGCGGGCTGAGAATAAAAAAGAGATGCTTTTGTGGCTGAAAGGACAGATATGACTTATATCAAAATGTGCGGGCTGACACGGATGAGTGATATCACAGCGGTCAACTCTGTAAAGCCTGAGTATGTAGGGTTTGTATTTTATGAAAAAAGCAAACGCTATATCACTCCCTCTAAGGCTGTTGAGCTTAAAGGGCTGCTGTCGCCTGAAATAAAGGCGGTGGGCGTATTCGTGAATGAGAGTGCGGAAGTGGTTGCGGGATTGCTTGAAAGCGGTGTGATTGATATTGCTCAGCTTCACGGAGACGAGGACGAGGAGTATATATCCGGTCTTCGCAGGATGACGGATAAGCCGATTATTCAGGCGTTCCGGATACGCTCGGCAGCAGACGCAGAAAGAGCTCGGCAAAGCAGCGGGGATATGATCCTGCTTGATGCGGGTGCTGGAGACGGAAAAGCCTTTGACTGGTCGCTTATCAGTAATATCGAAAGACCGTATTTTCTTGCGGGCGGGCTGAGCTGTCAAAACGTGGCTCAGGCTGTCAGAGAATTACATCCCTATGGGGTGGATGTAAGCTCAGGTATCGAAACAGACGGAATTAAGGATATAGAAAAAATGGCTGCCTTTGCAGGTGCAGTAAGAAAGGATAATGCATTATGACAAATCCAAAGGGAAGATTCGGCATTCACGGCGGACAGTATATCCCTGAAACGCTGATGAATGCGGTGAATGAGCTTGAAGAAGCTTATAATTTTTATAAAAACGATGAAGGCTTCAACCGGGAGCTGAAGGATCTGTTCAATAACTATGCAGGCAGACCGTCAAGGCTTTACTATGCTGAGAAGATGACAAGGGACCTGGGCGGAGCAAAGATTTATCTCAAGAGAGAGGATCTTAACCACACGGGTGCACACAAGATAAACAATGTTTTGGGTCAGGCTCTACTTGCCAAAAAGATGGGCAAAACAAGACTGATCGCAGAAACAGGCGCAGGACAGCACGGAGTCGCAACGGCAACGGCGGCGGCTCTGATGGGGATGGAGTGCGTTGTCTTTATGGGTGAAGAGGATACCAAGAGACAGGCGCTAAACGTCTACCGAATGAAGCTTCTTGGCTCTGAGGTAGTGCCCGTAAAAAGCGGTACGGCGACCCTTAAAGACGCAGTTTCCGAAGCTATGAGAGAGTGGACCAGCAGGATTGCCGATACCCATTACTGCCTTGGCTCTGTAATGGGACCCCATCCGTTCCCGACTATCGTGCGTGATTTCCAGGCTGTCATATCAAAGGAGATTAAGGAGCAGATACTTGAAAAAGAGGGCAGACTTCCGGACGCTGTCCTTGCTTGTGTAGGCGGCGGCTCAAACGCAATAGGAACCTTCTATCACTTTATTGAGGACAGCTCCGTCCGGCTTATCGGTTGTGAAGCCGCAGGCCGTGGCATAGATACCTTTGAGACGGCGGCGACGATTTCAACGGGAAGACTGGGCATTTTCCACGGAATGAAATCCTATTTCTGTCAGGATGAATTTGGACAGATAGCTCCGGTTTATTCCATTTCGGCAGGACTTGATTATCCCGGAATAGGCCCCGAACACGCTTATCTCCATGATTCCGGCAGGGCAGAGTATGTCGCCATAACCGATGATGAGGCGGTAAACGCTTTTGAATATCTTTCACGTACAGAGGGCATCATTCCGGCGATAGAGTCGGCTCACGCTGTTGCCCACGCAATAAAGCTTGCCCCGACAATGGACAAGGATAAGATCATGGTTGTGACCATATCAGGCAGGGGAGACAAGGACTGTGCCGCTATAGCACGTTACAGAGGAGTTGAGATCTATGAGTAAGATAAGAAATGCTTTTAAAAACGGAAAGGCCTTTATACCGTTTTTTACCTGCGGTGATCCCGACCTTGAGACTACCGCAGAATGTGTCCGTGAGGCCGTGGCAAACGGCGCTGACCTTATAGAGCTGGGAATACCCTTTTCCGACCCCACTGCGGAAGGCCCTGTGATACAGGGTGCGAATATCCGTGCGCTGAAGGGCGGAGTAAACACAAACAGGATATTTGACCTTGTCCGTGAGCTGAGAAAGGATATTGACGTGCCTATGGTTTTTATGACCTATGCCAACGTGGTCTATTCATACGGTGCGGAGAGGTTTATTTCGGTTTGTCAGGAGATCGGCATAGACGGTCTGGTTTTGCCGGATATCCCCTATGAAGAAAAGGAGGAGTTTCTCCCGCTGTGCAGGAAATATGGAGTTGATCTCATATCCTTTATTGCGCCCACCTCTGAAAACAGAATCGCCATGATAGCAAAAGAGGCGGAAGGCTTTATCTACATAGTGTCGAGTCTTGGCGTCACCGGCACAAGAAGCGAAATCACGACTGATCTGGACAAGATAGTCAAGGTCGTAAGGGAAAATACTGATGTGCCCTGCGCAATTGGCTTCGGTATTTCAACGCCGGAGCAGGCCGCAAAGATGGCAGCCACAGCCGACGGAGTGATCATCGGCTCGGCAATCATCAAAATCATAGAAAAATACGGACATGATGCTCCGAAACACATTGCCGGATATGTGAGTGAGATAAAGTGTGCTATCACAGATAAGTAACTTTCACAATTCACTTCCGGGGTGTAACGGGGATAATCAATGCCCGCCTGATGGGGAGTATTATATGAAAGCAGGATAAGCTATGCACTATGTTAAAGCAAAGGGGATACTGTCACAGCACAACGGAATGAATCTCTATCGGGGCTGTACCCATGGATGTATCTATTGTGACTCAAGGAGCAAGTGCTATCAGATGAACCATGACTTTGAGGATATCGAGGTCAAGGAAAATGCCCTTGAGCTTTTAGAGGATGCCCTCAGACGAAAAAGGAAGCCCTGCATGATAGGCACAGGCTCCATGTCAGACCCTTATATTCCCCTCGAAATCAAAACAGAGCATACCCGCAGGGCGCTCCTGCTGATTGAGAAGTACGGCTTCGGTGTGGCACTGCAGACGAAATCTGCCCGTGTGCTGAGAGATCTTGATGTCCTGCGTCGCATAAACGAAAAAACCAAGGCTGTAGTACAGATGACTCTCACGACTGCCGATGATAATCTGTGCAGGATCATAGAACCAAATGTGAGCACCACCAGTGAGAGAGCCGAAGCGCTGAAAGCTCTCCATGACAACGGTATCCCTACTATAGTCTGGCTGAGCCCCATATTGCCCTATATCAACGATACGCCTGAAAACATCGGGGCAGTTCTCGAAATGTGCAGAGATGCAGGGGTCAAGGGCATTATCTGCTTCGGAATGGGGCTGACACTGCGTGAAGGGAACAGGGAGTATTTTTACAGCAAGCTGGATGAGCATTTTCCGGGACTGAAGGAACGCTATATGAAGCAATTCGGGTATAGCTATGAGGTCGGCAGTCCCCGCAATGCCCGGCTGATGAAGCTATTCCACGACTTTTGCAGGAAAAACGGTATGCTCCACAATAACGACGAGATTTTTGCATATCTGAGCCGTTTTGAAGAAAAACCGGAATATACCCAGCTGAGCCTGTTTGATGAATAATGCAGACAAGGAGCTGTCCATGAAGGAACAAAAAAGAGCCTTTGCCGATGCGGGACGCATTGCTGCAAACAATAATCCTGCTGCTGATAATATTTTCGGAAGCAGAAGCTTTGTTATCATACATAGAAATTTTGATATTGCCTATGAAAAAGCAGGCATCAGCCGCCAGCCGGAGTGAGTGGCCATAGTATTAAGGTGCCCTGCAGGTTGCTTTATCAGAGAGCGTGTCCACCTGACACCTTTATCACCTGACCGGTTATCATTCTTGCCTGCTCACTTGCTAAAAACAGGATCGTTTCTGCAATATCCTCCGGCATGATCAGCGTTCCCATGGGTATCATGGGAACGATAGCCTTTTCAAGAGCTTCGTCTATCCATCCTGTCTGAGTCGGTCCCGGAGCTACACAGTTGACTGTAATACCATACTTCCCGACCTCAAGAGCGATACTGCGGGTAAGAGCCTCCAGGGTCGCCTTGCTCGCACCGTAGGTTATTTGTCCCGCAAATACCTGTGATGCGTCTGTAGAGATATTGATGATCCTGCCGTAGTCCCTGTGCTGCCTGACAAATTCTCTTGTCATCAGGATGCTGCCACGCACGTTGACGGCAAAGGTATCGTCGATCACGCTGCGGGTAATCCTTTCTATGGTATCAAAGCCGTTTTCATCGTCCACTGCCGCATTGTTTACAAGAATATCCACCCATCCGAAGTGACGTGATGTCACTGAATAGATATCCGTCACAGCGTCCTCGTTGGATATGTCGCTTTCTATGATCAGATAATCCGCATTCAGCTCCCTGAGCCTGCTCTCCACAGCTCCGGCGTTGCCTGCGTTGGCGGCGTAGTATCTGTCGGCACCGTTTTTATCGGTTTTGTTTATATCGAACTGTCTGTTGATTTTTTTATAGACCAGCACCACCTTTGCGCCATCCCGTGCAAAAGCCAGTGCAGCTGCGGCTCCGATGCCCTGGGGATTATTAGCTCCCGTGATGAGAGCAACTCTGTCCCTTAGCCCATAGTCTGTCATAAATATATCCTCCTGTCAGTTTTTAGATATTTTTATTATATTACTTAATAACAAGGACTTCAATGCGTAAAACAAATTGTTGAAACGGCTCATTGTTTGGTGAGCTGTCTTTTTTTATAAAAATATAGTATTGACAATAGTTTTTCTAATTTATAAAATAATTATAGCGATATTGTATGAATTGCGGGTTATTATCCAGGTCTGATACATACAAGAGTCTGATTGCGATGAAATAATTCAGTTTGACAGGAAAGGCGGTATGTTCTATGCGTAGAATCGATATGGCACCGACTCACACATTGAAGGGGATACGTTACAGAGCCGGTCATGTGTTTCCCTTCGGCGTCAGCCTGATCGAAGACGGAGTGCAGTTCAGCGTTTTTTCCAGGGAGGCCACCGGATGTACACTGGTGCTCTATAATCAGGGGGAATCAAAGCCGTTTATTGAGATCCCGTTCCCTGAGGAATTCCGGATAGGAAATGTCTATTCCATGATCGTGTTTGACCTGAATATCGAGACACTTGAATACGGTTTCAGATTTGACGGTCCGTGGGACCCTCAAAACGGTCTGCGCTTCAATAAGAATCTTGTTCTGCTTGATCCCTATGCTCACTCCGTATCGGGCCGCTCGGTATGGCGTGAAAAGCCCAAGCAAGGACGCTTTCAGCACCGGGGCAAGATTATCCTGGAGGATTATGACTGGGAGGGCGACAAGCCGCTGGAACTGCCGGGCAAGGATCTGATCATCTATGAGATGCACATCCGCTCCTTTACTGCCGACCCGTCATGTGGTGTCCGTTTTAAAGGCACCTTCGCAGGACTGGTGGAAAAGATACCCTACCTCAAGGAGCTTGGGGTGAACTGTGTAGAGCTCATGCCCATATTCGAGTTTGACGAGTTTGAAAACAGCCGGGGTGATCTGGTGAATTACTGGGGCTATTCCACCGTCAACTTTTTCTCTCCCAAGGCTGGTTACGCTGCCTCTGCCCGTTACGGCACTGAGGCGGACGAGCTAAAAAACATGATAAAGAACCTTCACGCCAACGGCATACAGGTCATACTTGATGTTGTGTTCAATCACACTGCTGAAGGAAACGAGCATGGCCCCACTATTTCTTATCGGGGTATCGACAACAGAACCTACTATCTCCTGACTCCTGACGGGTATTATTATAATTTCAGCGGGTGCGGCAACACCATGAACTGCAACAACTCCATTGTCAGAAACGTGGTTTTGGACTGTCTGAGATATTGGGTGGCTGCCTATCACGTTGACGGCTTCCGCTTTGATCTTGCGTCAATTCTTTCCCGTGACGAAAACGGCACTCCCATGATGAATCCACCGCTGCTTGAAAGCATTGCCCATGACTCAGTATTGGGAAACTGTGTGCTTATAGCCGAAGCATGGGACGCAAGCGGTCTTTATCAGGTGGGGTCCTTTCCAGCATACGGCCGATGGGCGGAGTGGAACGGTAAATACAGGGACTGTGTGCGCCGCTTCATAAAGGGCGCAGCCGAGTGTGCTCCGGAGATGTACCTTCGCATTGGCGGCTCGCCTGATATGTATTCCGGCAGGTCATCGGCTGCATCGGTAAATTTCATAACCTGTCACGACGGGTTTACACTGCGTGATCTTGTTTCATATAACGAAAAACACAACGAAAACAACGGTGAGGATAACCGTGACGGCTGCAATGACAATAATTCCTGGAACTGCGGTGTGGAGGGCGAAACTGATGATCCGGAGATACTTGCCCTGCGCCTGCGTCAGATGAAGAATATGCTGACGATACTCCTGACCAGCAGAGGTATTCCTATGCTTCTGTCGGGGGATGAGTTTGGTAACACCCAGTTTGGAAACAACAACGCCTATTGTCAGGACAATGAGATATCCTGGCTTGACTGGACACTTCTTGACAGCAACCGGGAATTGTTCGACTATGTGCGCCGGCTAATTGCCTTCCGCAAGGCTCATCCGGTGCTGCGTTCAGAAAACTATGAAACGGGACATAACGGCACAGGCTATCCGGAGCTGTCGTTCCATGGGACTGAGCCATGGGATCTTGATGCAGAAGGTCCCGGACTGTGCTTTGCAAGCCTTTGGGCTGAGGATCACGTCCGCTTCGGGACGAAGAAGGACTGCTTCCTCTATGTATTGGTCAATGCCCATTGGGAGGAGCATGATTTTGGATTGCCCATAGTCCCTCAGGGCTTCAAGTGGCACATAGCCTTCGAGTCAAACGGAATATCCACCGAGCCAGGGGAGGAGCTGCCCCTCAGGGGGGAGCGCATTACACTTGGTGCAAGAACTACTGCAGTGCTTATTGCCAAGACTAAGGGCCGGGGCTGAATAGTGGCTTTGCAGCTAATCTGACGCCTTGCCGGACACTGACAGCAGGTGACAGGATAATCCGATGATCTCCTCATTGGTATCAAGCATCCGCACAGTATTCATCAGGGCGTTTCGGGATGCTTCGTTTTTCCACAGCTCGTCGATGTTGTTGGCAAGCCATGCGCCGCCCATGACCCCGTGTACTACAGTATCACGAAAGCCGCCCTCTTCAAGCTCTGACCTCAGGGCTTTTGCGGTGTGCAGGTTGGAGCTTCCCAGTCCGTTATAGACTTCCTTGTTCGGATTGATATGGCAGCCGTCCTTCAGTTCTCTTTCCACCATTGCCAGGAACCCCGGATCCTCAAGGCAGGTTTCTCCGTTGGCGGGAGAATAGACTGTGATATTGTAAAGCAGTACGGAGAAGGGGGTCAGAGCAGCCGTAAAAAGCTTTCCGCCGTTTTTGAGCAGGCGCCTGCTTTCCCTGATGGCGATGATGCGCTCATCGTGATCGGTGATGTGGTAAAGCGGACCCATTAGCATTACCGCATCTGCGCTGTTATCGGGTCTTGGTACGCTTCGTGCGTCACAGACCTCGCTTGAATAAAGGGAGCAGCCGGGATATTCCCCTGCAAGCTCCTTGCTCATTCTGATGTTTGTGGGGGACAGGTCAAACAGATGCACCTCGTATCCGAGTGAAGAGAGCCACCATGAGTATTCTCCGTATGCGCCGCCGATGTCATAGATCACCGCAGGCGGTGCGGGCAGGTTTTCCAGGAGTATCTCCTTGGTTCTCTCAAATTCGATCAATCCGATATCTGATCTCAGTCGGTTGTATTCTCTTCCGGCCTCGTAGTAAGCCAGAACGGACTTGTCTATAGTTTTCATAGCAATTATCTCCTTTTTGATAGTATTCATTAGTGTTGGGTTGGTAGGCTTCGCTATTTGTTTGCTGGTGGTGAACGTCCTGTTCCGGCATATCGGACCCTCCTTTCAAAAAATAAAAAACCGGTCAGAAGCTCACACAGAGCCGCTGACCGGTATTTTGTCGTTAAGCGTTATTTTGCACACAACAAACCAAGCCAGATGCCCTGATCGACACTGACCTGCTGCTGGCCTATTCTGTTTGAGAAAAAGTCAGACATTGCTGTGTACCTCCTTTACGTTTACGACATTATAACACCTGGTTCCATTTTTGTCAAGTCAGGTGGACTTTTTAGGAAAAGTCCACCCGAAAACACTGTTCGCATTATCAGTCTAAACAAATATGCAATTTAGTCTCTGCGTATTGAGACTAAAAAATGCGAGGGTATAGTAACAAATTCGTCTCTCTGCCACCGCGAACAGGGGAGCGCAGGAGAAATTTTAGTTTTCGATGAAGCTGAGGATGTCCTCATAAACGTGCATCTTCCGCTTCTCGTGGAGAACATCGTGGCGCATACCCTTGTAGAGCTTGCCCTTCACGTTTTTGTAGCCCATCCTTTTCAGGAAGTAGAGCGCCTCTACCATCTTCTGGACCGAAACGGCGCAGGGATCGTCCGCTCCTGAGAAAAAGCGTATGGGCATATCGGGATTTTTCGGAGTAAAGCCGGGAGTGTATGCAAGCAACGCCATCTTCAGCATTTCCTCATACCCACTCAACGTGAAGTTGAACTTGCACATAGGATCATTGTTGTGCTCGATGACGGCTTCCCTCACTGAGTTAGTCCAGGCGTTATGCAGCCCCTCATGCTTGAACCTGCGCTCATAGTTGTTTCCCATGATGAGCTTCTTGGCAAGCTTTGAGCGGGACTTGTATCCCTCGAGTATCCTCAGGCACTTCAGCACCGTCAATCCCTGAATGATCTTATCCGACTTGGACGGGGAACCGGTAAGCACCAGCTTGCTGATGTCTGCATCGTATTTACGGATATAGCACCTTGCAGCCAGTGAGCCCATGCTGTGCCCAAGAAGAGTGACCGGAAGATCGTCCCGTCCGCACTTGGCACGGGCATATTCCTTTACCTCAAGAGTGATCTCATGGACGTCATCAATCAGTCCACGATAACCGCCCTCATAGAAAAGTCCTCTGTCCGCAGGCGCCAGAACGCTCTCGCCGTGTCCACGGTGATCATTCACTATGGTCATATAGCCATGTCCGGCGAGATAACGCATAAAAGCGGTATATCGCCCCTTGTGCTCGTTCTTTCCGTGCACCATCTGAACAATGCCCTTTATGACCGCAGGATCCTCAGGTTCAATCCGCAGGACGCAGATGGGCAGTCCGTCGGTCCCTGAGATGTGAGTGTATTTTGTCTCGATAAGATTAGTATTGTTGTTAATCAATAGTTTCATCCCTTAATACTTCTGTACGGATAATTTTTCTGGATGCGTTTTTAAAGAAAGGATTCTTTCTGACAACAAGTCTTGAAAGCTGCTTATAGGTGGGCTGTGACTTGTTGTATTCGTCAAGTATCTTCTGCAGAGCGGCAGTGATTTCCTCCTCGCTCATGGAGGCGACAAGCTCCTTTTCGGGATAGATACGGGCGGTAAGCAGGTTGTCCTCACCGGTAACGATAATCTCATCGATAAGGTCGTTGAGTGCAAGCTTGCCCTCTATCTCCTCAGGGGAGATGTTTTCACCGTTGGAGAGAATGATAAGGTTCTTGACTCTTCCGTTGATGAAGATAAAGCCGTCCTCATCAATATAGCCCTTATCGCCGGTATGCAGCCAGCCGTCCTTCAGAGTTTCCTCGGTCTCCTTCTCCATCTTGTAGTAGCCCTTCATCACGCTGGTGCCGCGTACAAGTATCTCTCCGTTTTCAAATTTGATTTCGGCATTTGACAGAGCTCTGCCTATAGAGCCGGGCTTGCATGCGCCTTCTCTGTTGTTGGTGATAACAGGAGAGCACTCGGACATTCCATAGCCCTCATAGACCTTTATGCCATACTTCTCAAACTCTCCGATGTAATACGGATCAAGATGAGCACCACCTGTAAAGATACGGTTAAGATTAGTTCCGAATACCTTCTTGGCAAGCATTTCCGGAGGAACATCGCTGCCAAGGGACTTGAGCCTCTTGTAGATGGTTTCCAGCATAAGCGGCACCATGAGCATTACGTCAGGATTATAAATGCTCATATTCCTTATCATATGCCTCAGATTATCATTTATGCACAAAACCGAACCCATCCAGAAGCCGTTGAGCCAATCCATTGTAAGGCAAAACGCATGATGAACAGGCAGTACGCTGAGGAATACCAGACCGGGTCCCTCTTCATAGAGAACAGCCTCAATGTTGGAATAGAGATTGCACTGTGTAAGCATTACGCCCTTGCTCTTTCCTGTGGTGCCGGAGGTGTAAACGATCATTGAAACATCGTCCTCCAACGGCTCTTCAGGCTCGGCCTGATCCTTGCCGGCAGCTATGAGATCAGCGACAGTCTCAGTGCCCTCAACCGAGTCTCCGGAGAGCATCCAGATCTTCTTTACCATGGGACAGTTTTCCTTGATCTTCGGTGCAAGAGACGCAAATTTTTCGTCAAGGAACACACCCTCTGAATCAGAACGATAGACAAGATCGATCAGATCCTCTGCAGGAAGACCGGAATCCAGCGGAACGGCAGCGTTAGTGCTGGTTACTATCGACATATAGGCCTGTATCCACTCAGCAGAGCTTGTGCCGATGAGTGCGATATGCACTCTGGAAAAGCCCAGTGCAGCAAAGCCTTTTCTCATAGCGGCGGAGGCGGCAGCCAGCTCGCCGTAGGTGCGCTCATGTATATCCTTTTTTACAAGCCAGCGCACAGCGGGAAGAGGGGAGTAGTTTTCTTCGCATCTTTTCCACATGGTATAGATCGTTTTATTCATATTATACCTCTCTTATCAGTTGTAAATATTATCAGTTGTCGATATACTCCTTCAGAAGGTCGATAGCGTCCTGCACTGTTACTATGCCTGCAAGCTTGCTGTCATCCTCGCTGAATTCAAACTCAACATCGAATTCATCCTCCAGGTCGCCAAGCAATGTCATGAGATCAAGAGAGCTCAGACCAAGATCGTTACGAAGGTTCATGTCAGTGGTGATGTCCTCAGCCTTAACTGAGCAGTAGCGTTCTGCGACTTCCTTGAATTTCTGTTCAATGTTTTCCATAATGATAAAACTCCTTTCAGTTTCCTGTACGTTTTGGTTATCAGACCATGTCGATGATCTCTGAGAGTGTTCTGCCGGGATCCTCAATGCCCCTGAACAGTATGCGCATCATGTAATAATACATACGCTCTGCATCGTTTTCTGTCAGCTGAACTGTCTGATAGTGGTAAGAGAAGTTGAGCTTTCTGTCGGGCAGGTGGGATACTGTGAGGTACATCTTCTTTGTAGCGGCGCCGTTTGCAAACCACTTTACATAAACAGGCATCTTCTCAGCGTTGGGGTTCAGATCCTTGGTGTTCATGGGCGGCTGATAGGTCAGATAAACGCTAACATATGTGGTATCATCGGGTGTGTTGTAGCGCTTCTTCATCTCGGCTCTGATCATCTCAGGATCGTATCCGCTGTACATATAGATACGGTTCTGATGGTTCTGTATCATTCTTGCCGCATCGATAAAGGTCGTATCTCCCGGAATCACCGTTCTGCAGGGGAAGCACAATACACGGCTGCCGCCGGAGGTAAGCTCGTCACGAGTGGAACGTCTGGCGACGAAGTTTTCTATGGTGATATCCTCCTGACCGTTGTTCATCTTTGAGAGATATGTTCTGATGACCAGCAGAATGAGGTTTGTCGGAGAGATCTGGTTGTTCAGGCAGAAGTTGATAGCACGCTGCATTGAGTCTACCTCAAGCTGATAGTCCTTTACTGCAACAAAGAGCTCCTTCCTCTCGATGTCAACGGCTCTCAGATTGGGATCGTTGTGCTTTTTGCGGGCTTCCTCCAGCACTGATGGACCCTGGATATCGGAATAGAGAGGCTCTCCGTATGTATCAAGCTCCTCGTCCCAGAAGCGCTTTGCCTTTGCCAGACGTTTTTCGTTATTCTGCTTCTCAAGATCAGAGATGAGCACCTTTTCAAAATCTGCAAGGGGAGCAGGGTAATCCTCACCAAACTTGAGGTGCTTATACAGGTTCATGATGTCCGTAGCCATTACTGCAACGCCTACAGAGTCATTGAGTCTGTGGTCCATGTGAACGAAAAAGCCGGTATAGTTGTCGGGGAGCTTCACGATGCGGAACTCGCACATGGGGATATCATCGCCGTCAAAGGTTTCATAAGCCCAACTCTGCATGATATCATTTGCTTCCTTCATGGTCTTGTCGGTGAAATCATATTCTGCATAGTCCTGCTCTTCCCAGTCAGCGATATACTGGAGGATTTTGCCGTTTTCATCCGGCTTTGTAAAGCGTAGTCTCAGACAGGCATATCTTTCCTGTTCGAGGTTGATGCTTCTCTTCAGCACCGGGATATCGATATCTGCCTGGAAGGCGGCTACGATGCTGAGTCCCGATACCTGCTGTGTCTTATACTCCTTGATCCATTGATAGTGCATATTCTGGGCTGCTGTCAACTCATAGGTTTTTTTCATACTACTCCTCCTAATTTAATATTTTCGTGAGGATCAAATCCCTTCCGCATCTGACATCTGAATTTCTATTCCAAAAACAGAGCGAAAACCTGCCACATTCAGTTCAGCCGCTTCAGAAGGAAAATAATTCCTTTACTATATTATAACTATCACGGAAAGTAGATGTCAATATTTTTTGTATAAATATAATATATTTTTCTTATGTAATAACCAATAACCTTCACAACCGCGACTATCCTCAAAAATAGGTGTGCAGGGGCTTTTTTTGGCATAGTAAACCCTTTTAACAGCTTGTGCTGATGATCCGTCCATAAGGCTTTTTTGCTTATGCATAAAAAACAAGTGGTTGTCTGCCTGACTCAAAAAAGAACTAAAATATGTAAATTTGCATAGACAATTTGTAGCTTTTCTGCTACAATGTAGTAAAATATTCCTTGGAGGGTAAACTGTGGATAATATTGATCGAAGAAACAGAGGCATGGCTTATGTGAGTGATGAAGCGGTTTTTGCACAGCAGGCACAGTGCCGCAAAAAGCTTCAGCAGCTCAACTTTATGGATAGATCAGATTTTGGCGGCATAGCAGAGGTCGTAAAGGAGCTTCTCGGCAAGTCGGAGAATGCTTTTATCAACCCTCCCTTTTACTGTGATTACGGCTTCAATATCGAGGTCGGAAAAAACCTTTTTGCAAACTATAACTGTACGATAATTGATGTTGCAAAGGTCACTATCGGGGACAACTGTATGCTGGCGCCCAATGTTGCGATCTATACCGCAGGACACCCGATCCATCCCGATACCCGCCGCTCTCTTTATGAGTATGGCAAGCCGGTGGTGATCGGGGACAATGTGTGGATAGGCGGCAATGCGGTGATACTCCCCGGAGTCACAATAGGCTCCAACTGCGTTATCGGTGCAGGAAGCGTCGTTACCCATGACATCCCTCCGTGGACTGTGTCAGCGGGAAATCCCTGCAGGGTCATCAGGAGTATAACTGAGCTCGACAGAAAAAAGCTGTTCAAGGATGAGGAGATAGACCCGCAGGCGTGGGAGGATATTGTCCTGCGAGGTTTTGCATCAGAGTAACGACCCACTCCCGGCAGATAAAAAGGAGCAAATATATATGTACAATCCGGAAAATGAGATAAACACTCAATGCAGGATCCCCCGGGCTGGGTCTCATGGCAGAGGAAGCCTATTTGCAAGGGCTTTATGCTTTCTGCTCCTGGCGGTGCTGTTTTTGCTGACAGGAAGCCTTTCCCTGACGTCGTTTGCGGAAGAGACAAAGGAGCAACCATCAGCTTCTGATCCTGTTTCAAACCGTGACAGATATTCGGCGGTGCTCTATGACAACACCAACGGTCTGCCCACACCAGAAGCCAACGACATTGCAGGCACCAACGAGGGTGTTTTGTGGATAGGCAGCTACGGCGGTCTGATAAGATATGACGGCAACACCTTTGAACGTGTGGATTCCACCAACGGCCTTTCCAGCGTTGTCTGCCTGTTTGTGGACAATTCTCAGCGGCTCTGGATAGGCACCAGTGACAGCGGTCTTTATGTCCTTGAGCAGGGCAAGACCAGGCACTGGCAGAAATCTGACGGCATGGCGTCAGCCTTTGTGCATGACATTACTTCCGATAACGGCAATGCCATATATGCAGCCACTTCCTCAGGAGTTGTGATCGTAGATCAGGGCATGAGGATGCAAAGGCTTGAGGATGAACGCATCAACAATCTGTCCGTCCTTGAGCTCAAGACCGACAGCGAGGGTCTGATCTACGGCCGCACTGCTGACGGAGACATATTTACAATCCGTGACGGCGTTGTGGAGACCTTCCTGAGCCAGGAGGACAACACCGTAAAGGGCATCAACTGTATTACTCCTGACCCCCAAAAGAGCGGGTATCTTTATCTTGGCACCTCCACTTCAGAGGTCTGCTACGGAACGGTCAGCAACGGCTTTAAGGATCATACCAAAAGGGAAGTGCTACCTCTTTCGTACATCCAGAGCTGCGAGTTTATAAATGACAAGCTGTGGATATGCGCCGGCAACGGTGTGGGAACACTGGTGGGGGATGAGCTGAAGATCCTCGAAAACGTCCCCATGACCCGTTCCATTGGTCACATCATAACAGATTATGAAAATAACCTGTGGTTCACTTCCACCCGTCAGGGCGTGATGAAGATAGTTCCCAATGCTTTTTCGGATATCTATACCCGTTACCGTCTTGACCCGGCGGTAGTAAATTCCACCTGTATGCTCGGGGATCGGCTGTTTATTGCCACTGACGAAGGGCTGACGGTGCTTGATAATACTGAGGTGGTGCGCTCTGTGCCGCTGACAAGCGCTCAGACTGCCTTGGGCAAGAAGTTTGATGCAAAGGATCTTGTAGCGCTGCTGAAGGGCGTGCGCATACGCTCAATAATCCGTGACAGCAAGGACAGGCTGTGGATCAGCACCTGGAAAAAATACGGACTGCTCTGTTACGACGGGGGCGGGCTGACGGTCTTTGCTCAGGAGGACGGGCTTTTGTCCGCCAGCGTGAGGACGGTAATCGAAGGCTCGGACGGTTCGGTCTATGTTGTCAACAGTGGCGGTTTCAGTGTTATCCGTGACGGAAAGGTTGTCAGAAGCTACAGCACTGAGTCCGGCATAGTCAATACTGAGAGCCTGACAGTCGCTGAGGGCTTCAACGGTGAGATACTGCTTGGCTCCGACGGCGACGGGATTTATGTGATACAGGATAAGGTAGTCCGTCACGTGGGCACGGAAAACGGTCTGACCTCGGACGTTATCCTGCGCATCAAGCGTGACCGCACCCGCAGGATCTTCTGGATCGTCACCAGCAACTCAATTGCTTTTATGGATGAGAGCTATAATGTAACATCCATCAACAAGTTTCCCTATGCAAATAACTTTGATCTTTACCAAAACAGCAAGGACGAGGTCTGGGTGCTCAGCAGCAACGGCATTTATGTGCTGCCCGCTGACGAGCTGATCGCAAACGGTAGTATAGCTCCGGTTTTTTACGGTATGTCAAACGGTCTGCCTGCCATCTCCACGGCAAACTCCTACAGTGAGCTGACAGTCGATGGGGAGCTGTATATTGCGGGCACTACCGGTGTGTCCCTTGTCAATATCGAATCGCCCTTTGAGGACATCGCTAACCTTAAAGCCAGTGTTCCTTACATAGAGGCGGACGGAGTGGTAGTCTATCCTGACCACGAGGGGCATTTCACCATCCCCTCAAATTCACGCAAGCTGACGGTCCACGGCTATGTTTATAACTATTCCCTTACCACGCCGGAGGTCACATACCAGCTTGAGGGTTTTGAGAGCAGTGATACCACCGTCAACCGTGAGGAGCTTGTTCCTGTCAGCTATACTAACCTTCCCGGCGGCGAATACCGCTTTGTTATGACGCTGACTGATTCACGGGGCTTCGGGCACAAGACCATGTGGGTTGACATCGAAAAGGAAAAGGCATTCTACGAGCAGCCCTGGTTTTATATCGTGATCGGTCTTGTCTTCCTGATTTTACTCTTTGTGCTGATCCGCATATACACCTATGTCAAGATGAGCAAGCTGGAACGTCAGAATCGTGAGAATCTCACCCTTTTGAGCGGGGTCACCGAGGCATTCGCTAAGGTTATCGATATGAAGGACAAATACACCAACGGTCATTCCTTCCGTGTGGCACAGTATACTACCATGCTTGCAAGGGAGCTGGGCTGTGACGAGGAAACGGTAGAACGCTACCACCATATTGCAATGCTCCACGATGTGGGAAAGATCGCCGTGCCCACCGAGGTGCTTAACAAGCCCGGCAAGCTGACTGATGAGGAGTATCACATGATACAGTCCCACGTTGTGCAGGGCTATGAGGTGCTCAAGGGGATAAACATCATGCCTGAGCTGGCGTTAGGCGCACAGTTCCATCACGAGCGACCCGACGGAAAGGGTTATCCCAACCATCTGAAGGGAGATGAGATTCCCAGGGTGGCACAGATCATTGCCGTTGCGGACTGCTTTGACGCCATGTATTCTAACCGCCCCTACAGGAAGCGGATGAATTTTGAAAAGGTGGTGTCCATCATCAAGGAAAGCTCCGGCACACAGCTCACTCCGGACGTAGTAGACGCCTTTCTGAGGCTTGTCGAGAAGGGAGAGTTCCGCGCGCCTGATGACGACGGCGGCGGCGAGACCGAAAACATCGACAACAGCGGGAAGATAAAGCACAACCGACCTGAAAAAAAGTAGTTATGGCACCCTCAACTCACAATTGTTGTGAGCGGAAGGGTGCTTTTTTATAACATAATAATTAGTACAAAAATATCTATATTGTGAGAAATTGCCATAATTTTAAGTATATTTTTATATTTTAGTATTGTTTTTGTTGGAATTACATGGTATAATTTACCTATCTTTTTTTGAAAGGAGAATAATAAATGGCTAAGAAATCTGTCAAAAAGGCCATAATAGCAAGTGCCCTGGCAATGACAGTCTGCACTGGAATGCTGATCGGCACGACCTATGCATGGTTTACTGACACCGCATTATCAACGGGCAACGTGATCAAATCCGGAACCCTTCAGGTCGGCTTTAATTATACCGACGCCGTAGAGGATCCGAAAACCACACAGTCCTGGCAGGACGCTGAAGGCACGACTATCTTCAAGGATTCCGTTTTGTGGGAGCCGGGTTATACCCAGGCTTATCACCTTCAGGTAGTCAACGAGGGTTCCCTTGCTCTCAAGTATAATCTTGTGATAGAGCCTGTCGGCTACCCTGATCCTGAGAGTGACATCGCTGAGGTAATTGATGTGTATTACAGCGTACCTGCGTATTACAGCGTACCTGCCCAGCAGATCAACAACAGGGGAGAGGTAAGCGAGAAGCTCCAGAAGATCGGTACCCTCAGTCAGGTAATGAAGAATACTTCACTGGTGGCTCAGGCGACCTCGGGACATCTTTCCAGCGGAGGCGCAGAAGCCAAGGTCACTCTTGCTCTCAAGATGCAGGAGACTGCGGGCAATGAGTATCAGGACAAGCAGGTCAATGCAGGCTTTAACGTCAAGCTGTTTGCTACCCAGTGGACAGAGGAGTATGACACCTTTGACAACCAGTATGACGCATCAGCAAATCCCAACGAGGAGGGAGTGCTGGAGTCTGAGGGAGTGTATGTGACTGTTCCCGCTTATTCTGCAACAACCGATGATGTGTATGAGCTGATCGTTACCAACAAGTCTGTGGAGATTGGTGCTGACAACATGATAACAGCATCTTATGACATCAGCCTGACCAAGAACGGTGTTCCGGTAGATAAGGGAGAGCCCGGCGTACTGTATGATGTCAAGATAGACATAGGCAAGTTTATGCTTGTGCAGGAAGTTACTCATAACGGCAATCCTGTGGAGCCCTTTACATATAACGCTCTCACGGGTATGGTCAACTTCCAGACAGCAACCTTCAGCCCCTTTACGGTTAAATACCAGAAGGCAAAGGAGATCACCTTTGACGGCAACGGCGCAACATCAGGCTCAATGGATTCACAGAGCTTCTATGCAAATGTGCCTGTGACACTTAATGCAAACGCATTTGAAAGGGACGGCTACGATTTTGTCGGCTGGGCAACAACGGCTGACGGTGAAAAGGCTTATGATGACGGCGCTGAGTTCCGCGGAGCTGACTCCGCTACGCTCTATGCAGTGTGGGAGGCCAAGGAATACAAGCTGACAATAGATACAAGCGGTGCCACGGTTACTGCATCGGTAGGCGGCACCAATGTTTCAAGCGGCGGAAATGTAGCGTGTGGCAAGGTTGTAAAACTTTCGCTTTCATATTCGTATTCAGATGAACGAAGCATTACTGTTACTTTTGGAGACAATAATGATACGGTAACCCGTTATTCTGATGAGGCATGCACCAGAAGTACCACAAGCACAGACCCCAGCACCTACTACTTCAAGATGCCTGTCGGAGATGTCACAGTGA
>CACXMR010000003.1:0-2626 GCA_902768825.1 uncultured Ruminococcus sp.
GATAATGTTTCGATTTTCATTTCCCTGCTCCTTTCGCAAGTGGGACTTGAAGTCCCACTTGTCACACTCCTGATTGTCTGCTCAAAGCTCAACAACCGGACAACCTCTGCTCCTATAATTATCAACTTCCCACTCGTCAGCAATGCGGATAGATACCATTTCATACTTTGAGTAGTGTTCCTCTGCTTTTTCTTCGTTGTCGGTCAGAACAAGATTTGTGCAGTAAACTCCACTGTCCGACCATTTGAATGTTGCAAGATACCAAGTTTTCATAGTTTGTCCTTTCTCCCCGTATTGAACAGCCGATAGGTCAGCTTCATCATCTGGGACTTGAAGTCCCACTTCATTACTTTCTGAATGCGTCCTTAGCTTCTTCGTACAGACCTTTTATAACAATAAACTCGTCATAATCTGCAACCTTTACTTTCACCCAACAGGTCTTACGGTCTGTGTCCACTTCATAAGTGTAGCCGTTGTCATCAAGCAAACATCTGAAAATATAGCCAAACTCTTCATCTTTTCTGCTGCCGTATTTCCACCTTGCTTCTGCAAATCTTTCCTTATCTGTTGTAGCGGAAGAAGCTCTTTTGCCGATATAGCTCAGTGCTCAGTTTCATATTTTGCGATCTCCTTACTTGAAATGTGGGACTTGAAGTCCCATTTGTGCGGTATCACTCCTCGAAGTATCCGCCTGTGGAACTGTCCCACTCTATTGTGCCGTCCTCGTACATCTGACAGCCGTGAGCCACAAATGTCCACTTATACTTGCTTACACGCTGAAACTTCGCTCTAAAATGTCCCTCTGCTTCAAGGCAGATATAGGAGCCGCCGCCCTTGTTGGTATAGATCATATCAGGTGTGGGGTTGAAGTAGTGTCTGTCCATTATCTGACCTCCTCTCCGTAAGGTTTTATCTTTTCTTTACAGTAACTATTATAAACGATAACTCGTTCATATTCAATATACAACCTGAACGAACTTTCGGCTATATTTCTTTGATACTTTGTACAAGATATAGACTTGTATTCGTTTATCTAATGTGGTACAATTTAGAAATAAGAAATAGAGGTGATGATAGATGAAAAAATGGAATCCTTATCAGTACGAACGGTTTATAAAAGACAGAACACAACCGGCTATTGATTTAGCAAACAGGTTGAATGTTTTATCTCCCCAAAATATACTCGATTTGGGTTGCGGTCCGGGCAATAGTACAATCATATTAAAAGAAAAGTTCCCTTACTCTAAGGTTATAGGTGCAGATAATTCTGATGAAATGCTTGAAAAGGCAAGAAGTATATATCCTGAAATTGAATTTATTAAACTTGATGCCAATGGCGATTATCGTGATTTGGATGAGAGGTTTGATATTTTGTTTTCTAATGCCTGCATACAATGGTTGCCGGATCATCATAGACTTTTACCGAAGTTATTTACATTATTAAAGCCAGACGGTGTTCTTGCTGTTCAAATACCAATGCAGCGTGAACATCCCGTTCATCAGATCATCAATGAGCTTATACACAAACCCGCTTGGAATAGCAAGGTTACTGCAAGGCAGTATAACAATTTAAGCAGCGAAGAATACTTTGATGTACTGTCTTCATTATCAGACGAGTTTGAAATATGGGAAACAACTTATTGTCACCGTATGCCTGACTACGAAAGTATTATTGAATGGTATAAGGGGACTGGATTAAGACCTTATCTTGAACAACTCTCCAAAATCGATAGAGAAATATTTATTAGTGATGTTCTTGAACTGTTAAAGCAAAAATACAAAGTTCAGGAGAATGGAGAAATAGTGTTCCGCTTTCCAAGATTATTTTTTATCGTAAAAAACACAAAAGGAAGATGATACTTATGGGAATGGTATTCAAAATCAATGTTCTGCAAGCTCTGAAAGATAAAGGCTACTCAACATACCGTATCAAGAATGAAAAGCTATTAAGCCAATCGACTTTGCAGAAGCTCAGAGAGGGTAAGCCTGTATCGTGGGAAAACATTGAAGCATTTTGCAGACTTCTTGAAATTCAACCGGGAGAATTACTCGATTACAAGCCTGATACAGCAGAAAATGAATAGTTTTCTTTCTCTGACGGTAAAAGGGCATAAAAAAAGAAGCCAACAGGGGACAAGACAATATGTTTTGTCCGACCTGTTGACTTCATAGTTTCATAATTTTTTGGTCTTAATGACATTATTAAAAATGAATAGTTGTCAATAGCTAACATAGAAACGAATAAAAAATATTCAAAAATTCGTTTTTAGTATTGACAAACAAAAAACGATGCTGTATCATTAAAATGTATGTTGAAAAAGTAAACACCAAAAGCCCATCGCTTAACTACCAATTAAACGACAGGCTACCGCAAAGGTACTTGTCCTACCTCTAACGAATTTCTGATGCCCAAACAGGCTTTCTATGCCTTTTGGATATATGTTTGTCAAGTCAATGCCTTTTTGCGTGGAAACGATCTGGTATTGACTTGGCATTCTTTTTTTGTTACACTTGCCTTTATGTCTGCGCATAGGCTTTCGTCTATGTGCTGACATAAGAGCAACGAACAACTTAACTCTTTGCTCTTAGAACTACAACTGAATACATAACACAAGCGAAAATACAA
>CACXMR010000003.1:2664-83484 GCA_902768825.1 uncultured Ruminococcus sp.
CTGTTGCTACCTTGACTACTTGGTAAGGCTAACAAACCTGTTCAATACGATGTGGTGAAACCACCGGCGAGTACCCGACAGCACCCAACATCAGGATAAGATAACCTGTGTTATTGAAGATAATCGGTGTAGCGATTATCTTCCGATAAAGGTATAACTATTCTCACCTTATTCCCTTATCGGAGGATAATCAATGATGTAGATACAGCGATAAGGCAAGAAAAAATCGTTTCTTGCCTTAACACTATATGGAGTGACCCATCGGGGATTCGAACCCCGGACACCTTGATTAAAAGTCAAGTGCTCTGCCAACTGAGCTAATGGATCGTATTAAAAAATAAATGACTGGGATGGAGGGAAATGGCTGGGATGGCTGGATTTGAACCAGCGATGACGGAGTCAAAGTCCGTTGCCTTAACCGCTAGGCGACACCCCATTGATAGACTGTAAAATCACGCAGCCAAAAAGACTGCGTGTTTACAAAAAGTGGGGTGGGTAATCGGATTCGAACCGACGATCTCCAGTGCCACAAACTGGCGCTTTAACCAGCTAAGCTATACCCACCATATATAGCGCGCCAAAAGGGACTCGAACCCCTGACCTACTGCTTAGAAGGCAGTTGCTCTATCCAGCTGAGCTATTGGCGCAAGTGGAGCGGGTGATGGGAATCAAATATATTATCATAATACCGTCGGATTGTCAAGGGGGTTTTTCAACTTTTAAAAAAAGTTTTTTGATCTGTCAGGGATATGTCTGGTGGCTTGGCACTCTGACAGGGTGGGGAAGGCAGCACAGGAGGATCAGATGCACCTTAGTTGTCCGGCATTGGCGCATCGACCAGGAAAGTCAAGATATTATTGACAATAATGATGAAAAAAGGCTATAATGTCAGTGTATCCAGAATAATACAGTGAGGTGTATATTTATGAAAAAGAATTTTGGGGCCAAAGCAGCGATTACTCCGCTTCCCGTGCTCATCATTGCTACATATAATGAGGATGGATCGGCAGACGCCATGAACGCTGCATGGGGTGGGCAGTGCGGATCAAAGCATATTGCGCTGAATCTCGGGCCGTCTCACGCAACTTCTGAGAATATACTCAGAAACAAGGCTTTTACGGTGAGCTTTGCCGACAAGAAGCACCTGGTCGCTTCTGATTATGTGGGTCTTGTATCGGCAAAAACTGAAAAGAACAAGCTCCAGAAGGCAGGTCTGACTGCTGTTAAGAGCGAATTTGTCAATGCGCCTGTTATTGTTGATTACCCGCTGACCATTGAGTGCATAGCAGTCTCGGCAAAGGAAGAGATGGGTGAGCTGCGTGTTGTGGGAGAGATAGTCAATCTGAGTGCAGATGAGGCAATTCTTGACGAAGCGGGAAATATTGATATCGGCAAGATCGAGGCATTAGTTTATGACTCGCCGTCACACGGCTATCGAGTTGTAGGTGAAAGAGTAGGCAATGCTTTCAAGGACGGACTTGCCCTGAAATAATCTGTCAGAGTGACTTTCAGTGCGAAGTCGGCACCGGCGGCTCGACGGGCGTAATCATACCGAATTTAGCTGATATTCATTGACAAAGATGGAATTAAAATCTATAATAATACTGAATAATAATGTATGGGAATGTGGCTGATGACTGTTTCATTGTGTATTATTGCCTATAACGAGGAGGAGGCTCTGGGCGGTCTCCTGCAGCAGGTGAAGGCCCAGACCTTTCCTAAAAAGAATATCGAGATAGTGCTTGTGGATAGCGGTTCGGAGGATAAGACAAAGGAACTGATGGAGGACTTTGCTTCCCAAAACGTGCTTTCCTATATGGGAATGCAGGTGCTTGACAATCCCCGCAGGAACCAGGCTGCCGGCTGGAACGTGGCTATCAGCGCTGCTAAGGGTGACATCATTATCCGTGTGGACGCTCACGCCGAGATTCCGGAGGACTTTGTCGCTCAGAACGTGGCACTGATTGAGAGCGGGGAAGATGTGTGCGGAGGCGCCAGGCCCTCAAAGCTTGACTCCCCTACACCTATGAAGGAAATGCTTTTCCTTGCCGAAAGCTCCATGTTTGGCAGCTCTCCGGCATCCTACAGGAGGAAGAGCGGCGAAAAGAAATACGTTTCCTCGGTGTTTCACGGCGCCTACAGACGTCAGGTGTTTGAAAAGGTCGGCGGCTTTAACGAAGACCTGGGCAGGACTGAGGACAATGAGCTTCACTATCGCATCAGGAAGGCGGGCTACAGGATATGTCAGGGCAGTGACGTTTTGTCATATCAGCACGTCAGGGGCAGTCTTTCGTCCATGCTCTCCCAGAAGTATGGCAACGGCAAGTGGGTGGGGCTCACCATGAGCGTGTGCTATCAGTGCATCTCGTCCTTCCATTTTGTACCGTTTTTCTTCGTATTGGTGCTGATTTGCTCACTGCTTCTTTTTGTGAGCGCCTTCATCACCGGCAATATGTGGATGGCATATCCCTTTATTTTTATATTTGGCTGTTACCTTTTAGCGGACCTGATGATGACTGTTGCGGCAGCCGCATCGGCGCCCAAAAAATATGCAAGCTACTTTTTGCTGCCTGTGGTGTTTTTCCTGCTGCACTGCGCATACGGCATAGGCACCCTGGCAGGACTTGTGCAGATACCCTTCTGGAGGCACAGGGTCAAGAAGAAAGCCCGTGAAACAGGTTGGTCCGCAAAGGACGAGATAGAAAAAGTAAGACAATGCGTTGTGGATAATTCCCCAAAGGATAATCCCGCAAAGGACGAACCCCAAAAGGATGAATCCCCGCAAAAAACAGAGGAGGTCCCGGAATGAACAGCGGCACGAATATCAGCAGCAGTAAAAAAGGAATCTTCAAAAGGATGTTGGAGGGTATCAAGCAGATCCCCCTTGAGCACAAGAGCTTTGGCAAACAGATATTTATGCTTGCCAGAAACGACCTTATCAAGACCTATAAGGGTGCGGTGATCGGTCCCTTCTGGGCGGTAATGAAGCCGTTGTTCCAGCTTTTTGTATATTGGTTTGCCTTTACCGTTGCCATGAACAGAAGCCCTGCCTATGGAGAAATACCGTTTTTTGTTTTTGCCATGGTAGGCTTTTTGCCCTGGTGCTTTATGAGCGACTGCGTGTCCAGAGGCTCCAAATGTATACGAGATAACCGTCAGTTTGTCAACAAGATATCCTTTCCGGTTTCCACCATACCCACCTACACTACGCTGTCAAAGTTTTATGTACATATTTTTCTCTTTGTTCTTGCCTATATCTATCTGCTCTGCGCAGGCTATATGCCCAGCATCTATCAGATACAGGTCATCGGCTATTCAGGGCTGATGTTTATGTTTTTCCTTGCCCTCACCTGGTCGCTTGCGCCTATGTGCGCCTTCAGCAAAGACCTGGAGAGCTTCATCACCACCATTATGTCCGGTCTGTTCTGGCTGTCCGGCGTGTGCTTTGACTCTTATCACATCAAAAACGACTTTATCCGCAAGATTCTTCTTTTTAACCCCATGACATATTTCAGCAACGGCTACCGCAAGGCGCTGATATACGATCAGTGGTTCTTTGAGGGCTATTACCGCCCCGAATATGAAAATCTCATCTTTATCTGTGAGTTTGTGCTCATCATCATCCTTGGAGTATTCAACTATAACCGCCTGAGAAAGCGTCTGCCGGATGTGCTCTGAGGGCTGAGCCTATGAAAGAGACTTTTTTCCAGAAGCTCCAGCGTGTAAAGCCTTCGGATGTTTTGCATATTTTTTTGTTTATGCTGGCACTGCTGCCGGCGGGAGTGTGCAGGCTTTTTAGAAGAAATCTGTGGCTTGTCTGCGATAACAGAAACGAGGCAAGGGATAACGGCTATCGTTTTTTTAAGTATCTTCGTGAGGAGCACCCTGAGCAGGATGTAGTCTATGCCATCAGCAAGAGATCTCCTGATTATAGCAAGGTCAGGGGGCTTGGCAAGACGGTGTCCTACGGTTCACTGCGGCACTGGGTGCTCTATCTTGCTGCAAGAATCAACATCAGCTCCCAGAAGGGGGGCAAGCCCAATGCGGCGGTGTGCTATTTTCTTGAGGTAAAGGGCATACTCAAAAACACCAGAGTATTCCTTCAGCACGGCATAATCAAGGACGATATGGACTGGCTCCACTATGAAAACACCAAAATGCGGATGTTTGTCACGTCTACTGAGAGGGAATACCGCTTTCTGTGTGAAAAATTCGGCTATCCTGAGGGATATATCGTAAAGACCGGGCTTTGCCGCTTTGACGACCTGCAGAGCTTTACGGTCAGGCCCCGACAGATCCTGCTGATGCCCACCTGGAGAAGCTGGATCGCCACCCCTACCTCTGCTTCAAAGGAGATAGAGGACGTTTCGGATTTCCGCAAAACAGGCTATTTCAAGGCATGGAACAGCTTCCTCAAAAGCCCGGCGCTTGACAGGATGCTGAGGGATAATGACCTGACCCTGATATTCTATCCCCACCGGGATATGCAGAAATATCTCTCCTGCTTTGAAAAAGGCTCTGACAGGATAGAGCTGGCCTGCTGGCCTGAGAGCGATGTGCAGACGCTCCTGAAGGAATCCGCCTATCTGGTGACGGATTTTTCCAGCATTGCCATGGACTTTGCATATATGAAAAAACGGCTGATGTACTATCAGTTTGACTATGAGGACTTCCGCAGGGGACAGTATGCGGAAGGATATTTTGATTATGAGAGAGACGGCTTCGGCAGGGTGTGCTACACTCTCGACGAGGCTCTCGATGAAATAAAAACGGCTATTGCCCAGGGCTTTGCTGAGCCTGAGGAATATCTTGCTAGACGGAATGATTTTTTTGACCTTTGTGATGACAAAAACTGCGAGAGGACCTATCTTGCGGTCAGGGAGCTAATGACAAATGGGAAGAAAAAACGACACTGACAACACAAGGATTGATTTTATACTGCCCTGGGTGGACGGCAACGACCCCGAGTGGAGAAGGGAAAAGTCCCGCTATTCCCCTACAGACATGGCGAACAGCGACTCAGAGGTGCGCTATCGTGACTGGGACAACCTGCAATATTGGTTCCGGGCGGTGGAAGCCTTTGCTCCCTGGGTCGGCAGGGTTCACTTTATCACATGGGGGCACCTGCCCGCCTGGCTCAATGTTAATGCACCAAAGCTTCACATTGTCCGGCATGAGGACTATATCCCCAAGGAATATCTGCCCACATTCAGCTCCCACACCATAGAGCTTAACCTTCACCGCATCAGCGGACTGAGTGAGCATTTCGTCTATTTTAACGATGATATGTTTCTGACAAGACCCGTCAGCCCGGAGGATTTCTTCAAAAACGGCAAGCCCCGGGATACCTTCGGCCTCAACTGTATCTTCTTTGGCGAGGACAGTGCCGGACACTTCAACGGCTCAGACCTCGAGGTGATTAACACCGAGTTTAAGGGACAGAAAAAGTCCATTATGAAGCGGGACTTCCGTAAGTGGTTCGCCCTCAGAAACGGCAGTTCCCTGCGGATCAAGACCTTTTTGCTCTCAGCATGGGACTGGTTTCCGGGCTTTCATTACGACCACCTGCCCACTGACCTGTGCAAAGACACCATTGAGGAGGTCTGGGAGAAATACGGCTCTGTTCTTGACAAGACCTGCCGTGACCGCTTCAGGAGGGAATCCAACGTCAACCAGTGGCTGTTTAAATATTGGCAGCTCTGCAAAGGGAACTATGAGGTGCGCTCCCATCGCTTTGGCAGAGCCTTCCACATAGACGACAACAATTTCGGAGAGCTGTGCTCTGCCATCAGAAACAAAAGCTTTAGCATGATATGCGTGAATGATACTCCGGGAACAACGGATTTTGATAGCAAAAAACGACAGGTGCAGGAGGCTTTTGAAGCCATACTGCCGGACAAGTCGGCATTTGAAGTGTGATTTCCTGTGCAAAGGAGATAAATTGATGGAAAAGATAGATTTTGTGATGATATGGGTAGACGGCGCCGACCCTGCATGGCGGGCGGAAAAAAACAGATATGATTCCTCGGAGGAAAGAGGAGACAACACTGAGATACGCTATCGGAGCTGGGACAACCTGCAGTATTGGTTCAGGGGCGTAGAAAAGTTTGCGCCATGGGTCAACCGCATACATTTCGTGACATGGGGACATCTGCCGCCCTGGATGAATACTGACAACCCTAAGCTCAATATCGTCAATCATAAGGACTATATCCCGGAAAAGTATCTGCCTACCTTCAATGCCAACACCATAGAGCTTAATCTCCACAGGATAGAGGGTCTGAGCGAGGAGTTTGTCTATTTTAACGACGATATGTTTGTCACCGCCCCCGTAAAGCCGGAGGATTTTTTCAGAGATGGCTGTCCCATGGATACCTATGGACTTGACTGCATCTACTTTGCCAAAAAAAGCGCCGGCTTCTTTAACGGCAACGACATAGAGCTGATCAACACCCACTTTGACAAAAACAAGATATTCAAGTCAAAAGACAGGCGCAAGTGGTTTAGCTTCAAAAACGGCATGACAAGGGTGGTCAAGACCAGAATGCTCAATGTCTGGCCCTGGTTTCCGGGAATATATTATAACCACCTGCCCACCAACTTCCTCAAATCCACCTTTGAAGAGGTCTGGGACAAGGAAGGGGATACCCTTGATCTCACCTGCAGGGATAAATTCAGGACAAAATCAAACTGCAACCAGTGGCTGATGAAATTCTGGCAGCTTTGCCAGGGTAAGGCCCTTCCGAGAGATAAAAAAATAGGCCGCTGCTTCCACATCAAGGACAACATCTATGACGAGATGTTAGAGTCAATCGGCAGCGGGAGGTATAAGTTGATCTGTGTAAACGATACCGTAGGCACAAGGGACTTTGAGCTGCAAAAGCAGCAGGTTATCACGGCTTTTGACAGGCTGCTGCCGGAAAAGTCATCCTTTGAAAAATGATCTGAGTGAGAATGAGCTTCCATTGCAAGGAGGAGTATTGATATGCAAAGTAATGAGCTGAGGGTTGAGGAGCAGGAGAAGGATTATCCTTTTCTTTTTTCGGTAGTGATTCCTGTATATAATGTAGAGCATTACCTTGCTGAGACGCTGGATTCTGTGATCGGTCAGACTATCGGCTTTGAAAACATCCAGATAATACTTGTCAATGACGGCAGCCCTGATGACAGCGAGGAAATATGTCTGCTTTACCGTGACAGATATCCGGACAATATCATCTATGTAAAGCAGGAAAACGCCGGAGTCAGCGCCGCCAGAAATAACGGTATCGGCTATATCAAGGGAAAATATGTCAACTTCCTGGATTCGGACGACTGCTGGGACAAAAACGCCTTTAAGAGGGTGTTTAACTTCTTTGAAAAGAACTATGACAGGGTAGACGTGGTGGGGGCAAGAAAAAAGTTTTTTGACGCTGCCAACGGCTATCATCATCTTGATTATAAATTTTCTTCCACCAGGGTCATCGACCTCTATGCTAACTATGAGATGATCCAGATGGACGTCACCGGGTCCTTTGTAAAGGCCGAGGCCATCGGTGACAGGCGGTTTTCGGAGCACCTCAAGTATGGGGAGGACGCTCAGTTTATCAATTCCATACTCCTTGACAAGTGCAAGTTAGGGGTTGTCAAGGGCGCTGTCCACCTTTATCGCAAGAGAAGGGACGAGTCTTCGGCACTGCAAAACGAGCTGCGCTCAGAGAGCTATTACTTTGACTCGCCGGTATATTTCCACCTGGATCTTATCGAGCAGTCCAAAAAAAAGCACGGCAGAGTGATGGAGTTTATCCAGTATACCGTGATGTATGATATGCGCTGGCGCATCGCCAAGCAGCTTGAGGGCTTCCTTGAGCAGGAGGACCTGGACAGATATCGTGAGCTGATAAACAGGATACTGATAAACATTTCCGACCGCATTATCTGTATGCAGAAGAACATGGGCATAGGTCAGAAGATCTATGCATTGAACATAAAGTATAACAGGGATATCTGTAAGGAATTTGAATATGACCACGGCAAGCTACTGTTTAATAATATATGCGTCATCAACCTTTTTGACCAAAAAAACCTGCTTACTGCGGATTTTCTCTACATAAAGGACGGTATGCTTCACATCGAGGGCAGGGACAACATCCTTCTTGACCCGGAGGACTATACTATCCGGGCGAGAGTGGATAATGTGATGTATGACCCTGTGCGCTTCCACGCCGAAAAGTATGACATCAATATTCTGGGCATCAAGGCCTTTAAGGGCAAGGGCTTTTCCTTTGACGTCCCCATCAGGGATGACGGGGAGACAAACGTGGAGTTTATCATGACCTATCGGGGAGATTTCGTCACAAGGCTCTACATCAGCCCCGGAAAGTTTGCTCACATCCCCTCAAAGAGCGGCAATGCAGGCTATTGGAGGACAGGGGACCGCTTTATCCGCATAAGAAACAAATTCATCAAGGTGACCCCTTATACAAAGCGTCTTGAGTCAAGATATGAGGAGGAGTATCGGGCTTATCTCGAAAAGTCAAAGAGGTCCTATCTTCTCAAATGGAGGATGCTCTACAGGCTCCTGAAAAGATTTTATAAGAATGTCTGGCTGATCTCCGACAGGCCCAACAAGGCAGGGGACAACGGCGAGCATTTGTTCAGATATATATGTCAGCAAAAGCCCAAGGGTATCAGAGCGTACTTCGTGATACAAAAAAGCAGCGAGGACTATGCCAAGATGAAGAACATCGGCAGGGTAGTGGACTTTGATTCTGTCAAGTTCCGGCTGCTCACCCTCTTTGCCAGGATGGTGATATCATCCCAGGCCAGCGAATACGTCCTTAATCCTTTCGGCGGGGACTATGCCTATATGTCCGACCTTTACGGCTACAAATTCGTGTTTTTGCAGCACGGCATCACAAAGGACGATATTTCGGGCTGGCTCAACCGTTTTAATAAGAACATAAGCATCTTCGTCACTGCCGGCAAGCCGGAATACAGGTCTATCCTTGAGGGGGACTATTTCTATGATGAGAGCGTTGTAAAGCTGACGGGCTTCCCGAGGTTTGACGAGCTGACCAGGATGGGCAAGAATGTCAAAAAGAAGGTGCTGATAATCCCCACATGGAGGAAATATCTCAGCAAGTGCGTCAATCCCAAGACCGACACCAGCGTTTATTATGACAAATTCAAGGAAAGCGGGTTTTTTGCCTTTTACAACGGGCTGATAAACCATCCCAGGCTCCTTGAGTGTATGCGCAAAAAGGGCTATGAGGGTCTGTTCTGCCTGCATCCTCTCTTTGCGGAGCAGTATGTGGACTTCTCAGGGAACGATGTGTTCAAGGTGAACAAGGGCTATGTTGACTATCAGAAGCAGTTTGCCGAATGCTCGTTGCTGGTGACGGATTTTTCAAGTGTGTTCTTTGATTTTGGCTATCTCAAAAAGCCGGTGATCTATTCTCAGTTTGACAAGGAAGAGTTTTTTGCCAGCCATTCCTATTCTGAGGGATATTTCAGCTATGAGAATAACGGCTTTGGGCCTGTGTGCACCGACATCGAGAGCACCGTGGACGCCATGATCCGTGAGCTGGAAAATGACTGCCGCAATGATCCAAAATATCTCAAGAGGGTAGAGGAGTTTTATCCCTACTTTGACGACAAGAGCTGTGAGCGTGTCTTTGACTGCATATGCGAGCTTGCCCAAAACAGCCAAAAATGATGCTGGGCCGCCCTTTTAGCCTTACTTTTGGGGCATCAGCGGCAATAGTTACAGATTTGGAACTAAAAAAATAGCCGAAACACTTGATATCCGCAAGGCGTTGAGGTAGAATTGTTTTATTGTGCAGCCCTGAGTCATGGGGCTGATAGAAAAAGGTCAGAAGGAGTAGTAATATGGTTTTTGCAGATCTGTTTTTTCTGTATGCTTTTCTTCCGTTATGCTTGCTCTTCTATTTTGCCTGTAAAAAGCTGAAGACCAAAAATACAGTGCTCATCATTTTTTCCCTGGTGTTCTATGCCTGGGGAGAGCCGCTTTATGTCCTGCTTTTGCTTTTCAGCGCCGCCTTCAACTGGTTCATCGGCGGACTGATAGGCAAATATCAAGGGCAGACAAAGGCAAAGACGGCTCTTGCGGCAGGAGTCATCGTGGATGTGCTGCTGCTTGTGGTGTTCAAATACACCGGCTTCCTTGTGGAGAATCTCAACGGGCTTCTGCATATCGGCATACCTGTGCCGAATATCTCATTGCCCATTGGCATCAGCTTCTTTACCTTCCAGGCTATTTCCTACATAATAGACTGCTATTGGGAAACGGTCACTCCTCAAAAGTCATTCAAAAAGTTTTTGCTCTATCTGTCACTGTTCCCACAGCTTATCGCCGGCCCCATCGTGCGCTACAGCGTGGTGGAAAAGGAGATCGAAAAGCGCCGCTCTACTGCCGTGGATATCAGCGAGGGTGCTATGCGCTTTATTGTGGGACTTGCCAAGAAGGTCATCATCGCCAACAATCTCTATGCGATCGTTACCCAGTTTTATGGTGACGTCAACAAAAACCAGTATGCCGACATTTCGTCCCTTTCCTTCCTCGGAACCTGGTTTGTAGTGATCTGTTATTCCCTTTATGTATACTTTGACTTCAGCGGCTATTCGGATATGGCCATCGGTCTGGGAAGAATGTTTGGCTTCCACTTTAACGAAAACTTCAACTATCCCTTTATCTGCAAGACGATCAGTGAGTTCTGGCAGAGGTGGCACATCTCTCTCAGCTCCTTCTTCAGGGATTATCTCTTTTATGTGCCGATTTTTGGCAAGACCAGGAAGTATCTTAATCTGTTTCTGGTCTGGTTCTGCACCGGTCTGTGGCACGGCGCCGCCTGGAATTTCATATTCTGGGGACTTTATTTCGGCCTGTTCCTGCTCCTTGAGATCAAGATCGGCAAAAAGCGCATGAAGAAGTGGCCCCTGGTGCTTACACATATCTATAGCAAGCTGGTGATCGTCATCGGCTTTGGAATATTCTGTTTCTCGGATATGACTCAGCTTGGCAATTTCTTCCTCAATATTTCCGGCATAGGAATGTTTGTCAACGGCACAGGCTTTGCCGACCCCATCACATGGAGCGCCTTTGTAAAGAATATCTTCCTTGTGATCTTTGCCATAGCCGTTTCTACGCCCATACTCCAGCAGATCAAGAAATTCTTCTTTGAATGGGGCAACAATGTGGTCTACATCACAGGAAAAATGGCAGGCGTTGTAGGCTGTATGCTTCTGCTTATTGCCTGCAGTATCATGCTGGTTGATTCAACCAACAACCCCTTCCTGTATTTCCGCTTCTGATGCCCTGAGAAAGGAGGAAAATCATGGACAATAACAATACCCCTGTGGGTGCCACCCAGCATCCTTCTGAGGGACAGGCTCCCAAAAAGAAAAAAAGCTTCAATTCTTATAAGCGGGCTTCTGTAAAGCAGTTTTCGTCAGTGCTGTCTATATTGATAATGCTTCCGGTGTTTGTGGTGATGATCGTGTTCTTTACCTGCTTCCCCCGCTCGGAGGTGTCTCAGATAGAGAAGAGGACCCTTGCCAAATTCCCTGAGTTTACCATCGAAAACTACTTTAACGGCAGTTTTACCAACGGCATTAACCAGTGGTTTACCGACACTGCGCCCTTTCGTGACGACCTCAAAAACAACGGCAACGGTCTCAAGGCGTTTTTCGGCATTACCACCCAGGACAGCGTGAATGTGGTGGGCGACATCAAGAAGGTGCCAAAAAAGACTACCAAGAAGACCGACGAAACCAGCAAGGCTTCACAGGTGAGCGAACAGGCTTCACAAGCAAGCACCCAGACTTCCGGCACTGAGGCTTCAAAGCCCGAGTCGTCAGCTCAGGAAAGCTCACAGACCGTGCCGCAGAAGAATTATCGTGAGCTGGACGCTGAATATACTGTAGAAAACGGCGTTATTGTGGTGAACCAGGACGGGCATTACCGTGGTCTTGAAATGTTCGGCGGCGGCTCGGGCAATGCCTATGTAGATTCACTCAACAGCCTGCGCTCTAACCTTGACAGCAAGATAAATATTTATTCGATGATAGTGCCCCTTGCCAGCGAATACTATACCCCTGCGAATTTCGACTCCTACACGGCAAATCAGAAGGAATATATTGACGAGCTTTCATCGAGACTCGACAGCGGTATAAAAACGGTGGATGCGGCGACAGTGCTGGGCAAGCACACCGAAGAGAACATCTATTGCCGCACTGACCATCACTGGATGCCGTTGGGAGCTTATTATGCGGCTCAGGAGTTTGCAAAGGTTGCGGGAGTTGACTTTAAGGAGCTGAGCACCTTCAAGCCCGAGACCATAGAGGGCTTTGTGGGCACGATGTACGCATTCTCCGGCGGCGACGTCAACATCAAGAACGATCCTGAGGATTTCACATATTACATCCCCGACAACTATGAGAAGTGCAAGACGGATTTCTACGACACCGACTTTACATATGATTATACAGGTTCCTACTTCAAGCAGGTGGGTGACCCCCAGTCAAATGCATATCTCACATTCTTTGGCGGTGACGAGCAGATAGTCAAGCTGCGCACCGACGTCAAGAACGGCAGGAAGCTGATTCTCATTAAAGACAGCTATGGCAATGCGCTGCCGGGATATCTGACAAATTCCTTTGAGGAAATATACATTGTTGATATGAGATATTTCAAGCTGAATCTTGTAGATTTCATCAAGCAGATGGGCATAACCGATGTACTCTTTGGTATGGTAACCTACTCAGCATTTGGAAACAATTCCTATGAGTTACCGGATCTGCTGACACAAGCTCAGGGAGAGACGATAGTTGACAACTACGACAGCGAGGCGTGACCATCTGCGTCTATCTGAAAGATGTTCCCAACAGCGACAATACAAGAGTTTCGCCGGCGGTATGCCGGAAATAAAAGGAAAGGAAAGATCGTTTATGAAAGAGCTTGAATATCCCTTTGACTCGGAATATATCATCAAAAAGAGGAAGTCTATCAAGAAGGCTCTCCTTGCAGACGGCAGCAAGAGAATAAAAAAGAAGGTCGCTGTCTTTGGCGGCTCTACAACTAATGATATCGTAGTTTATCTTGAGCTTTTCCTGCTGGATCAGGGGATCGAGGCTGAGTTTTATCAGTCGGAATACGCTCAGTATTGGCAGGATGCCATGTTCCCCAGTCAGGAGCTGCTGGACTTTGCCCCGGATATCGTGTTTATCCACACCACCAACAGGAATATTATCAACTATCCCCACACTTCGGACAGCAGGGAGCAGGTGCAGGAGCTGCTGGACACGGAGTATGCCAAGTTTGAACAGATGTGGAGCAAGATCTCGGAAACATACCACTGCCCAATCATCCAGAATAACTTTGAGATGCCCTTCTATCGCCTTATGGGCAACAAGGACTGCTCTGACTACAGGGGCCGCATGAACTATCTGACACGCCTCAATGCAAAATTTTATGATTATGCTGAGGGCCATGAGGGCTTTTACATCAACGACATAAACTATATCTCCGCATCCTTCGGCCTCAAGGAGTGGAGCGACCCTTCCTACTGGAATATGTATAAGTATGCCATGTGCGTTGACGCAATACCCGAATTTTCCTTCAATGTATCAAACATCATCAAGTCAGTGTTTGGCAGGAACAAAAAGGCTCTTGCTCTCGATCTTGACAATACCCTCTGGGGTGGCGTCGTGGGTGATGACGGCGTTGACGGCATACAGATCGGTCAGGAAACAGGCGTTGCCCAGACTTATTATGAGTTTCAGAGCTACATCAAGTCCCTCAAGGAGCTGGGAATAATCCTCACCGTGTGCTCAAAGAACGACCACGAAAACGCTATTGCCGGTCTTAACCATCCCGAGGGCGCCCTCAAGCCCGATGACTTCATTATCATCAAGGCAAACTGGGAAAACAAGGACAGAAACATTATAGAAATAGCCAACGAGCTGAATATCCTGCCGGATTCCATTGTATTTGTGGATGACAACCCTGCCGAGCGGGCAATCGTCAGCGCTCAGGTGGCAGGAGTCCGCACACCGGTCATGGACAGCGTAGAAAACTATATTATGACCATCGACAGGAACGGCTATTTTGAAGTGACCAATTTCAGCGAGGACGACCTCAAGCGCAACGAAATGTATAAGGCAAATGCCCAGAGAGCCGCTCAGCAGGCGACATTCACGGATTATAAGGACTATCTGCTCAGCCTTGACATGAAGGCAGTCATCGATGACTTTATCCCTGTTTATCTGCAGAGAATCACCCAGCTCACCAACAAAAGCAATCAGTTTAACGTGACCACCAGGCGCTATACTGCTACCGAGATGGAAGAGGTGTGCGCAAGCCCTGATTATATCCGCCTCTACGGTAAGCTTATCGACAAATTCGGCGACAACGGTGTTGTATCGGTGGTTATCGGCAAAAAGGACGGGGCAGTTCTCAACATGGAGCTCTGGCTCATGAGCTGTCGTGTGCTGAAGAGAGATATGGAGCTTGCCATGCTTGACAGGCTTGTAGAGCGTTGCCGTGACCAGGGAATCGAGACTATCAGGGGTTATTACTATCCCACAGCTAAAAACGGCATGGTTAAGGAGCTTTACGGTTTCTTTGGCTTTAACAAGGTGAGCGAGGACGAAAACGGCAATACAGTATGGGAGCTTGCCGTGGACGGTTATGAAAACAGGAACCATGTTATTGTCGTAGAGGGAAATTCCGCGGTCAAATAATTGCCATAATTCCTGATAAGAAATATAATTCCCATCTGATGGGGTAAAATGGTGATACTGCAAAGAAAGGCGGTTCTTGCCATTCCGAGAGAGCCGCCCGATATAATACTTAATAAAGGAGTAAGGAATATGGATACAAAGACTATCTATGCAAGGCTTGACAAGGTTTTTCAGGATGTATTTGATGACGACTCCATAAGGGTCAACCCCAAGACCACTGCGGATGATATTGACGACTGGGACAGCCTTGAGCACATCACGCTCATCAACGCCGTTGAGCGGGAGTTTAAGATGAAGTTCAAGATGGGTGAGGTCTCCTCCATGAAAAACGTAGGAGAGATGGCAGACATCATCGCAGCGAGGGCAAAGGCATAAAATTTAATGCGTAAAAGAAAACAGGCATCGGCAGACCTTGACTCAATCAAGGCAGACCGTGCCTGTATTTTTTTGGTTCGTACACAGAGCGCCCGGCGAGCCGTCGGTGCCGTATTCGCATAGTAAGTCATCGTGGTATTATAATTCTGTTTCCGCGGTATGATAGTAACAGCCGCGATCGGTGAATGTTCGGTCAAAAATCACTTTCAGCGCGAAGTCGGGAGCGCAGGCTCTGCGCCCGCACCCCCGAACCCCTTTGGATTTCGCTCTCTGCGGAGAGCGAGCAGGGGCTCTGCCCCATGCACCCCGCATCCTTTGAAAAGGCTGGCGAAACTTTTGTGTTGTCGTCTTTGGGTAGATTGTCAGCCGCAAGAGTACTTCTCGGCATGGCTACGTATCGCATCAAACGTCTCTTGGCTTAAATCATGCTCTACCCTGCACGCATCTTTTTCGGCACATTCCGAGGATACCCCCAGACGCAAAAATAAATCCCTCAAAAGAACGTGACGATGATAAATATTGCTTGCTATGCTCATGCCTTCATCCGTGATAGTAATATAGTTTTCTTGATCCATTGTAATGAGTCCACGCTCACGAAGCCTCTTTGTAGTATAGGTGACGCTTGGCTTTGTAACGCCGAGAAAGGCGGCAACATCTATAGAACGAATAAAACCCTTTTTCTCTTTGAGGATAAGCATGGCTTCGAGATAATCTTCTGCGGTTTTGTCTTTGTTTGTGTCGGTCTTCATTATGCTTTGCCTCCTTTTTTATGTGGTTGAATGATTTATTTTGCTTCTACATAATTATAACAGCTTTTTGGCAATGCCGTCAAGTACCGTTCACAATCTTCTTGCTATTTTGGGCTTTCTCTTCGGCGGCCTTGAGGAATCTCCGGGCGATAAAGGCAATCACAATCAGAGCACCGCCCACAATTAACAGTATTATGCCGAACAGGGAAGCGTCAGCCTTGATGTTTGCAGGGTTTGCGGTGTTGTAGTAGATCTTTACCTGCTTGCCAACATAAAAGTCTGACTGATAATAGCCGAGACTCTGATGCTCATATACCACGTCGCCCACCTTGTAGGTGACATAAACCTTATAGTCATTCTGCGGCCGCCCTCTGTAATCCGCCTCCTCAGTTAAAACGTCGATCTGCTGAATGGTTGCGGTGGTCTCCTGATAACCGCTTTTGTCAAAGAAAGTCACGCTGCACCCGAAACCCAAAAGAATCGCTCCCAGGGTAATCATAACGACAGCTACGATATTATGCAGTTTCATGCCAAATCCTCCCTTCAAATGCTCATTCGTCCGGTCCGAAAACGACATAGCCGTTGACAAAATCGCTTACGGCGTCGTCTGCATTGCCATAAAACCCGCTGTAAAACACGATTCCCTCATTGTCAAGGAGCTCTCTTGACTCCGGCAGGATATCCCCGCAGAGAATGCAGTCCGCCTCCATCATCATGGCAACCCCTATGATGTCATCGGTACTCTCTGCCATAGTGCCCACCATTTCCGACTCAGTGACCGTGTCACCTTCGACGGTATAGATCTTCAGCACTTTTGTGCTCTCAAAGTCACGATGGACCCTGCCGCTGTCCGGGTCAAAGGCTAATGCTAATTTCATGGCGATCCTCCTTTTTTCGTCATACTCTATCAAAATGATAACATTATGAATCTTGTTTTGCAATAGGATTGTAAAAAAATAAAATATCTGGTATAATAATCAGGCGCCTTTTGCGGCGACAGAGAAAAGAAAGAGGTAAGACCATGACAGATAATGAGATATCAGAAATCAGAAAAAGACTCAAGCACGACAAAAACAACATCACCGTTCTCAAGGGCTGTTATGTCAGCACAAAGAAGGAAATAATGACCGAGTTTTCACAGACAGTAGGGCTGCTCTCACTGGAAGAGAGCGAAACTCTCTTTGGCATACTGAAAAAGACTCTGTCAGGACGTGCCGGCAGGAACCTGATAAATATAAGCTTCTCAACAGAACAGGTGGCTGACAGCGAAGAGCACAGGCTGCTGATGCGTCTGAGGGACAGCGAGCTGAATGACAGTGAAGCCCTCAGTGCTCTCTATCAGAGGATCATCGAATCCTTCCCGACAGACGACACATACATGATATTTGTGGGCTGTGACAAGTATGATGTGCCTAATAAGTCAAGGAACGATGAGGAGATGCCGGATGATTCGGATGAGGTGTTCCGCTATGTCCTGTGCAGTGTGTGTCCGGTAAAGCTCACCAAGTCAGGGATAGGCTTCAGCACTGCGGACCAGCAGTTTATGAATGTTGGTGCAGATATGGCTATCTGCCCGCCTGAGATCGGCTTTATGTTCCCGGCCTTTGACGACAGGGCAACAAACATCTATAACGCATTGTTTTATACAAAAAGCCAGGGCGATGACTATAAGAATACTGCCGAGGCGCTGTTTTGCACAGAATACCCCATGCCTGCCGAGGAGCAGAAGGAAAACTTCCGCACGTTGATCGCTGAGACTGCGGCTGACGAATGCAGTTATGAGTTTGTGCAGTCGGTGCATGAGCATATCAGTGATATTATAGACGAGCATAAGACCACCAAGCAGGAGGAGCCGCTTCTTCTTGGGAAGGTAGATGTCAGGAGAGTATTGGAGGACTGCGGTGCTTCTGGAGAGCACATTGCTGCGTTTGATGAGAAGTTTGACGCTGCCTTTGGAGAGAAGGCGGAGATCAGTCCGTTAAACGTAATTGACCCCAAGCAGTTTGAGGTCAAGACCCCGGATGTGACGATCAAAGTCAGTCCGGAGAAGAGTTATCTGCTTGAGACGCGGATAATTGACGGCACTAAATATGTGCTCATACGAGCGGAAGAGGGAGTAGAGGTTAACGGAGTAGGTATCCGCATTGAAGAACAGCAGGACACATCTGACTCTCAAAAGGTGACGAATTAAAAGTTTTGGCAGTCCCTGCTTGCTCTCTGCAGAGAGCGAAACACTTTGGGTGGTTCGGAGGGCTTAGCCCTCTGACATCTAAATGCTTTGCCTGCCCTTTTAAATAATATAATAGTATCAAACACGTTGTAAAGCGAACACCGGCGGCTCGCCGGGCAGAGTAATTCTCAAAAAAATCAATATGAAAAAATATTAATATTTTATGAATAAAGCGGCAGACTCCGGTTGTGCCGCTTATTTTATTATGTTTGGCAAAGAATTTTATTAAAAGTTTCACTGATGTATGTGATGAATTTTTGACGAGATAATTGTGCATATAATCCAAAGAGAGGAGAATTATTCGTTATATAGTACAAGAGTAGTCTTAAGTATAATGTACACTATTACTAATTGTTAATTTTTTTTAATAAATTGTTATTTTTTTATGAACAAAATGACAACTTTACAAAAAATCTTCATTGTTATAAAATTTATGTAGATGAATATGGCCTTTCAGCACCGTAAAAATCAAAGCTTCAGGTGAGAGGAGACCACCCGTTCACCTGACCGACAAAAACATGGAAAGGATTGATCTACCTATGAGCGTTTTTTCCCAGAAATTCAGAAACACCCTCAGAAAAGCGTCTTCCTGGTCCCTTGCGGCTCTGACTGCAATGTCATGCGCTGCTACGCTCCCGGTGCTTACTTCTACTACGGTAAGCGCAGCATCCTATAGCGTTGACCTTAGCAACGAAGCAAGAGGAGTGCTCTATGCAAACTCTCGCTCCGACTTCCGTGATGAATCTATCTACTTCCTCATCACAACGAGATTCTATGACGGCGACCCCAGCAATAACTTCAGAAGCGTGAGCGACGAAGAAGCAAAGAACCCTGCAAACGACCCGTCATGGAGGGGCGACTTCAAGGGATTGATTGAAAAGCTCGATTATCTCAAGGCTCTTGGCTTTACAGCAATCTGGATCACTCCTGTTGTACAGAATAACTCAAACTATGACTATCATGGTTATCATGCTTCAAACTTCAATGCGGTAGATACCCGCTATGAATCCACCGGAATTACATATCAGGATCTTATCGATGCCTGCCACGCAAAGGGCATGAAGGTCATTCAGGACGTAGTCTTCAACCACACCTGCCGCAACGGTGAAGAGGGTCTTAATAAGCTGGGCGGAGAAGTAATGACAAATCAGCTCTCACTTCCGTGGCCGCAGATGAATGAGGTCATTATGTCCAACGGCGCACAATATGACCCCAACAATATCTATCATCACAATACTTTTGCAGGCAGCGGCGACTATGATAACTATAACGCTCAGATAATGACTATCGCAGACGACTGTTTTGATCTTGAAACAGAAAACCCGGTAGTTGCAAATTATCTTGTTGATGCCTACAAAAAGTATATCGACATGGGCGTTGACGCTTTCCGTGTGGATACTGCAAGACATATCTCAAGATTTACGATGAACGCCGCAATTCTTCCGAAGCTTCAGGCTGAAGCCGAAAGAATTGGAAACAATGATTTCTATATGTTCGGAGAGGTCTGCACAAGAGGCCATGACGTATGGTACAGAGGTGTTCCTGCTATTTCTACCTGCTTCTATACATGGGACGACACCGATGCTGATAAGGCAAAGTGGAGCAACACCGATCTTGCAAACAACGAGGCTCTTGCAGAGGCTTGCTACAATAATAACACCAGTGCTGATAATCAGCCTACTTCTGATAACGCATTCCTTAATGGCAATGACTATCATCAGCCTGATTATTCCAAGCGCTCAGACATGGGCGTAATCGATTTCCAGATGCACTGGAGCTTTGAAAATGCCAACAGCGCATTTGGTACAGCTCTTGGAGAGGACAGATACTTTAACGATTCTACATGGAATGTAGTATATGTAAACTCTCACGACTATTCTCCTGACTTCTGCTCTGATAAGGTTTATACAGGCGATACAGAATCATGGGCTGAGAACCTTTCTCTTATGTTTACTTTCCGTGGAATCCCCTGCGTATATTACGGTACAGAGATAGAGTTCCAGAAGGGCTGCCCGATTGATAAGGGCCCGAAGGCAATGCTCTCTGAAACAGGCCGTGCATACTTCGGTGACAACATCGAGGGTTCTCTCTCAACCACCGACTTCGGTGTGTTTGAGGCAACAGACGGCACTGTAAAGTCTACTCTTGAATCACCCCTTTCACAGCACCTCATCCGTCTTAACCGTCTCCGTCAGGCAATCCCGGCACTCCGTAAGGGACAGTATTCTACAGAAGGCTGCTCCGGTTCAAGCGGTCTTGCATTCAAGAGAAGATATACAGACGCTAACGTTGACAGCTTCTGCTGCGTAACCATCTCCGGCGGCGCTACCTTCTCCGGCGTGCCCAACGGTACTTATGTTGACGCTGTTACAGGCGACACACAGAATGTAACAGGCGGCACACTCACAGCTAACTGCTCCGGCAAGGGCAACCTGAGAGTTTATGTGCTCAGCACAGCCAAGACTCCCGCTCCCGGACGTGTTGTTCCCAACGGTTCATTCATGGGCGACGGCGGCTCTGCTGTTACCATTAACGGCGAGAGCGTAAGCACTGTAAAGCCCACAGGCATTACACTCAGCAAGACTTCTACAACTATCCTTGAGGGCGAGACAGATTCTGTCAAGGCTACAATCACTCCCTCAGGCGCATCTGCAGCTGTATCATGGTCATCAAGCGATCCTTCAGTAGCTACAGTTACCAACGGCACAATCAAGGGCATATCCAAGGGTTCTGCTACTATCACAGCAAAGGTAACTGACTCCATCAAGGCTACCGTTTCCGTAACCGTCAAGGAAAATACAAACATCGTCAAGCCCACAGGCGTTACCGTTTCTCCCACAACTCTCAAGCTTACATCGGGAGAATCAGGCACACTCACTGCAACAGTTGCACCTTCAAACGCAACGGATAAGTCAGTGACATGGACATCCAGCGATCCGAAAGTTGCTACCGTAGCTGACGGCACTGTCAAGGCAGTGGGCGCAGGCACAGCAACCATCACAGCCACCACCTCCAACGGTCTGAAGGCTACAGCATCCGTTACAGTTGAAGGTCCCTCAATGACCTACATCGACAACGGCGTTTACTTCCAGAAGCCGTCAGGCTGGGGCGATAACATCAACGTATATATGTATGCAAATGATGCGGACGTCGGTGCAAAATGGCCGGGTACTGCCATGAAGGACGGCGGCGACGGCATCTACTACTACGAGTATACCAACACAACAACAGGTCTCATGCTTGTGTTTAACGACGGAAGCCATCAGGCTCCTGCATCTCAGGGCTTTGAGTTCCAGAACAAGGGTCTGTACAGCGATTCAGGCTTTGTCAAGATCATTGAAAAGCCCTCCACAGTGGATGTAACATCGGTTTCACTCGACAAGACCTCGGCAACAGTCAAGAAGGGCGCTTCCGTAACACTTACGGCAACGGTTTCACCCTCCAACGCAACAGACAAGATGATCACCTGGTCAACAAGCAACTCATCCGTTGCTACCGTATCAAACGGCGTTGTAACAGGTAAGGCAAAGGGCACGGCTACCATCACAGCCAAGTCCTCAAACGGCAAGACCGCAACGGCAGCTATCACCGTTACGGAGGAATCCACGACAACTCTTGTCAACAACTCTTCAATCTCCGCAACAAGCATCACAAAGGGCACAGCAGTCAAGCTGACAGGCGCTGCATCCGGCGGCACCACACCCTACAAGTATGCTTATGTAGTTCAGACACCTGCCGGCGACTGGTCAGTCCTCAAGGACTATAGCACAGCCACTACACACTCATGGACACCTGCTTCCACAGGCAAGTACACTGTCCAGATCAAGGTCAAGGATAATGCCGGCACCGTTAAGGTTAAGTCCTTTACACTGAATGTTTCTTCTTCTTCAGCACTTACCAATAACTCCAAGATCTCCGCTACCAGCGTCACCAAGGGTACTGCAGTCAATATGACCGGCGCAGCAACAGGCGGCACAACCCCCTATAAGTTTGCTTATGTCGTCCAGGCTCCAAACGGCAACTGGACAGTCCTCAAGGACTACAGCACAGCTACTACCCACACATGGACACCTGCTTCTACAGGCAAGTATACAGTCCAGATCAAGGTTAAGGATAATGCCGGCACAGTTAAGGTCAACTCCTTTACGCTGAATGTATCCTCTACTTCGGCTCTTGCAAATAACTCCAAGATCTCAGCTACCAGCATTACCAAGGGTACCACCATCACCCTCACGGGCGCAGCTTCCGGCGGCACAACCCCCTATAAGTTTGCTTATGTAGCTCAGACCCCCGCCGGCGAGTGGAAGGTCATCAAAGACTACAGCACATCTACATCCCACTCCTGGACACCCGCTTCTACCGGCAAATATACAGTCCAGATCAAGGTCAAGGACGCTAAGAATACAGTAGTTGTCAAGTCCTTTACCCTCAATGTTTCCTCAGCACTTGTTAATAACTCAAAGATTTCCGCAACAAGCATCGCTAAGGGCACTACAATCAAGCTGACAGGCGCAGCTTCCGGCGGCACAACCCCCTACAAGTATGCTTATGTTGTCCAGGCTCCTAACGGCAACTGGACAGTCCTCAAGGACTATAGCACAGCAACCACACACTCATGGACTCCTGCTTCAACAGGCAAGTATACAGTCCAGGTTAAGGTCAAGGACAGCAAGAGCACCGTTAAGGTTAAGTCCTTTACACTTAATGTAAGCGCTGCTATCGTCAATAAATCCACCATTTCCGCCACAACTATTGGCAAGGGCAGCAGCGTGGTGCTCAAGGGCGCAGCTTCCGGCGGCTCAGGCTACTTCCAGTATGCTTATGTAGCAAAGGCTCCCAATGGCGAATGGTATGTCCTCAAGAACTACAGCTCAACGGAATCCTACACCTTCAAGCCTGCTTCACTGGGCAAATATACAGTCCAGATCAAGGTCAAGGACAGCACCGGCGCTGTAAACGTCAAGGAGTTTACTCTCAATGTAAACAATCCTATCGTTAACAACTCAAAGGTTTCTGCAACAAGCATTAACAAGGGCGGCAGCGTTACCATGACAGGCGCAGCCTCAGGCGGCACAGGCTACTTCCAGTTTGCTTATGTTGCACAGGCTCCCAACGGAAAGTGGTATGTTCTCAAGGACTACAGCTCGGCTGATTCCTACAAGTTTACACCTTCCTCAACCGGCAAGTATACTCTTCAGGTCAAGGCTGAGGACAGCAAGGGCACAGTCAGCGTCAAGTCCTTTACTCTCACAGTTTCCGCAGCACTTGTAAACAACTCCAAGATCTCAGCAACCAGCATTACCAAGGGCACAACTCTCAAGCTCACAGGCGCAGCTTCCGGCGGCACAACCCCCTACAAGTATGCTTATGTAGCCAAGACTCCCGCTGGCGAGTGGAAGGTTATCAAAGACTACAGCACATCTACTTCACACTCCTGGACCCCTGCCATGACCGGCACCTACACTGTTCAGATCAAGGTCAAGGATGCCAAGAACACAGTTGTTGTCAAGTCCTTTACTCTCAAGGTATCCGCAGCACTTGTCAACAACTCCAAGATTTCCGCAACAAGCATCACCAAGGGCAAGAGCGTTACTATGACCGGTGCGGCAAGCGGCGGCACAAACTACTATCAGTATGCCTATGTTGTTCAGTCTCCCAACGGCAACTGGACAGTTCTCAAGGACTATAGTTCAGCAACCACCCACACATGGACACCTGCTTCTTATGGTACCTACACCGTACAGGTCAAGGTCAAGGATACAAACGGCACTACTGCTGTCAAGTCCTTTAGCCTCAAGGTGAGCTGATCTCTAAAAACTGAAAACTGAGTAACCAGAATCAGGCTTCGTATGGAATATTTCATGCGAAGCCTGTACTTTTGTTGCAAAGCTCTTTTATTTGTGGTATAATACTCTTATTATGAAAAGTAATGCTTGCCGCCTGTTGCCTTGGTTGGTGCTTCTGACTTCGTCAGAGGTGTCCACCGGACACCCGCCCCCCGAAAACGCTGTTCGCGTTGTATGTCATTGAGGCTCTATACTTCAATGTCCGTATGAAGAAAGTATCAACCGCGAGGGTGCAGTATCGGTTTGAACACAGAGCGGAACGGAGTGGAGCGTGCAGCGCGAATTGGGAGCGGCAGCTTGCCGCTTCGGCTTGAACACAGAGCGGAACGGAGTGGAGCGTGCGGAGCGAATTGGGAGCGGCAGCTTGCCGCCTGCGCCGGAAAAGTCCCCCTGACAGGGAGGGTGTTTTATGATATTTGCTGATATAAAAAACATAACGGCTCCCGCTGATGCTGTGGAGATAAATAAAAACGAGCTTGCACTGAGACTCAAAACCGATAGGGACTTCGATGTGACCCTGCTGGATAAGTGCCGCAGGGAATTTGACAAGACAGTAACTTATAAATGTGCTTATATCAGAACCGCTGTTGATACCCCGCATGAGGGAATATGTGACTTTGGGTTTATGTCCGTGCCAAGCCGTGACCTTTATAAGAATCTCAGGGGCTGCAAAGAAGCCTTTGTGCTGGCTGTGACTACGGGCATTGCGGTTGACAGGATGCTTGCCAGACTGAATATTGTTTCTCAGGCGGAACACTTCATGGCGGATGCATTGTCTTCCGCTGCAGTGGAGAGTTTTTGCGACTATGCCTGCGATATTATGACCAGGGATGTGTCATGTGTGCCGAGATATAGTCCGGGCTATGGCGATCTGTCCATATCCTTCCAGAAGCCCTTGCTTGCCCGTCTCAACGCCTGTGAAACACTGGGCATCACACTCAACAGCGCTTATCTTATGACGCCAGTAAAATCAATAACCGCAATAATGGGAATAAAGACACCTGAGGATAAAAAATGAAAAGAATAACTGAGCTGATAAAAGAAAAAAGGGTATATTTTGACGGGGGCACCGGCACTGTGCTGCAGACTATGGGACTGCCCGCCGGCAGATCGCCTGAGCTTTGGAACCTGGAGCACCCTGAAGAGATAATATCACTTCACAATGCGTACTTTGACGCCGGGTGCAATATCGTCAAGACCAATACCTTTGGCGTCAACCGCTGTAAATTTGACAACTATCGTGAGCTTATCAGAGCCGGTATAGATTGCGCCAAAAAAGCCGCCATGGGCAGGGATGAGGCTTATGTAGCCTTTGATATGGGCCCCACCGGCAGATTGCTGGAGCCTTTGGGTGATCTTCCCTTTGAAGAGGCGGTGTCAGTCTTTGCCGATAACGTGAGGGTGGCAGCCGAAGCCGGAGCCGACCTTGTCCTTATAGAAACCATGAACGACAGCTATGAGACAAAGGCGGCGGTACTTGCGGTAAAGGAAAACTGCGACTTGCCGGTGTTTGTCACAAATGTTTATGACGCAACCGGAAAGCTGATGACAGGAGCCGATCCACTCTCTATGATAGCAATGCTTGAGGGTCTTGGAGTGGACGCTGTGGGAATGAACTGCTCTTTGGGACCGGATAAGATGCTGGGGATAATAGAACAGTTTCAAAAATACTCATCTGTTCCTGTAATAGTTAACCCTAATGCCGGTTTGCCTGAGGTGAGGGACGGCAGGACCGTCTATAATATTGACGCTGATGAATTTTCGGATTATATGGTGAGCCTTGCCAAGGGGGGCGCATCTATTCTCGGCGGCTGCTGCGGCACGACCCCTGAGTTTATCGCTAAAACCAGGGCAAAGACCGAAAAGCTTCCCTATGCTTACCCTGAGGAAAAAGACTATACAGTTGTGTCCTCCTATACTCATGGGGTGCTGATCGGCGGCGACCCCGTGCTCATTGGAGAAAGAATTAATCCTACCGGCAAATCAAAGCTAAAGGCTGCACTGCGCTCGGGAGACCTGAATTATATTCTCAACGAGGCGATCAGGCAGTCTGAGAGTGGCGCTCACGTTCTTGATGTAAACGTGGGTCTGCCGGAGATAGACGAAACCGAAATGATGAAAAGGTGCGTCTCCTCGATCCAGGGGGTGACGGATCTTCCACTGCAGATAGATTCTACAAAACCTGACACACTGGCTGCCGCCATGCGGATGTATAACGGCAAGCCCTTTGTCAACTCTGTCAACGGCACACAGGAGAGCATGAATGCTGTCCTGCCCATAGTGCAGAAGTATGGCGGTGTTTTGATAGCTCTCACAATTGATGAGAGCGGCATTCCCGATAATGCTGCCGACAGGGTCAGCATTGCCAGAAAAATAATTGACCGTGCTGCGGAATACGGCATTAAGAAAAAGGATATTGTGGTTGACCCGCTGGCGCTGACTATTTCCTCCAATCCGGAAAGCGCAGTCACTACCCTTGAAGCCGTGTCAATGCTCAAAAAGCTTGGTGTGCATACCAGTCTCGGCATTTCAAATATTTCCTTCGGGCTGCCCAGGAGAGAGCTGATCACTGCAACCTTCTATGCCAACGCTCTCCAGTGCGGGCTTGACTGCGCTATTATGAACCCCTTTTCAGAGGTGATGATGAATACCTACTACACCTTCAGGGCGCTGAACTGCTATGACAAGGGCTGTGCCGACTATATAAGGTATGCTTCAGCCGAGGGTAATGGAACTATTGACAGCAAACCCCAACCGGTGAGCGAGGGTTCACTCAGGAGCTCAGTTGTCAAGGGGCTGAAGGATCAGGCGGTGAGCTTTGCTAAAGACCTTCTTAATAACACACCGCCCCTTGATGTTATCAATCTTCATATAGTGCCGGCGCTCAACGAGATAGGCGAGGCGTTTGAAAAGAAAAAGGCTTATCTGCCGCAGCTGCTTATGAGTGCTGAAGCCGCCTCCGCCGCTTTTGAAGAGGTAAAGAAAAGGATACCCTCCGATAAGACCGACACAAGCAAAGCGGTTGTGCTGGCAACGGTAAAGGGAGACATCCATGATATAGGCAAGAATATTGTCAAGGTGCTGATGGAAAGCTACGGATTTACGGTGTTTGACCTTGGAAGGGATGTTCCGCCGGAGAGGGTGCTTTCCTGCGCAGTAGAAAACAACTGTAAGTTAGTCGGGCTGAGTGCACTGATGACTACTACAGTGCCGGCTATGGCGGAGACTATAGAGCTGCTTAAAAAATCCGATCCTGAAATCAGGACGATGGTTGGCGGAGCAGTGCTCAACCAGGAATATGCGGATATGATAGGGGCAGACTTTTATGGTGCTGACGCAATGGATACAGTGCGTTATGCCCAGAGCTACTACGGCACCGGGTCAGAATAAACAGGGGCAGATGATCATACACTTTAGCAGGCTGTTGGAGTATTTCAGGAGCGAAAAGGAGAGAGTGTATGAAGAATGTCTGTCTGACGGCGGCTGACCCGCTGAAAAGCTGGGTGGGCGTCAGCCGTGAGGAAATAAGAAGGAACAGTGTGTTTGTGTTGTTTTGCTTTGTGCTGTTTGGGGGGATTGTTTTTGGTGCTCTCGGTTCGGGCAATGCGGACATGGACACGCTGAAGAGACTTGACTTTATTTTTCTGACAAATTTTGAGCTAAGGTGCACTCAGGGAGTTTTGTCGGCGTTTGTTTCCTCATTTGCTTCCGCTGCGGTGTTTATGCTTGTAATATTCCTGCTGGGGCTTTCCCTTTGGGGAGGTTTCGCAGCAGTTCTGATACCATTTTTCAAGGGTTATGGCTACGGCCTTTCCGTGGGCTATCTTTACGGAGCCTATGGCTTTAAGGGCGTTCTCTATAATATTGCGGTGATACTGCCGGGGGCTTTTGTTTCCTCAGCAGTGATAGCGGCGGCTTCGTTGTGTGCTTTCAAAAGTTCACTGCACAGTGCAGTCTCCATATTTCGTTCACCTGTTGTAAGGGACGACCCAAGGGAGCAGATGCGCAGCTATCTGGTCCGGATGCTGAAGCTTTCCCTTTTCGGGCTGGCGGCGAGTATTATCGACGTTTTGTGCGCCTTCTGCTTTTCCTGGCTGTTTGTTTTTTAACTGTTAGTGTCAGGGGGGCTTTTACGGCGTCAAGCTGCCGGAGCTGTGTTTGCGGGGACAGAACGTCTGATTTATTTGTTGAAAGCTCGCGGCTGTTAGTTCTACCCAAGAACATCAACACAAAAGTTTTGGTCAAGCTTTTTCAAAAGCTTGCGGAGTCCAGAGACGGAGCCTTTGGTCAGGGGTTTGGGGGGCGAAGCCCACCAACGTATAATAATTCCTGCCTGATTCCGGGAGGAATCAGGCTAAAAAATAATAGTATCATTAGTATCATTATAGATACACAATCATACCACTCAAGGAAGTGTAATAATGTCGGGTTCTACAAGCCGTAAGTACGGTTTTTCTGATTTTTTTACCAGCTATTTTTCTAATTTTGGCTGGATGCTGATAGTTAACCTTATGTTCTGCGTTCCTCTGGCGGTTTTTATTGGCGGCCTCGTGCTGCTGGCAAAAACTCAGGGTGAAGTGAGCTGGTTTGTGATCTTCTTGCTGATACCGCTGATGTCGCCGTTTTTTGCCGGTCTGACTAACGTTTGCCGCAAGCTTGTCTCAGAGGGCAGAGTCAGACCTGTCAAGGATTTCTTCAGGGGAATCAAGGATAACTGGCTGTTCTTTTTGATCAATTCCATATTCTTTTATGCCCTCACCTCGGGAATGTTCATTATCATATCTATCAACCGGGAAGCAGGTGGGGGACCTGTGCTGGTCTACCTGATTATCATGGCTCTGACTTCCCTTGCGTTCCTGATGATGGAGTTTTCGGCCCTGGTGATGGCAGCGTCTGTGGACATAGGCTTTACGGATATCATCAGAAACTCCCTTGTGCTTATCACCAAAGGAATCGCTAATCACCTCAAGACTATATTTGCACTTCTGTTCCTTTCATTTATGCTTTATACCATTGCAGTGTCTATCCCGTCAATGGTGGTGCTGCTTATAGTTTTTGGCGTGCTCACGGCTGTGCTGCTGCCTACCTTGGTTACATATATTGTGGTGTTCAATTCTTATCAGACTATCGAAAAGCACGTTATCAAACCCTTTCAGGCAGAGGCTGACAAGCTCCATCAGCAGCGCATTGAAAAGGAAAAGGAGGACAGCCTGACCGTCGAGGAATTGCTTCCTTTGTCAAAGGGCGACCCGGAGGAGTATGTTTTCCTGAACGGCAAGACTTTGAAGAGAAAAACTATCCTAAAAATGATTGAGGTCAGGGAGAACAAAAAATAGATATTATTTTTTAAGATAATATGTTAAGATAATATGTTAAGATAATATGTAAAATAATGAATTGTTAATGAATTGTTTTTGGGTGACAGTTTGATATTGACAAATTTTTAACAAATCATTATAATTGAGCTGTAGCTCGTTAACTATCAACTCTCACAAAATGGGAATAATCTATCGGGGAAGATAAACACGTCTTTGCTAAAGACAGAAAAATAAAAAACGGAGGACAGAATTATGGCTATGAATGAAAATGAGGTCGAGAGGACCACGGGACTGGTTGAGGATCTTGACAGCTTTAACGAAATGCTGAAAAAGGTCAGGGAAGCACAGAGGAAGTTTGCGGAATACTCACAGGAGCAGGTGGACAAAATCTTCAAGGCTGCCGCAATAGCTGCAAATATGGCGAGGATCCCTCTGGCTAAGATGGCGGTTGAGGAAACAGGCATGGGCCTTGTGGAGGATAAGGTGATCAAAAACCATTATGCCTCGGAGTATATCTACAACGCCTACAGAGACACAAAGACCTGCGGGGTGATCGACTATGACCCTGCCTTCGGAATCAGAAAGGTGGCAGAGCCCATCGGTGTGATCGGTGCCGTTATTCCTACCACTAACCCCACGTCAACGGCTATATTCAAGGCACTTATCTGTCTCAAAACAAGAAACGGCATAGTTATCAGCCCTCATCCCCGTGCAAAAAAATCCACGATTGCAGCCGCAAAGATAGTGCTTGATGCCGCAGTCAAGGCAGGCGCACCGGAGAATATCATAGCATGGATAGACGTGCCTTCACTTGAGCTTACCAATGAGCTGATGAAAAACTCTGACACCATACTTGCAACAGGCGGTCCCGGCATGGTCAAGGCTGCCTATTCCAGCGGCAAACCGGCGCTGGGCGTGGGTGCCGGAAATACACCGGTCATTATCGACAGCACTGCCGATATAAGGCTTGCGGTCAACTCTATCATTCATTCAAAGACCTTTGACAACGGTATGATCTGCGCTTCTGAGCAGAGTGTTACCGTCCTTGCCGATATCTATGACCAGGTCAAGCAGGAGTTTGCCGACAGGGGCTGTTATTTCCTGCAGGGCGACGAGCTTGACAAGGTGAGGAAGACCATCATTATCAACGGCGCACTCAACGCAAGGATCGTCGGACAGAAGGCGTTCAGGATTGCCCAGCTTGCTGGGGTCACTGTTCCCGAGAGCACAAAGATACTCATAGGCGAGGTGGAATCCGTGGATATCAGCGAGGAGTTTGCCCATGAGAAGCTTTCTCCTGTGCTTGCCATGTATAAGGCCGAAACCTTTGACGAGGCACTGCAAAAGGCCGCAAGGCTTGTGGCTGACGGCGGCTATGGCCACACATCCTCATTGTTTGTGCACCCGGCTGAGAAGGAAAAGATCGAGAAGCATTACCACGCAATGAAAACCTGCCGTGTACTGATAAATACACCCTCGTCACAGGGCGGCATCGGTGATCTCTATAACTTTATGCTTACCCCGTCATTGACACTGGGCTGCGGTTCCTGGGGCGGCAACTCCGTTTCGGAGAATGTGGGCGTCAAGCATCTGCTGAATATCAAGAACGTAGCCGAGAGGAGAGAGAATATGCTCTGGTTCAGGACACCTCAGAAGGTATATTTCAAAAAGGGCTGTATGCCTGTGGCTCTTGAGGAGCTGGGCACCGTGATGAACAAGAAGAAGGCATTTATCGTGACCGACTCCTTCCTTTACAAAAACGGTTATGTGGCTCCCATTGAGGCAAAGCTTGATGAGCTGGGCATCCAGCACACCTGCTTCTATGATGTACAGCCTGACCCCACCCTTTCATCGGCAAAGGAAGGCGCAAAGGCTATGACCCTCTTTGAGCCTGATGTGATCATCGCTCTTGGCGGCGGTTCGGCTATGGATGCCGGCAAGATCATGTGGGTGCTCTATGAGCATCCGGACGCTGACTTCCTCAACATGGCAATGGACTTCATGGACATCCGCAAGAGAGTCTACACCTTCCCCAGAATGGGCGAGAAGGCTTACTTTGTGGCTATTCCCACCTCTTCAGGCACCGGCTCCGAGGTAACGCCCTTTGCTGTTATTACTGACGAGACCACAGGCATCAAGTATCCTCTGGCTGATTATGAGCTGCTGCCCAATATGGCTATTATCGATGCAGACAACATGATGAACCAGCCCAAGGGTCTTACCAGCGCTTCCGGTATCGACGCCCTTGTTCATTCGCTGGAGGCCTATGCTTCCATTATGGCTACGGAATATACAGACGGTCTTGCCCTCAAGGCCATGAAGAATATCTTTGATTATCTGCCCTCAGCCTATGAAAAGGGTGCCGCCGATCCCATTGCAAGGGAAAAAATGGCAACTGCTTCGACTATGGCGGGCATGGCGTTTGCCAACGCTTTCCTGGGAGTCTGCCACTCAATGGCACACAAGCTGGGCGCTTATCATCACATTCCCCACGGCATTGCAAACGCACTGCTGCTTACTGAGGTTATGAGATACAACGCCGACCCCGTCCCCACAAAGATGGGCACATTCTCTCAGTATCAGTATCCTCACACACTGGAGAGATACTGTGAGTGCGCGCGCTTCCTTGGTTTTGTGGGCAAGGACGACAATGAGACTCTGGAGATCTTCATTCAGAAGATCGAAGAGCTGAAAGCCGCAGTGGGCATCAAAAAGACCATTGCGGATTACGGTATCAGCGAGGAGACCTTCCTTGCATCCCTGGATGAGATGACGGAACGTGCCTTTGACGACCAGTGCACAGGCGCTAACCCCAGATATCCCCTCATGTCAGAGATCAAGGAGATGTATCTCAAGGCATATTACGGAAAATAATAAGTCAGCATTATTGTCAGACAATCACAAGGGACGCCCCATCCGGGCGTCCTGATTTTATACTACTATTAGATTTGGAAGATATTAGATTTGGAAGAAAAAATAAAGTTTCGCCAGCCTTTTCAAAGGCTGCGGTTTCCAAAGGCGGAGCCATTGGTCGCTCTCCGCAGAGAGCGAAAGGCTGAAGGGGGTCGGGGGCGTAAGCCCCTGACATCTCAGGCGTTTTGCCCGTCCTTGAAAAAGGACAGGCTATCTGATCTACTTGTTTTATTATATCCGGAAGGAGATAGCCTATGGAAGGATACGTCTGCTCGCTTTGTCCGAGACAATGCGGTGCACTAAGATATGAAGAGGACGGAGAGGGCATCTGCGGCGCAGGCACTTTGCCGAGAGTGGCAAGGATTGCACCTCATTACTGGGAGGAGCCCTGCATCAGCGGCGAAAGAGGTTCGGGAACGGTTTTCTTTTCGGGCTGTACTCTGTCCTGCGTTTTTTGCCAGAACTATGAGATCAGCGCCAAAAGACGGGGAAAACTCCTGACCGTTGAGGAGCTGAGCGACAGGATCAAAGAGCTGGAGGACAGGGGAGTGCATAACATAAACCTTGTCAGCCCGACGCCCTATGTGGAGAGCATTATCCGTTGCTTTGAGCTTTATCGCCCAAAGGTGCCCATCGTCTGGAATACGAGCGGTTATGAGCGGGTGGAAACTCTCAGGCGGCTTGAGGGTCTGGTGGACATCTATCTTCCCGATCTGAAATACACCGATCCCGCCCTGTCAGGAAGGCTATCCGGTGCGGCGGACTACTTTGACTATGCTCTCCCTGCCATAAAGGAAATGGTGCGCCAGACGGGAAGCCCTGTTTTTGACGATTCCGGGATAATGCTCAGGGGAACCATAGTCAGGCACCTGATTCTTCCGGGGCACACCAAAAATTCTGTCTCTGTCCTTGACTGCATAAAGCGGGAATTTGGCACCTCAGTGCTTGTGAGCCTTATGGGGCAATATCTACCCCTTGGGCGGGCAGGGGAGTTTGCGGACATCAACCGCCGCATAACCAAAAGGGAATATGAGAAGGTTTGCTCACACCTTGAGGCTCTGGAGCTTGAGGGATTTGCCCAGGAGCTTTCCTCTGCAAAGGAATCCTATGTGCCCGATTGGGATCTTTAGTTTTAATGCATAAACAACGAGGGGAGGTCAGACCTTGAAGGCTGAAAAAAAGAGTATTTTAAGATTACTTATTGATTTCCTTGGAATTTCCCTGGGAGCAGTCATAGCCGCCTTTGCCATTGAGGAATTTCTGGTGCCCTGCACTATCCTTGACGGCGGTGTGGTGGGTATCGGCATTATCGTAAACCATCTCACAGGCCTGCCCCTGGGTGTGTTTACTGTGGGGCTGAATATTCCTTTCCTGATTATCGGCTCCCGCAAGATGGGCAAGCTCTTTATTGTCAAGGCCGCCTATGCAATGCTGATTTTTTCCATATTCCTTGAGGTTTTTGCGCCCATGAAAAACGTCACAACGGAATATCTCCTGGCAGTGAGCTTCGGAGGAGTGATACTCGGCATCGGAGTGGGTCTTGTCATACGTTTTGGCGGCTGTCTTGACGGCACTGAAACAGTGGCGATCCTTCTTAATAAGAAATTCAAGCTTCCGGTGGGGCAGACCGTGCTTATCTTCAACATAATCATCTTTTCCTTGGTGGGCATAATCATGGGCATTGACAGGGCAATGTATAGCCTGCTCACCTATTTTATCACCTCAAAGGTGCTGGATATCGTTGAGTCCGGCATGGACAAGACCAAGGCAGCCATGATAATCACCGATGACGCAAAGGTGATCGCCGAACAGATCTATCAGCGCCTTGGCAGAACTGTCACCATTATGGAGGGCGAGGGTCTTGTCAGTGGCAAAAAGGTCATACTTTACTGCGTGCTTACAAGGTTTGAGATCCATGAACTGAAGGAAATAATAAAGGGGATAGATTCCTCGGCGTTTATCGCTGTCAGCGATGTGTCTGAGATCATAGGAAACCATGTCAAAAAGTTGGGACGCATTCCCTCAGAAGCAGCGGCAAAACTTACGGAGGAAAGTTCTTCGGGGGACGAATGAAAAACCCCGCTTCAATCGCTTTCAAGCTCTGTCGGGACCATGACCCGCTGACAGACGTTTTCTTCCAGGTCATAGTCCGCTTTGAGGGTAAAGCAGTCGGAGCCTTCAGTGATGGTAAGGCTTTTGTGGATTATCCTTGCCCTGTCCGATGAGGAGAGCATAAAAAATTCATAGAGAGAAAGTCTGTTGCGAAGAATTGTTTCAGCCTGCTGCCGGTCAAGGGCGGCGGGCTTTTTTTCATAGCATTGCCAAAGCTCCTCGTTTATCTCTATGGGTATGCTGTGACCGAGAATGTTAAATACACTGTGCTTTACCTGCTTTGTCAGGGTCCCGTCAGGCCTGGTGTTCAGGGACAGGGGGAGGGTCAGCCCAAAAATCCTGATATCTCTCAGACAGGCTGCACTGGTGGGGGAGCTTAACTCCATGGTTTTAGGGAGGCTGATGAGCACGTTTCTGTGGGTCCTTGCAAGCACGATCGCTTCGGCGTCAGTCAGGACGGTCTTGCCGTTAGTATATTCCACAAGACCGCTTACAAGGAGCTGGTTTTTTCTTATGCCGTCGCCGGGGCTTACGTTGGCGGTGCCGTTATATACATTCACTTTGGTCACAGTGCCATCGGCGGTGGATTTCAGATTGCTGAAGCCTGTTGCAGACATATTGGTTTTGTTTCTTTTTACCCGCTGACTGAGCCTTATCTGGGCGTCCGTGCCCATGATATTAATGGTCATCCAGCTAATCCTGTTGTCGTTAGAACAGATCTGATCCACAACAGCATCGGTGTCGATGCTGCCGCTCCTTGTGCCCTCATAAACCCCATATTCCCGCAGAAGTGCCCTTATCTCATACTCGTTAATACTGTCCGGAACATCCACGCTGATGTTCCAGACGAAGCCCGACATATAAAAGCACAGCCCTGCCGAGATGACAAGCCCTGCCATCAGACCGCATCGGTTTCTGTATTTTTTAATCAGGTAAGGCAGCCCGTATTCCTTCAGGATATGTAGGTCACATTCGGTTTTGTCAGCTATCTCACCCAGGTATTGCAGCTCACCTCTCTTTGCAAACATAGCAATGCCTTCGTTGCATTTTTCCATGCTCCACAGGTTTACTCCCTTCCTTGACGCAAGGTTGACAAAGTGCTCAGGGAAACTCCCTCTGACCATCAGCCTCACATAACCTGTAAGCCATTTGAGCAGCCTGACTACTATCATCGTCTCACCTCAGAACACATATTCAATAGAGGTGATAAACCCCCATATCACAAGATCGCAGGCGTTCATGCTTCTGATCTGAAGCTCTCTGCCCTTGAATACCACTATATACTTCCCGGCATTTATCCTGATGGAGCTGCTGCTGTATTCGAGTATCCCCTTGTTCCCTTCAAAAACCACCTCACGGTTGCCGCTGATATCCATGTGCACAGTCCCCATGTGAGCCATAAGCACAGATAACGGAGACTTGGGTTTGTTTGGCTTCTTCTTCATCAGCTCACCTCGATTTCGTCAAAACTATTCTATGCAGCGGCAAATATAATAATCACCAGGGGCATATAATTAATCGGGTGATACTATGAGATATGGGGTAATATCAGGAATAAAGACTCTTGTGATAACGCTGACGGCAGGGGCGGCGGTGGCTGCCCTGCTGATTTTTTCCGGGGCGGTCACTGAGGGCGTTAAGTCCGGTCTGACAAGCGCTGCACAGATACTCATACCCTCACTGTTTCCCTTTATGGTGATTTCATCCTTTCTCATCAGGTCCGGCGCCTTAGACAGACCGGCAAGGCTCCTTGCACCCATAAACGGCTTTTTGTTTAGGCTGCCCCGGGACGCATCTGTAGCGTTGATCCTTAGCTTTTTGGGCGGCTTTCCGGTGGGGGCGAAATGTGTAAGGCTGCTCTATGATGAGGGCAAGATAGATTCCGCCCAGGCAGAGCAGATGATGACCTTTTGTGTGTGCTCAGGCCCTGCCTTCCTTGTGACGGGAGTGGGCACTCTTTTGCTGCACGAGTCGCTGCTGGGGCTGATATTATATTTATCCCAGGTTCTGTCAGGGATAATATTGGGCATTGTTTCAGGAAGAATATATTCCCACAAAAAAGGCATTTCTTCAAAGGAGAGCCACCGCTCCAAAGCACCAAAAGCAAAGGTCTCTCCGCTGGAAGCGTTTGTCATGTCCTGCTCAGATGGGGCTGTTTCCATCATAGGTCTGTCTGCGATGGTTGCTTTGTTTGGGGTTATCATATCTCTTTGTGAGGTTATGGGGATAAGTGAGCTTCTGTCGGGAATGCTGGGTGCTCTGGGTGCCGACATCCCCCTATCCCAAAACATCCTTTATGTCATCCTTGAGGTCACGAGGGCCTGCAGCAGTATCGGCAGCGGCGGCTGTCCTCTGTGGTTGTTTTCCTTTGCGGTGGGGTTTGGCGGCTTGTGCGTACACTTTCAGATATTTTCGATTCTGGGGGACATACCGTTGAGCAAGCTACGGTTTTTTGTGTTCAGACTGATGAACGCATTTCTTTCATCCGTAATAGTATATATTGTGTGTCTGTTTTATCAGCCTGACAGAGAAGCGTCACTGACCCTTGGCGGTTTTGAATTGGAATATGGCGCCGTGTCCGCAACAGGTGCGGCAGCTCTTGTTTTGATGTGTGTGATATTTGTTCTGTCGCTGAGAATAAGGAGCACAAAAAACTGACAATACATTACGGAGGCGGCCTATGTGCGGTATAGCGGGTTGGTTTGATAAGCACAGAGATCTGAGGGAGCAAAAGCTCATAATTGACCGGATGTCGGAAAGCCTTGGGCGCAGAGGACCTGATGACAGCGGAACCATGACAAAAGATCATATTTGTCTTATACACCGGAGGCTTGCGGTAATAGATGTAGAAAACGGAGCACAGCCTATGACAAAGCAGAGGGGTGCAGACAGCTATACCATAGTCTATAACGGTGAGCTGTATAATACCTCTGAGCTGAGAGCCGAGCTTATTTCTCTGGGGTGGAGCTTCAGCACCAAAAGTGACACAGAGGTAGTGCTGACTGCGTATATGCACTGGGGAGAGAGCTGTTCTGAGCATCTCAACGGGATTTTTGCCTTTGGCATATGGGACAGGTCAAGGGAGAAGCTATTCCTTTCAAGGGACAGGATAGGCGTAAAGCCATTGTTTTTTTATCAATACAATGAGGGGCTGATTTTTGCCTCGGAAATAAACACCCTGCTGCAAAATCCGCTGGTCAAGCCCGTGATAAACGAGGAGGGCATGACCGAGCTGCTGCTTATCGGTCCGGGCAGGACTCTCGGACAGGGAGTATTCAAGGATATAGGAGAGCTGCTTCCCGGAGAGTGGGCAAGCTTTGACGGCAAAAGGCTGCTGCGCCGGCGCTATTATACACTTACGGCCCATGAGCACAATGATAGTCCCGAAAATAGCATTGAGAATGTGCGTTCCCTCATCACCGACTCTGTAGAGCGGCAGTTAGTGTCAGATGTGCCGCTTTGCTGTTTTTTGTCCGGAGGTCTTGACTCAAGCATAATCTCATATATTGCCTCGGAAAAATACCGCCGTGAGGGCAGGGGAGCAATAAATACCTATTCTGTGGACTACAAGGATAACCGAAGGTACTTTCGCAGCAGTGTTTTTCAGCCCACTCCGGATAGTGATTTCATCGGGATAATGACCGACGCCATCGGCTCTCAGCACCATAACGTCACCATAAACAACGACCTTCTCTTCCGCAGCCTGAAGCTGGCGGTGGACGCCCGGGATCTTCCCGGCATGACGGATGTGGATGCTTCGCTGCTTCTCTTCTGCGGAGTGATAAAGGAGGACTTTACGGTTGCCCTGTCAGGGGAGTGCGCCGATGAACTCTTTGGCGGTTACCCCTGGTACCACAACAGGGATGTGCTGTTTGAAGATACCTTTCCCTGGTCACGGTCCCTTGCGGTGCGCAGGTCGATACTCAAGGGCGGTCTGCTGCCCCGTGGGGAAGAGTATGTTCGCCAGAAATATCTGGACACCTGCGTCCACACCGACAAGCTGCCCACGGATTCCCCCACAGACAGGCGCATGAGAGAGATGTTTTCACTAAATTTCTATTGGTTTATGCAGACCCTGCTGGACAGAAAAGACAGAATGTCCATGTATAACGGCCTTGAGGTCAGGGTGCCCTTCTGCGACTATAGGATAGTGGACTATGCCTATAATCTTCCCTGGGAGATAAAGGCCATGAACGGCAGGGAAAAGGGCATTGTCAGAGAAGCCTTCAGGGGACTTCTGCCCGACAGCATTATCGACAGGAAAAAGAGTCCCTATCCCAAGACCCATGACCCTATGTACTTCAGGCTCTGCGCCGATGCCGTCAGGAATATAATAAAGGATCACAGTTCTCCCTTGTATGGCATTCTGGAGCCAAGCGGTGTGGAAGCGATCATCAACGATCCGGAAAAGATTTCATCCCCCTGGTATGGCCAGCTCATGCGGGCTCCTCAGATACTCGCCTATATCATTCAGCTGGATTATTGGTTCAGAAAAACCAGAGTGACCATAGAAATGTGAGGGCATAAATCAGTGTCAGAGGACTTCGTCCTCCGAACCTCCTACGAGGGGCAGCTTGCCGCCGAAACTTTTGTGTTGTAGTCTTTCGGAACAACTACCAACCGTGAACAGTCAACTACCCTTGGGTGCTCTGTGCAGCCGCCGCTTGAATTATAGAGCATAGTAGTGTAAAATAAAACAGGCGCCTTGCTTTAAGGCAGCCTGTTTGTGCTTTGTAAAGGACAGATTTGTATGAATAACAGTAATAAGAAAAAATTTGCCGGCATCAGGGCGGATATCATAGTGGTTGCGCTGCTGGTTCTCGTGGGAGCGGCGATAGCTTTGGGTGTGTTTCTGTTTTCGGGCAAGGGTAAGACTGCAGAGGTGCGCATTGACGGAAAGATCTGCGCACGATATAGTCTCAGTCAGGACAGGAGCATCAGACTCAGCGGGGCCGGGGGTGGCACTAACCTGCTGGTGATAAAAAACGGTGAAGCTTATATAGCCGAGGCGGACTGCCCCGACGGACTGTGCATACGCACCGGAAGTATCAGCCGTGTGGGCCAGTCGGTGATATGTCTGCCTCACAGAATCGTGGTGGAGATTACAGGGGATGCCGGTGATGGCAATGATATTGACGTGTTTGTGAAGTGAGAAAATGAAAAAGAAAAACAAGAGTCAGGCTGTCAGAAAGGTCGCTTTGTTTGGGATGCTGACAGCACTTGCACTGATACTCAGCTATGTGGAAGCCCTTATTCCGGCCTTTTTTGCCTTTCCGGGGATGAAGCTGGGGCTGACAAATATCGTTGTGCTGGTGGCGCTTTACCGCATGGGCAGTGTCCCTGCTTTGACCATAAACCTTTTGAGGATAGTGCTGGTGTCGGTGCTGTTTGGAAGCTTTGCTTCGTTTGTTTACAGCCTTGCGGGGGGAATGCTCTCCACCGCAGTTATGATACTGTTAAGGCACAGCGGAAGGCTCAGGCTGGTAACTGTCAGCATTGCCGGAGGTGTGGCTCACAATGTTGGGCAGATAGTGGCGGCTATGATAATGATGAGCACTGCCGGGATCGGCTGGTATCTTTGTGTGTTGTGGTTTACGGGACTGATCACCGGTGCGCTTATCGGAATGCTGGGCGGTATGCTTGTAAAAAGACTGCCGGAGAGACTGTTTGCAGGGGGGAAAAGCGGTGAGGAATAAGCTGTGGATAATTGCATTGGTTATAGTCGTGCTATGCACCTGTTCATGCACTCACGGACAGGGTGCGGATGGCAGTGATGACACCGTCCAGCGTGAGGTGTTTGCCATGGACACTGTAATGATTATTAGGGCAACCGGCAAAACGGCTCAGACTGCGGTAGATCAGGCTGTTGCTGAGATCAACAGGCTCGATGCGCTGTTGTCCGCCGGGAGCGGTCAGAGCGAGATCGGGATGATAAATCTCAATGGGGAGGGGGAGCTTTCGGAGGACGCCCTCTTTCTTGTCAGGCGTTCTCTTGAGTTTTACAAAAGCACCGAGGGAGCATACGATATCACCGTCTATCCCCTGATGAAGCTGTGGGGTTTTGCAGGAGGCAATGCGGCTGTCCCTGAGGAAGGCAGAATCAGAGAGGTGCTTTCACAATGCGGGAGCGACAAGCTCAGGCTTGACGGAAACAGGCTTATTCTGGGAAAGTCTCAGAGTATTGATCTCGGGGGCATTGCCAAGGGATATACAAGCGACCGGATAATGAAGATATTTGAAGATAACGGAGTAACCTCAGGCATGGTTTCCCTTGGTGGGAATGTGGCATGCTACAGGACAAAACCCGATGGCAGCTTGTGGCGATGCGGCATCACAGACCCCGAAAAGCCTGATGACAGCACAAGTCTGCTTGGGATCGTAAGCGTCAGGGATAAGTCTGTTATCACATCGGGAGGGTATGAGAGATTCTTTACCGATGAGAGCGGGAAGAAATATCACCATATTATGGACATGAAAACCGGCTATCCTGCGGACAGCGGCCTGCTTTCGGTTACTATTATCAGCGAGGACGGCACCCTTGCGGATGGGTTATCCACTGCGCTTTTTGTCATGGGTGAAGAAAAGGCGGTGGATTTCTGGCGGGGGAGCGGTTATAGTTTTGACTTTGTGATGCTGACGGCAGACGGCAGACTACTGGTCAGTGAAGGAATAGCTGATAGCTTTGAGTCCTCGACGGCGCAGAGCCTGAACTCCCGATTTCGCATTGTCAGATAATATTTCTTGTAACTGACCTTCTCGCGGACACTGAATTAATATGTCAGAGAGGCTATCCCGCAAAATTGGGAGCGGTAGCTTGCCGCAAGTTTCGCCAGCCTTTGAAAAGGCTGCAGGGTGCAGGGACGGCGTCCATGCTAAGGGGTTTGGGGAGCGAAGCTCACCAATATATAAGATAAAAGCCTGATTCCGGTAGGAATCAGGCACTTTTCTTGGTGGCAGATTGTCGGTGACGCTTTCGTATTGATAGTCATTGTGGAGCAATACTTTTGTTTCAGCGTGATAATAGTATCAACCGCAAGCGTACAGTCATGGTTCGTTTATCTGTCACTGCGAACAGCGTTTTCGGGGTTGTCAGGGGGACTTTTACGCAATAGTCCCCCTGATAACGAACTTTCCCTCCGAGTAGTCGCAGGTCACAGTTTCTCCTGCCTTGACCGAGCCATCAAGTATCTTCTCAGAAATGGCATCCTCGATCCTTGACTGAATCGCACGTTTCAGGGGTCGTGCTCCATAAACCTCATCAAAGCCCTCATCCGCTACAGCCTTGACTGCGGCATCGGTGAATTCTGCCTTGATGCCGATATCTGCAAGCCTTGTGGAGAGAGAAGCAAGCAGGTTTTTGGCTATCTTGCATATATCCTCAGAGGTCAGCTTGTTAAATACGATAATGTCATCGACACGGTTCAGGAATTCCGGCTTAAACACCTTTTTCAGTTCTGAGAGCACCGACTCCCGGATGGCTTCCTCGTCATGCACAGGGCTTTCTTCGCCGCCAAAGAACCCGAGACTTGTCTGCTTTTCGGTGATGAGCCTTGCGCCTACGTTTGAGGTCATGATTATCACCGTGTTTTTGAAGCTCACGTGCCTTCCCTTGGAATCCGTCAGCCGTCCGTCATCCAAAATCTGGAGAAGCATATTGAACACATCCGGATGAGCCTTTTCTATCTCGTCAAAGAGCAGTACCGAATAGGGACGTCTCCTGACAGCCTCAGTGAGCTGACCGCCCTCGTCAAAGCCCACATATCCCGGAGGTGAACCTATGAGCTTTGAGACGGTGTGCTTTTCCATATATTCAGACATATCAAAGCGGATCATGGCGTTTTCATCCCCGAACATTGCCTGGGCAAGGGCTTTGCAAAGCTCTGTTTTGCCCACACCGGTAGGTCCCAGGAATATGAAGGAGCCTACAGGTCTGTTGGGGTCTTTAAGTCCCACACGGCCCCTGCGGATTGCCCTTGACACGGCGCTGACAGCTTCGTTCTGACCGATGAGCCTCTGGTGAAGGATATCCTCAAGCTTCAGGAGCCTCTCGCTTTCCTCCTCCGTGAGCTGTACCACAGGCACGCCCGTCCAGCTGGAAACGATCTGAGCAATATCCTCTGCCGTTACCTCGCCGTTTTTATGCTCATTCTTTGCCTGCCATTCCTTTTTCCTGTTTTCAAGTTCTTCTCTGAGCTTGCGCTCTTCATCCCTGATCTTTGCGGCTCTCTCAAAATCCTGAGAATTGACCGCCTCGGCCTTTTCTTTTTCCAGAGTCTTGATCCGGTTTTCCGTCTCCTGGAGATCATCCGGAGCGGTATAGGCTCTGAGACGCACCCTTGAGGAAGCCTCGTCTATCAGGTCGATGGCCTTATCCGGCAGGAACCTGTCTGCGATATAGCGTGAAGAAAGCTTTACCGCCGCATCGATAGCCTCATCGCTGATCTTGACCTTGTGATGGGCTTCATATCTGTCCCGCAGACCCTTGAGTATCTCAACAGCCTCATCCTCTGAGGGTTCGCCCACAGTGACCGGCTGGAAACGTCTTTCAAGAGCAGGGTCCTTTTCGATGTATTTTCTGTATTCGTTGATGGTGGTGGCTCCGATAACCTGAAAGTCACCCCTTGCAAGAGAGGGCTTGAGGATGTTTGCCGTGTCAGTCGAACCTTCTGCCGAACCTGCACCGATAATCGTGTGCAGCTCATCGATGAAGAGTATCACGTTTCCGGCCTTTTTTACCTCGTCAATGGCATTGCTGATCCTGTCCTCAAAGTCGCCACGATATTTTGTTCCGGCGATCATGCTGGTCAGATCAAGAGCCACTATCCGCTTATCCTTGAGAGGCTCAGGCACTTCACCGCTGAAGATTTTGAGTGCAAGGCCCTCAGCCACGGCAGTTTTGCCCACGCCGGGTTCTCCGATGAGGCAGGGGTTGTTCTTTGTGCGTCTGGACAGGATCTGGATTACTCTTTCTATTTCCTCCTGTCTGCCGATCACAGGGTCGATTTCGCCCTTGGCTGCCGCAGCGGTCAGATCACGCCCGAATTTATCCAGCATCTTGGTGCTGCCGCCCTTTGCGTCAGCGGACTTCCTCAGACCGTCATTCTGGGGGTAATCGCCCTCATCGGCCTCCTCCTGCTGTCCCAGTATCTCATTCAGACCACGGACGATATCCTTGCCGGAAACATCCATCATCACAAGGAACCTGACCGCATAATTCTGTTCATCAGAGATCAGCGCCATGAGAATGTGTTCGGTGCCCACATAGCTGTGACCCATTCTTGAAGCCTGCACTACCGCATTCTGAAGCACCTGCTTTGTCCTGGGAGTAAAATCCTGGGGTGTGAGCCTGGTTTTGTCCCCAACGCCTATGTTTTCGGAGATGAGCCTTACCAGATCCTTTTCATTGGCGCCGCTGTTATCCAGGACAGTAAATGCCGCTCCGTCGCCGCAGCGCAGGAGACCCAGCAGGATATGCTCGCTGCCTACATAAGTATGTCCCAGCTCCTGAGCTCCTTCTATTGCAAGATTGATGGCCTTGTTTGCCTTTTCTGTAAAACCGTTGAACTTATACATATCCTTTCCTCCTATCCTTATCCATCACTTAAAAACGAATCCTTTTGTCAATAGTTTCAGTTTGTTTCAAGCCTTCTGCTTGCAGGGATTTTCTTCTGGCTGAGGGCTGTCTTGACCAACTCTGCTCTGATATGATCCCTCTCGGCAGGAGTTAGCTTTTTGCCGATGTTCTTCATCAGGGTGGCGGGCTGTATCTCAATAAAGAGTCGGTTTATCGTGTCAAAGTCTATCTCAAAATAGCCCATCTCCACGCCGAAACGCACATTTGAAAGCAGCTTCATACATTCGTTGTTGCTCACAAGCTTTGCATACATCAATATGCCATAGGACCTGTAGATGTCATCCAGTACGTTTATGCTTTCGGACATGGCTTCCCTTGCGTTCCTCTCCTGCTGCACAAGCTGCATGGCGATATCGTTGAGGTTTTTGACCGCCTCCCGCTCGGTTATGCCAAGTGTGACCTGATTTGAGAGCTGATAGATCGCCCCGCTGGGCTCTGTGCCTTCGCCATAAAGACCTCTCAGCACGATCCCGAGCTTTGACAGGCTGGCGGATATCTTGCCCATGGCTCCGCTCTCCTGAAGAGCCGGCAGGTGAAGCATCAGGGAAGCTCTCATTCCGGTGCCGATATTGGTGGGGCATTGGGTCAGATAACCAAGCTTTTCATTAAACGCAAAGTTAAGGCTTTCATCCAGCAGGGTATCTATCTTGTCCGCAAGCTCATAAGCCTCGTTCAACTTCATGCCCTGGTCGATCACCTGTATCCTTACATGATCCTCTTCGTTAATCATAATGCTGACCGATTCATCATCCAGCAGCAGCAGACCTCTGCCTTGCCTGTCAGAAATAAACTCAGGGCTTACAAGGTGCCTTTCCACAAGGGACACCGCTTCCTCCTGAGTGAGCTCCGACATCTGTATATAGCGGAAACGGTGGGATATGGCGGAGTGGCCGTCCAGCACTGCCTCTTTGACGATGGACGCTACCTTGCGTTTCTTCTCGTCGCTGAGTCTGCAGGGGAAGGGGTATTCCCTCAGGTTCCTTGCAAATCTTATCCTGGTGCTGATCACCACATCGCTTACATCTCTCAGATCGGTATATTTCTTTTCTGACATACAGATCACTCCTTTCCTTCTGAGCTAAAGTTCTTTTCCAGCTCTCTGATACGGTCCCTCAGCTCGGCGGCCTTTTCAAACTCCTGGGACTTGATCGCCTGCTCAAGCTCTGATTTGCACTTGGCTATCTCGTTTTTGATCTTGACGCCGGTGCCTGCCGAGTGAGCGAGCTTTCCTGTGTGGGACGTCCTGCCGTGTATCCTTCTTACAGAAGGGAGCAGCTCGTCATAAAAGGTATCATAACACTCTGCACAGCCTACCTTGCCGCTTCTTGCGATATCCTCAAAGCTGCTGCCGCAGCACTGACAGCGCTTTTTTGTCTTGGTCGTGCCGATGCCGTCCATAAAGCTGCCGAAGAGCTTGTCAAGGTCAAACCCCACGTCACCGAGAAATGAACCATAACCATACTTCTTAGCGCAGTCGCTGCACAGGCGATACTCCTTCAGCTCACCGTTCATAATTGTTTTGATGTGTGTCGTAGCTTGCTTTTTTTCACATGACTGACATAACATAATATCTCCTCCATTCTTTTTATTGCGTTACTGATTGTCAAGGGATTCATTAAGTCTGCAGCACCACTATGGTCACCAGCATATTTTTCATGATCGACGCCCTCAGCAGGTCCCTTGATTCCTGTGGGACGTTTTTATATGCCTTGTCGGACAGTGCGGACATTATCAGCATTTTTTCATAGGTATCAATGAGCTGCCTTCCCGCCATATTTTCAAGTATGGTCCCGGCCATCCCTTCGGATATCCTGTCTCCGATGGAATTGACCACGTGCATTATGGCTATTCTCCTGTCGGTGGTGATGCGTGTTATCCTGATATAACCGCCGCCGCCACGTCTGCTCTCTACAATATACCCCTGTTCGGGCGTAAATCTTGACGATATTACGTAGTTGATCTGGCTTGGCACACATCCCAACAGTCCGGCAAGCTCGTTTCTCTGGATCTCCGCATTGCCGTCCTTTTCATCCAGCATATCCATTATGTATCTGGCCACTATGTCGCTCATTTTCATGGTTATCACTTCCCATTCTGCGAAAGTTCAGACAATCGGGTGTTTGATTTGTCTTTGACTTTCTTTGACCTTGTGCTTATATTATAACCTTATAGTCAGAAAAGGTCAAAGTCAGAATAAGTCAAATATTGGTGCAATAGTCCTTTAAATGTCCTGTATTCTTTGTTTTTCTAATTATTTCTTTGATTTTCTAATATTTTCAATCTTTGATCTATCGCGGATGCATGCAGGTGAGGTTTTTTATAAGCGCCGATAAAATAAAAACTTGACAAATCTGCTGCTGTATTATATAATTAATTGTACGATTTTAATGCCGGTGTGTCGGAATGGCAGACGATGCAGACTCAAAATCTGTTGGTGGCAACACCGTGTGGGTTCGAGTCCCACTACCGGCAGAAGCGGCGAGCCGCCGCACCCGATTCGCGTTCGACTTTTGTCGGACGCGATATTTCTTTTTCCGCGCCTGTGCAAATATCTTTTTTCTTTATTCTATAAAATAAAAACTGGCGGTCAGAAAAACTGAAAACAGCAAAATTACTTTCCGTTTGCATTATTCTAAATATATCCGTGGTTAGGCTCCGGCAGGTGAATGTGGCGGGAGATGGTGTGCCCGTTTTGCGTCAGACCTTCGCTGAGGAAAATGTTTGTCTTGCATATTATTTTATGAAATGCTATAATCAATATGTCCAATGGATACAAACAACTGCTGCGGAGGCCAATATGGAAGGGAAAATCAAGAAGATAGTAATAACCGGCGGACCCTGCGGGGGAAAGTCTACGGCTATGAGCAGGATGCAGTCTTATTTCACGGAGCTTGGTTATCGGGTGCTATTTGTATCCGAAACGGCTACGGAGCTTATCAAGGGCGGCGTCGCACCCTGGACCTGCGGGTCAAATAAGGCTTATCAGACCTGTCAGATCAGGCTGCAGATGGAAAAGGAAAAGATCTTTGAGAATGCGGCCCTTTCTATGCCCGATGAAAAGATTCTGATAGTCTGCGACAGGGGAACCATTGACAACAAGGCATATATGGCTCCTGATGAGTTTGCTGAGGTTATGCGGGACATCGGGACCAACGAGGTAGAGCTGAGGGACACCTATGACGGGGTGTTCCATCTGGTGACGGCGGCAAAGGGTGCGGCGGAGTTTTATACCACATCGAATAATTCTGCAAGGACCGAGACCCCGGAGCAGGCGGCTTTGATCGACGACAAGATAATTTCCGCATGGACAGGACATCCTCATCTGAGAGTGATTGACAATTCTGAGGATTTTGACGGCAAGATGAAAAAACTGCTCCAGGAGATCACAGGATTTCTCGGAGAGCCTGAGCCCTACGAGACCGAGAGGAAGTTTCTGATAGAATATCCTGATATAGACCTGCTCCGTTCTCTTGATAACTGTCAGAGGGTGGAGATCATACAGACTTATCTTAACTCTCCCGACGGCGAAGAGGTGCGGGTGCGTCAGCGTGGAATAGAAGGCAGCTACATCTATTTCAAGACCATCAAGCGCAGGATAAGCGGGATGAAATGCGTTGAGATAGAGGACAGGCTGTCAAAGGATGAATATCTTGCATTGCTGATGAATGCGGATACCTCAAAAAGACAGATCAGGAAGGACAGGTATTGTCTCACATACAAAAATCAGTATTTTGAGATAGACGTTTATCCCTTCTGGAAGGACAAGGCAATAGCCGAGATAGAGCTGAGCGGTGAGGATGACGATATAGTTTTCCCGGATTATATCAAGATCATCAAGGAGGTCACTGAGGATCTGTCCTATAAGAATTCATCCCTGGCAAAGCTTGTGAGCGACGGCGGATGACAGGCATAAATATAGCACTTGAATTAAAGGAGGCACTAATAATGAGTGAAAAGAAGATCAGCGAAATACTTGACATTATATCTGCCAAAAAGGAACGTGATGTAGCTGACGTCACGATTGAGCAGGGTGAGGACGGCCCTGTGCTGACCCTTGGCATGGCTTCGCCTTACGATGCAGAAAAGGCGGTGGGCTTTACCCTTTCCATAGAGGAATCCGAGGGAGTTTATCTTACGGATATCATGTATATCGCCTTTACTCAGGTAGAGCCGGAGCTGTTTGATCAGCTTAACCAGCTGATCTGCGATATCAACCTGGGTATGATAATCGGCAACTTTGTGCTTGTCAAGGACATGAACGCTGTTGTATTCAATCTTGGGTTTTATGCCCATGACAGGATGAGTGCTCATTCTATTGCAATGCAGGCGGTGCACAACATCGATCTGATCCAGAATCAGATATCCGGTGCGGAAATGTGGCTCTACAGATTCATCAAGGGCGAGTGTGACTTTGATGAGGTGCTGACTGCCGTAAATGATACAGGGGAGGGCGAATGATATGAATGTTCAGAAGGATAAAGGCTTGCTTGAAGCTTTGTGCGGGTTTCTCAGGAAAAACGGCTGTGCCGGCGATGTGATCGACTGTGAGGGCGTCCCGGTCATGGTCATGGAATATGAGGATAAGGAAAAGGATCTTGCGGAGTATTTCAACATTACCGTCGAGCATCTGACCGACGACACCGCTCAGATTTGCATTATGCACATTCTGTTCTCCGACATTACCGATGAACAGGTCAGCAAGGTCACACAGCGCATTCCGGATATGAACCGCTATCTCAGCTTTGGTTCTTTTGGCATCGATCGGATAAACAGGAATGTATTTTTCAGCAGTGCGCTGGATGTAACGCATTTAGGCGATTCACTTTCCGTTTGCTTTGCGGTGTCCTTCCATGAGTCACGGCTGAAGTCTACCGAGGGCGTAATGGAGCTCATGCCTCTGATAGCCGACTAAAGAAACGTCCCACGGCTAAAGCCGAGGGGCTCAGGGAATAACGAATAGTGAATAGTGAATAATGCGCTTCGGTCTGCAGAAAAACCCCGTATTCGATGAGAATACGGGGTTGAATTTTATTTTTCTTTTTTTGCGATTATGCGGAACAAGCTTCCGTTTGCATCTGACGTCGGTGCAGTGGCTTGCCGCCAGAACTTTTGATTTATCGTCTTTGGGAACATCTACGAGCTTCGGGCGACCTGTTCCTCATAGATGAACTCGGCTACCTGCTGCCGGAAATCGTTCCAGTTTTGAATGAGTATTACCGACGAGAACATTCCGTTAATATAGATGGGATGCTCTTCTGATGAGAAGTAGAATGTCGTGCTGATGGAGTTGACGCTGGGCGCAGCCTCTGAAACTATGTTATAGGACAGATAGGTGGAAATATCCGAGGCAAGCGCAGTGATCTCCGATGTCTTGATGTTAGTAGTGATCATCGGCCCTATCTCATATATCACTGACAAAATAGTGGGAATGTCAGAACGCTTGAGCTGGTTGATGATAATACTGATGACCTCACGCTGGCGCTGGGTGCGTGTAAAGTCGTCGCCGCTGCAGATTCCGTCCTCGCCGCGGTTCCTGGCGTGCCACAGAGCCTGACGGCCATTGAGATGTACAGTTGCGTGAGTTTTTCCGTCATCGTCAGTGACAAAATTCAGATTGTTTTTGTTGATGGGCTTGTCCTCTTCCGGGACGGTGTTCATCCACACATAACGGAGATTTGTACGGATGTCCTCCTTGTAATAGGGGTCAGCCTCAGAGTATTCCGGCTGATCGTTTATCCAGGTCTGCCAGTTGATATAGTCAACCTCCTCGGGAGTAAGCTCTACATCAATTCCGCCAATGGTGTTGATAATATACTTAAAGCTCGAAAAGTCAACTACTGCGTAACGGTCTATCTTTATGCCGTAATTCTTTTGTATGGTGCTGACGGTCAGACCTGCGCCTCCATAGGTGTAGGCGGCGTTGAGACGGTTTTCGCCATAACCCGGAATGTCAACAAAGGTGTCACGCATGAGGGAAAGCATCTTGAGCTTTTTGTGCCTTGTGTCAATAGAAAAAATAACCATAGTGTCGGAGTTTCCGGCAGTGGTGGCGTTAGCTCTGGTATCCTCTCCAAAAAGCATGATGTTGAGCACCATCGGGTCGTTGAGAAGCTCGCCGTCATAGGTGTCTATCTGGTCGGTGTCGGTCTTTCCCTTTGGGTTGCTGATTGTCGACTGTGAGCTTTTTCCGTCATCTACGGAGATCTCCTGATAATTGATCCTGTGGAAATATACATACATTATCAGGCAGCCGGTTCCTGCGATTATCAGCAGTGCTCCCAAAAGGGAAGCGACCACGTTGATGGCGACCCTGCGCTTGCGCAGCTTAGTGCGCATTGCCGATGCTTTTCTTTCTTTTTCAGGCAAAGCACCCTGCTGAGACCTGCTTTTTTTGCGGCTATATGTGTTTGTGGAGACAGTGCCGGGGGCGTCTCCGTTTTTGACATAATACACTTCTGTAGTGCCTCGTGACTGTTTTCTGCGCTTATTGTATCCGTTGTTATCGGTTGACATATTACAGCCTCCTTCCGGTCTGTGGGGTGACAGACCTGCGGTCAGTGCGCATTTCAACGTATCAACTATTATATATCAAAAATTGCAGTTTAGCAAATAGTTTTTTTAAAAAATGTCGTGTTCTATATTTTTTTATTTCCAGCAAGGCTAATATTGTTGATTATTCCGTGATATCACAAAGCAATGTTCTGTTCGTCCAGCGACAAATAATAGGATGGCAAAAAATCCTCCATAAATACATCCAGCTCAGGCAGCTCCATTCCCTTGAGAGCTTCAAGGAGTCCTGCGCCGGCTCTCTCAAACTCAGTGTTGCCAAGCCTTTCCTCTTCGATGCACTTTATCAATGCCGAGAGCTTATCGGCTGCTTTGACAAGCTTCAGTGTGTAGGAATCGGTATCCTGAGGATTGAGCAGGCGCTCATATTCCTCCTTCATATAGTCGGGCAGGGTGCTGATAAGCTGATGGGCTGCCTCTGACTCGATGTCCTTGTAGGCGTTTCTCATGCTTTTGCTGGAATATTTGATAGGCGTCGGCAGGTCACCGGTGATTATTTCGGTGCAGTCGTGGAAAAGGGCGATAGTAGCGGCGTGTTCGGGGTCGATATGTCCGCCAAATCGCTTGTTATTTATTATTGCCAGGGCATGGGCAAGCATAGCTACAGTTAGGCTGTGCTCGCTGATATTTTCAAGTCTGGTATTGTTCATCAGTGACCAGCGGTTGATGTATTTCATCCTGGACATTATTGCAAAAAAATGATAGCTGCTCATAGGGCACCCTCCCAAAAAACCTGATAGGAATAAGATAACATATCACGTCTGATATTACAATACCGAAAAATGACCTGACCTAAAAATTTACCATTGCGGCCCGAATAAAATAAAAAAAACTGGCTATATTACAGTAGATTTTTACCTTCCGATGTGATACAATGAATAAGTATGCTGATATCTGTTCGGCGGCTTCTCTGTGATGACAGCCTGTGCAGCGACTGCCTCTGACTGTGATATCTCAGAATTTATTTCTCCGGGAGGAGGCTCATTAATGACAAATGTAAGAACCTTGTCAGGGCGCAAGAAGAATTACTTTCTGCGGACCTTCCTTTGGGCACTCGGGATAGCTTTCCTGTGTTTTTTGCCCTGGATGATCTATAATGACGGTTATTTCTTCTTCTACGGCGACTATAACGTGCAGCAGATCCCCTTCCATCAGATGATACATGATTCTGTGCTGGATGGGAATATCGGCTGGAGCTATACCACCGACCTTGGCGCAAACATAATAGGCTCCTACAGCTTTTATATGTTCGGCAGCCCGTTTTTCTGGCTGATGCTGCCGTTCCCAAGTGCTGTTGTGCCCTACCTGATGGCGCCTATGCTCATGCTCAAATTTGCACTGGCGGCTCTTGGCGGTTATACCTTCCTGCGCCGTTATGTAAAAAATCAGAATTATGCTGTTTTTGGCGCAATGCTCTATGCCTTTTCTGGTTTTGGAATATATAATATCTTCTTTAACCATTTCCATGAGGCTATGGTCATTTTCCCCTTCATGCTTGCGGCAGTCGATGAATTTATCTATGAAAAAAGAAAGGGAGTCTTAGGGTTTGCCGTCTTTATCGCAAGCTTTATGAACTATTATTTCTTTGCAGGACAGGCTGTGTTCATCTTTATCTACTGGCTCGTAAGAATGTATACCGGCAGCTTCAAGATGACCTTTAAGGAGTTTCTCCGCTTTGCCATTGAGGTAGTGCTTGGCTTCTTTGCAAGCTCTGCCATTTTGTTCCCGTCCATCCTGGCGGTTTTGCAAAACTCAAGAGTAAACAGCTCCTTCAGCGGCTGGAGCTCTCTGGTCTATTCCAGCGAGCAGAGATATGTACATATCTTTGAATCCTTCTTCTTCCCGCCGGATATGCCCGCATACGCCAACTTTACCCCTGAGTCAAACGCCAAGTGGGCGTCGGTGGCAGGCTGGCTTCCCCTTTACAGTATGGTGGGCGTCTTTGCCTTCTACAGCATCAAAAAGCACAGATGGCTCAGGGTCCTTATCCCTCTGCTGTTTGTGATAGCCTATGTGCCCATATTCAACAGTCTGTTCCAGCTCCTCAACTCGGCATACTATGCCCGCTGGTTCTATATGCTGACTCTTATGCTGGCGCTGGGCACAACCCTGGCTCTTGACGACGAAAAGACCGATTTCAAACTGGGACTCAGGATGACCTTTATCATCACGGCGGCGATAACCATTCTGATCGGATTCATGCCCTATTCGTCCACATCCCCCAAGGGTGTCAAGACTATTGAATACGGACTTGAAAAGTATCCTGACCGTTTCTGGATCTGGGTAGCAATTGCTGTTGCCAGCCTGTGTGCATTGGCGATAGTGCTCAATTTCCGCAGGAGGGAAAAGGCGTTTATCCGTGCTTCGGCTATTGTGCTCTCAGTGATCATAGTCGGCTATGCCAATGTGCTCATCGGCACCGGTGTGCTGAATGCAAGCTATGATAAGGAATACATCGCCGGATATGTCATCGCCGGCAAGGACGCTTTCCCTGAGCTTGAGGATCTGCATGAGGTCCGCTCGGATTTCTACAAGGATATCGACAACATCGGTATGTATTGGCAGATTCCCACAATTCAGGCCTTCCAGAGTATTGTTCCTGGGTCGGTAATGGACTATTACAAGTCCGTGGGTGTTGAAAGAACGGTTGGTTCCAGACCCAAAACCGATGTTTATGCCATCAGAAGCTTCCTGTCGGTCAAGTATCTCTTCGACAATACCCTTGATACAATGGAGTTTGCCAAGGAGACGGGCTATACCATCATGCCCGGCTGGAAATTCAAGGAAGAAAGCAACGGATACAAGGTCTATGAAAACGAATATTTTATTCCCTATGGATTTACCTATGATACCTACGTTACAGACAAGGAGTATGAGGATTGCGAAGAGACCAACAGAAGCAAGCTCATGCTGAAATCCATTGTTCTTAGCGAGGAACAGGCTGAGAAATACAGCTTCCTGAAGCATGACGAAAAGCTGGGTGAATATACCTATTCTCAGAATGAATACTTCAAGGACTGCGAGGAGAGGAAAAAGCTCACCTGTTCATATGTGAACTTTGAGAATAACCAGTTTACCGCTGAAATCAAAACCGGTGACAGTCCGGAGCTTGTGGTATTCACAGTTCCCTTTGAGCCGGGCTGGAGCGCTGAGGTAAACGGTGAGCCGGCTGAGATCGAAAAGGTTGACGTGGGCTTCATGGCTGTTAAGGTTCCGGGCAACACCAACAGCAAGATTGTCTTCAGATATAAGACCCCCGGTCTTATGGTAGGACTCATTGCTTCAGGTGTGAGCATCCTGCTGTTTGCGCTTTACATGATCTTCTGGAAGGTGCCAAAAAAGCGCAGAGACGGCACACTGACACTCATTGATGATATGGAAGGCAGAGAAAAGGCAAAGGACAGCAAGAAAAATGACAATACTGCCGAATCCGCAGCAGGCGACCAGGCTGTGGTTACTGAGCCTGAGGTAAGTGCTGAGCAGATGCCGACTCTGGAAGATGAGGGTCTGGCTGGACTGTCGGAAGAAAACCAGGATCAGACTGTTCTTGATGAAACCGGATCTGAGACTGCTGAAGAAAGCGTCAGCAGGTCTGATGGAGACACTGATGATGTGATGTCACTTTTGGAGCTAACCGATAAGGATGAAGTCGGCGATGAAGCTGATGACAATCTCAAGGCAATGCTTCAGGATGCACCGGCAGCAAGCACTGATAATTCCGCAGAAAAAAGCAAAAAGCCCTCAAAGGGCCCGAAATATCTCAGGAAATGATAATCAATTAATTACAGCGTTCGCAGCAGGTCAGGGGCTTATGCGAAAAAGCCCCCCCTGACAACCCCGAAAACGCTGTTCGCGGTGACAGATAGACGAACCATGACTGCATGCTCGCAGTTGGTAGTCAACCCAAGAACGACAACACAAAAGTTTTAGTCAAGCTTTTTCAAAAGCTTGCAGGGTGCAGGGACGGCGTCCCTGCTAAGGGGTTTGGGGAGCGAAGCTCACCAATTGATAAGAAAAACAGCCTGATTCCGTGAGGAATCAGGCTAAATTTTTGGATTTGAATAAATCAGCCGCTGGTTGTTACATCATGCCGCGGGCGTATTTCCATGCGATTATCCTGAATGCGGCTCTGTTTATCATGTCTTCGGTGATCTTGCCGCTCTCAATCGCAGCTTTGATGGATGAAATCGAGCTCTCTATCATGCTGCTGTTGATTATCAACAGGTCATTGCCCGCAATCACTGCCGCAACTACAGGAGTCTCCTCGCCTTTGTAATTGGATATCGCTCCCATTGACAGGTCGTCTGTTATGATCAGACCTGTAAAGCCCATGTCCTTTCGCAGCAGTTTGTGCACGTCGGGGGAGAGGGATGCAGGATTGTTTTCGTCAATGCAGTTGACCGTGTTGTGGCTTACCATTACAAGATGAGCCCCTGCCTTTATTCCTGCCTCAAAGGGTATGAGATCGTTCTTTTTCAGGTCATCTATCGTCCTTGAATCTACCGATGAACCCGTGTGGGTGTCAGAGTTGCTGCCATAACCGGGGAAGTGCTTGAGGGTCACTGAGACCCCTCTTTTCTGGCTCAGCTCGGTTACTATCCTGACGTAGTCAGCAGTGGTCTTTGCGTCCTCGCCAAGTGAACGGGAATACATGAAATCGCTTTTGTTTGTTGAAATATCGCAGACAGGCGCAAGGTTTACGTCGATACCAAGCTCATGCAGCAATGTGGCTTTTTCGTCTGCGTCTGACTGGATGTATGCCATGCCACCGCTTTTATATAATTCTCTGGGAGATTTAAACTCATGGGGAGTAAGCTCTTTGTTTGAGCTGATCCTGGAAACCGTTCCGCCCTCCTCGTCAACGGCAATGCACAGAGGCACCTTCTGGGAAATAGCCAGTGAGGATATCTTTGAGATCACCTGTTCCTTAGTAAGGTATGAAAAATCCTTTGCAAATAGCACATAGCCGCCAAGATGGTTTTCTCTTGCTATCTCGATCTCGTCCTCATAGGGCAAACCGGCAATGAGCATCTGTCCGATTTTTTCATCAAGTGTCATAGATGAAAGATAACGGTAGGCATCCTCGTAGTATGCAGAGAAAATTCCGTTATCACAATACTCCGCAGGCACATTGTACATGGGATCTATGGAAGTCTGAGAAACTACTGAGGATTGTGTATCTGAGGCATCAGAGGATGGCCCTTCACTAATTACAGAAACGCTGCTGGGGTGCCAGACGGAGCTTTCCGATTTTGACACCTCGGAAACAGATGTCGTATCTGAGGTCTTGGCAGTGATGTCCTTAACATTCTTTTGCTGGGTTTTGCAGGCGCCCGATGACAGCAATGCGGCTATCAGTGCGAACAAGGCAATGGCTTTTTTCATTCTGTTATGGTTGATGCTCATGGTCTATTCTCCTCGATAGTTTAGTAAAAAAGTGAATCAGTCAGTTTTAGTCCAAGCTGAAGGGCGGATTCCCTTGCGCTCTCAACACTGTTGTCATAGAGCTGTTCGGGAGTATGACAGTCAGAGCCTACTATGACCTGAATATCGGTTTTTGCTACCTTATTCCAAAAAAAGGGGTGAGGGTAAGGGTGTCTCAGACCGTCAGGATAGAGATGCTTTTCTCTGCGATAACCGTTTGCGTTATATTCCAGTATGACATGGTTTTTTGACGCACATTCTATTATCATAGAGCAGGCGGCTTCCGTGTTTTCGTCAATGGGAAGGTCATTGATAAACAGCAGATCAGGATGGGCGACAAATCTGAAAAGCCCCGTCTCCAAGCCTTTGCATATATTCTCCGCATAGTCCATGACATCATCGGTGGATTCTGCGAAGAAGATGTTTTTAAGCTCACCGCTCCGGGAGTGATAGATATGCTCCCCCAGAGCAAGATAATCAAGCCCCTTTTCCTCAAGAAGCTGCCTGTAATAGTCTGTATATTCCGGGTGATATTCTATTTCAAGGCCCTTAAAAAGCCTGATGCTGCTTTGGTACTTATTATTTAGTGAGTCTATAGTGTCAAGATAGTCCTGCAGCTCACTATAATCCATCCTGTAGCCGAAATCCTGATCCGGAAAGGGTGCGTGATCAGAAAAGCCTAACTGACTCAGCCCTGACCTGACAGCAGAAAGCACATAATCTTCCTCTGTCCCGAAGGCATGCTTGCACCTGTATGTGTGGGTGTGGAAATTGCTGAGCAAAATAACACCTCCAGAAAATCTATAACAACATTTTACCACATAATGCGCCGTAATACAAGATACACTATTGTTCGATAAAACGTATAATGTTTTTATAGCCTGCCGCTTCCCATTTCGCGTTGATAGTCACTTCGATGCGACAGTTCAGTATCCGTGAGAAGATAGTATCAGCCGCGAGGGTGCAGCAACAAGTCAGGTTTTCCGGCAACGCAAACTCGGGAGCGCAGGCTCTGCGCCATAAAAGTCCCCCTGACCGCCGGTATTTACAAGCATAAAAAAATGTGCTATAACTATATAATGTAAAGAGAAATCAGGGAGGGATCACTGTGTTGAAGGGAAAAACTATCGTTGTCGGCGTGACCGGAGGAATAGCCGCATATAAGTCCGCCCAGTTGGTGTCTGAGCTTGTCAAGCAGGGCTGTGATGTAAATGTTGTAATGACAAAAAATGCTTTGAATTTTATCAACCCCATAACCTTTGAGACTCTGACGGGTCACAAATGTCTGACTGATACCTTTGACAGGAATTTTCAGTATAATGTAGAGCACGTCGAGCTGTCACAGCGAGCGGATGCCTTTATCATAGCTCCGGCGACGGCAAACATTATCGGCAAGGCGGCAAACGGTATCGCTGACGATATGCTCAGCACCATGCTTCTGGCCGCAAACTGTCCGTTGGTGATAGCCCCGGCAATGAATACATATATGTACGAAAACAGCATCGTTCAGGAGAATCTGATGAAGCTGAAAAGGCATGGCTTTATAATAGTAGAGCCTGCGGTGGGCAGACTTGCCTGCAGGGACGTGGGCAAGGGCAAGCTGCCGGACATCCCGGTGCTTGTTGACAGCCTGCGCAGTGTGTTTGACAGGAAAGAGGACCTGAAGGGAATAAGGCTTCTGGTGAGTGCCGGACCTACAATTGAGGCGATTGATCCGGTGAGATATATTACCAACCATTCATCCGGCAAAATGGGCTATGCAATAGCTCAGGCAGCCGCCGAACGTGGAGCGCAGGTGTGCCTTGTGAGCGGTCAGGTGGCTCTTGATGTGCCGGATGGGGTAGAGAGAGTGAGCATCCGTTCTGCTGAAGATATGTTCAACGCTGTTTCTGAGAGACTGCCCGACACCGATGTGCTTATTATGGCGGCGGCTGTAGCTGATTATACACCGGTGCAGTGTGCCGACCAGAAGATCAAGAAAAAAGACGGAGACATGACCATAGAGCTGAAAAGGACAAGGGATATATTGAAATATGCCGGAGAGAATAAAAGAGAGGGGCAGATTATCTGCGGCTTCTCAATGGAAACTGAGAACCTTCTCGATAACTCCCGCAAAAAGCTGATCTCAAAAAACTGTGACATAATCGCTGCCAACAGCATCAGCGAAAAAGGCGCAGGCTTCAGAGAGGACACCAATCGTATCACTGTTATAACAAGGGATGGCATAAAGGAGCTTCCCATGATGTCAAAGCTTGAGGCTGCGGATGCTCTGCTGGATGAGATATCCGCCATGCTGGGAGAATGACAGTGCCTGAAAATGTGGATGTATGGACAGTTTTCTTGAAGGTCGTTAAGGTTAGGGGGATAATCTTAAAAAAGATTAAGGATAAATTAATACATTGTTATCACATAAATATGAATAATGGTATATAATAAGATCATCAAAGGAAAACAAATAACTAATCAATAATACATCTATAATCGGAGGTACTTATCATGGATGAAAGAAGATTTAACGACGAACAGCTAAGAAATGACGATTACAACGATAACTATAACGAAAGCTATCGCTCACCCGCTAAGGACGAAAGAGGCGCTGATGAATATGAGGATATAAGCCTGGATTTCAAGCATGAAGAGAACAGCACAATAGACCAGACGGCTCAGCCTGTATTTTTCCCGCCTGAGCAGAAGCCCGCTGAGGCAAGTGTTGCTCCTTCCTACAGCTACGAGAAGTATAGATCACAGTTTTCGGCTCAGGAGCACGCCCCCAAGGCTTCACGCAGGAAAAGCTCAGGCACCGGAAAGAGAACAGCTCTTGTAGCCTGTGCGTTGGTGCTTGCTATGGGTCTCGGCTTTGGCGGAGGAGTCCTGGGAGCTTCCCTTGTGGGGGGCAACTCTCAGAGTACGGTGGTTGCCAACGGAACCGAAGGCAAGGCAGTCGAGGCTACCAAGTCCAACGGTGAAAAGACCGACCTGAAGATCGTGGAGTCCACTAACCAGACCAAGACCGGCGGAAACTCTATCCAGACTGTAGTGAAGCAGGTCAAGGATTCAGTGGTCGAGATAAGCACAGAGTCCACTTCTTATAACAGCTTTTACGGTCAGTATGTTGTGCAGGGAGCAGGCAGCGGAGTAATTATTTCTGAGGATGGTTACATCATCACTAACCAGCACGTTATTGATGATGCTTCTGATATCACAGTCACACTTACCGACAGCACCACCTACAAGGCGAAGGTCATCGGTGCAGACGAGACTCTTGATATTGCCCTGTTAAAAATCGACGCAACCGGATTGACTGTAGCTACACTTGGTTCATCCGCAGACCTTGAGGTGGGCGAGACTGCTATCGTCATCGGCAATCCTCTCGGAAAGCTGGGCGGCAGCGTCACCGCCGGCATTATCAGCTCAACAAAGAGAAACGTCAAGATCGACGGTCAGTATAAGGAGCTTCTCCAGACAGATGCGGCTATCAATCCCGGCAACTCCGGCGGCGGTCTGTTTGACGGAAACGGCAACCTTGTGGGCATTATTGTAGCCAAGTCATTGCAGACATCAAGCGGCGAGACTGTAGAGAGCATCGGCTATGCTATTCCCATTGACAACGTAAAGAATATCCTTGGAGATCTCAAGGATAGCGGATATGTAACAGGCAGAGCATATATCGGCATAACCCCCGTAAATGTAACCGAGTCTAACAAGAGCCAATACGGCGTTGAAAAAGAGGGCGTCTATGTCTATAATGTCTATGAGGGCACAGCAGCCGAAGAGGCAGGAATTGTAGTAGGCGATTTGATTCTCAAGTTTGACGGTAATGACATCAAGACCTCTGCTGATCTTTCGACAGCTGTTCTGAAGAAAAAGGCAGGGGACAAGGTAGAAATGGTTATCTACCGTGACGGCGAGGAAAAGACCGTTGAGCTTACACTTGGTGAGTCAGTTCCTGAGACCTCCACCGAAAAAAGAAACAGCAACGGCTTTAACTCTAACGGAAATGGTTCCAGAGGAAGCAACGGCTCCAACGGCGGTGGTTCAAACGGTTACGGCTATGATATCGGCGGCGGCAGCTATGGCGGCAACTACGGCGATATCTTCGATTACTTCTTCAACTAACCCTGTCAGGGGGACTTTTGCGAAAAAGTCCCCCTGACAACCCCGAAAACGCTGTTCGCAGGGAAGAATGTCTGATTTCACAGTTGACTGCTTGCGGTTCTTAGTAAATTTTCAATCCGCAGAAGCAAAAGCAGCCATACCCGAAAGACTATCACTGCGAAATGTGGTGCGCAGGCTCTGCACCGGGCGCCAAGCGTCCGCTCCCAATTTTGCGGGGCAGAATGAATAATAATTTAATACTTTGCTTACACCTCACTCATCTTTCATAATTTCTCCTCGAAGCGGGCTGCATCATTATGGTGCAGTCCGTTTCAGTCTGATTTCACAGTTGGCTGCTCCCCTGCGGCAGATACTATCATCTCGCGGACGCTGAATTATCGCATCGATGTGACAAATAACACGAAATGGGGTGCGCAGGCTATGCACCGGCCTTACACCTCACTCATCTTTCATAATCTCTCCTCAAAGCGGGCTGCACTGAACAGGTGCCGCCCGCTTTGCTGTTCCTGTTTGCAGTGCAAGATCGATTAGTTAACGGGAAGGTGCGTAATATAATAGTAACAACTGCGAGGGCAGTTGGAGTCCGTTTACAGAGCCAAAGGGAGTGGAGGGTGCAGCGCAAATTGGGAGCTGCAGCTTGCCGCCAAAACAAAAACACGGCATCCCAAACGGGACACCGTGTATTATTATCGGTATTATAATTGATTAGTTGGTGATGGTTCTCTCTGTTTCCTTGTCAAAGATGTGGATCTTCTCAACGTCGAGAGCGATCTCAACAACTTCGCCAGCTTCTGCAGTAGAAGAAGGATCAACACGAGCAACGCAGGATGTACCCTCGATTGTGAGATAGAGGTAGATCTCGTTACCCATAAGCTCTGTGATTTCTACCTGAGCCTCGATGATGCTCTCTTCTGATCTCTCAAGGAATTCAGGCTCATCATGCACGTCCTCAGGACGGATGCCCAGTACAACATCCTTGCCAACAAAGTGTGAAAGAATGTTCTTCTTATTCTTTGACTCAGGCAGCGGAATGGTGTAGCGGCCAAACTGAATGCCGTAATCATCGCCTGATCTTACGATAGTAGCGTCGATGAAGTTCATCTGAGGTGTGCCCATGAATCCGGCAACAAACTGGTTACAGGGTCTCTCATAGAGGTTCTGAGGAGTATCAACCTGCTGAATGAAGCCGTCCTTCATAACAACGATACGGTCAGCCATGGTCATAGCCTCTGTCTGGTCATGTGTAACGTAGATGAAGGTTGTGCCGAGTCTCTTATGGAGCTTAGAAATCTCAGTTCTCATGGCAGTTCTGAGCTTTGCATCAAGGTTAGAAAGCGGCTCGTCGAGAAGGAATACCTTAGGATCACGAACGATAGCACGGCCGAGGGCAACACGCTGTCTCTGTCCACCGGAGAGAGCCTTAGGCTTACGCTCGAGAAGGTGAGCGATATCAAGTGATCTTGCAGCTTCTTCAACACGTCTTCTGATCTCCTCTGGAGGAGTCTTCCTGAGCTTAAGACCAAAAGCCATATTGTCAAACACTGTCATATGGGGATAAAGAGCGTAGTTCTGGAACACCATTGCGATATCTCTTTCCTTCGGAGAGATGTCGTTAGCAAGAACGTCACCAATATGAAGCTCGCCCTTAGAAATATCCTCAAGTCCTGCAATCATACGGAGGGTTGTTGACTTACCGCAACCTGAAGGACCAACGAAGATAATAAACTCTTTGTCAGCAATCTCAAGGTTAAAGTCGCTTACTGCAACAACGTTTCCGTCATAGATCTTGTAAACATTTTTTAAAGATACACTTGCCATAAATAATCCTCCTGAGTTCGCTATATTAAAAGCGTATTTGGAATCGATTTTCAACACTATTACTTTAACATATTTTTTCCTAAAATAAAAGACTTTTTTTTACTAAAATCTTTACCTCTTGTTTAGATATAATTCACATAAGACAAATATCATATATTCAAATTGTGCACTATGTATATTCATATAGGCTTAAATTCCGTGTTTTCGGCTTATAATATGAATTATTTCCTCATTGTTGAGATATCTTGACTCTCCTTGTGCAAGAGAAGCGTCAAGATAAACTTCTCCTATTCTGACTCTTTTAAGAGCAGTGACCTCTGCTCCGATGGCCTGGAACATACGTTTTATCTGGTGAAATTTGCCCTCGCAGATCTCCACAAGAGCGCTGCTTTTGCCTGTAATTTTCATTTCCGCAGGCAGGCAGCTTAGTTCGCCTGTGGTTATGCCGGCTGCAAAGGCTTCCACGTCCTTTTCAGTCAGCTCTTTGTCGCACTCCACTTCATAGAGCTTGTAGACGTGGCTTTTTGGGGAGAGCATTTTATGCGCAAGCTCACCGTCATTGGTGATGAGAATGAAGCCAACTGTATCCTTGTCCAGCCTTCCCGCAGGAAAGAGGTCACGGCGCTGCATTTCAGGGGGTAGCAGGTCGATAACCGTTTTAGCATGCTTATCATTGCTTGCGGACAAAACCCCTGCGGGCTTGTTCATCATTATGTATACAAATCTGCAAAACTCAAGCTCCCTGCCGTCAACGGTAAAAACCGTGGTCTCAGGGTCGTATTTCTCCTCAGGACGCATAACCCTTTTGCCGTTTGCAAGGATACGCCCGCTGCGGATCATGCTTTTGATCTCGCTTCTGCTTGCCACGTTTTGAGATGACAATATTTTGTCTGTTCTTTCCAATGCCATAGTATCACCGGTAATATCTGATTTTTGTTAATACAGTGATATTATATCATGACGGATGACAAAATACAAACAGTTTTATGTTGATTTGCATATTATAGATCGGAGGGATGAAAATGGAAACAATTATCTACACGGTGAAAAAGGGCGATACTCTCTATGATATCGCAAAGCGCTGCGGGACAACGGTAGGCATGATAACACGCTATAACGGAATTATTGAGCCTGATATGATTTATCCCGGACAGATACTGAGGATTCCTGTCTCCGAGATACCCTGCATGAAAAAGAACTGTGCCCCTGAGATCGAATATATCGTCAAAAAAGGCGATACCCTTGCTGATATAGCCATAAGATTCGGCAGCGGGATAAGGGCTATATCCCAGCTCAACGGCATCACTGACCCGGATAATATCGAAGCAGGCAGGATCATCAAGATTCCTGTCAGCAAGGAAGGCTCCTACACCATACAAAAGGGGGACACACTCTCTGAGATCGCCCGCAAAACAGACACCACGGTGGCGCAGCTTGATGAAAATAATGAGATATCCGATCCCGACAAGATAACGGCAGGGGAGCTTATTGACATCCCGGAAAAGGAAATGGCAGAGGATTCTCAGATCGGGGAGGATGACAGTGAAAGCATTGTGGAATATCTTGTCAAGAGCGGCGATACCCTGTGGAAGATAGCAAAGGAGTATGGTGTGAGCGTTGCCTATATAATTAATCTCAACAGGCTCACAAGGCCAGACTGCCTTATGGAGGGGCAGATATTGAGGATAAGGTAAGACTATAATTCAAAAAGAAAACATTATCACCCAGGCTTTTCGCTCTCTGCTCGGCAAGCTGCCGGTCCCGATTATGTTTTGGAAAGACATATAATAACGGTTCGATAATACTTTTCCAAAACCAATTCGGGAGCGCAGGCTCTGCGCTGGCAAGCTGCCGGTCCCGATTTTGTTTTGGAAAGACATATAATAACGGTTTGTTAATACTTTTCCAAAACCAATTCGGGAGCGCAGGCTCTGCGCCCTACAGGCAGAAAATCAGCGCACATAACAGTGGCACAATAATATCCCACCATATCCTTATGCGGAAGGAGGTTATCTTCACCAGACGGAGAAGGCTCATTAGTGTGTTGATAAGCTCACTGGTGATTATGACAGCGGCTGCCCCTACAATACCCATTGACGGAAGCAAAAATATTGTTAGCAGGATGCGGAGGGTTGAGTCGATGGTGTTAAAGATAAAATAGCTTGTCTGTTCATTAAGCCCCTTGAGAATACTGTCAACCACCGAGTCCAGATACATAAAGGGTATGACAGGGGCAAGCAGGGAGAGATAGCGTCCTGCCTCTGCTGACCCGAAGAGGGCTTCGCAGATGGTAGTGCCGTAGAATACAAAAACCACAGTCACTGGCAGCGAATAGCGAAGTGCACAGGACACCATCTTTTCGGTAATCCTGCGGACAGCGGCAGTGTTCCCGCAGACACGCTCCTCGCTTATCTCAGATACTATCAGTGAGGCAAAGGGAAGCACTATCACCGAGGGGAAGGTCAGCACCGGCAATGTCATACCGCAGATTACACCATATTGAGATAATGCTTCGGCAGGGGACAGACCATATTTTTGCAGTCCTATGGGGATGAGGGCGTTTTCGGCAGCGGACATACCCCATCGTAGCAGGGCGTTTGCTGTGACCGGCAGGAAAACCGGCAGCATGGATCTCACAAGACCATCCGTCCGCTCAGGTAAGATGCCGGTGCTCTTGATATCTGCACGGTAGCACAGCAGAGAATAGATGAATGAAACGATCTCCGCCCCGGTGGTTCCGGCGACAGTAAGCATACACGCCTGTTCAAGGCTTTGGGGTTGAAAAAAAGAAAACATCACAAGGAAGCTGCCGATCTCAATGACCTGCTCAAGCAGCTGCTCACCGCAGTTCGGGAGGGTCTTTTTCCGAGCAAGGAAGTAGCCCCTGACACAGGCTGATACAGCCAAAAAGGGCAGAGACGGGGCAAGGAGCATCAGAGCGGGCATTGTTCTTTTATCATGCAGGACGAGGGTTGACAGGGGCAGAGCTGTCGTGAGCATTAATACTCCAAGAGATGCGCCTATAAAAAAGGACAGCATCATACAGCGCTCTACCGAAAATCTTGCTTTGCCATGCTGTCCCAGGGCGTTAAGCTCTGAAAATACCCTGGTGGCGCAGAGGGAGACTCCTGTGGAAGCCATTGCCCCAAAGACCAGATAGACACTCAGGACAAGCTGATAAAGCCCCAGCCCCTGAGGACCAAGCCTGTCTGACAGGAATACCCTGAAGATCATTGAAATGACCCTTATTATCAATGCGGAGGCTGCCATGATAATACCGTTTCTGATGAAAAGTCCCTTGCGGATGGGATCACCCCCGTGAAAAATGTTGAGATTTTCATTGACGAGAAATGAGATGTATTATAGAATAGATATAGAAAAATAATGCCGCCGGTGGTGTCCTGCGACAATGAGTAAAGTGAGATGGTAAAATGCTCCGGTTAAGAAGATTCCTCAAGGACTATAAGCTCCAGCTAATCATAGGTCCTATCTGCAAGCTTATAGAGGCAATTTTTGAGCTGTTTATCCCAGTGATAACCGCTGACATAATCGACAACGGGGTCAGGACTAACGATGTGGGCTATGTCATGCAGAAGGGTGCGCTGATGATATTGCTGGGTGCTCTCGGACTGGGCTTTGCCCTTGTCTGTCAGAAATCCGCATCCGTCGCTTCTCAGGGCTTTGGCACCAAGGTGAGAAGCGCCATGTTCCGGCACATCAACACCCTGTCCCACAATGAGCTTGACAAGCTGGGCACGCCTTCACTCATCACAAGGCTCACCAATGATGTCAATCGCCTGCAGCTTGCGGTGGCAATGCTTATCAGGCTTGTGATCCGTGCGCCGTTTCTGGTCATCGGTGCCCTGATTATGGCTATGACCATTGACATGACGTTGTCACTGATCTTTTTTGGGGCGGCACTGCTTATCGGACTTGTGCTATTTTTGGTAATGACCCGCTCAGTTCCTTTTTACAAGAGGATACAAAAAAAGCTTGATACCGTGTCACTTATTTCAAGGGAAAACCTCTCCGGCAACAGAGTGATAAGAGCCTTCAGCCGTCAGGAGGACGACCGCAGCCGCTTTGACGAGTGCAACGACAGTCTTGCCGCCACCGCAGTCAAAGCAGGCAGACTCTCGGCTCTGCTCAATCCTCTTACATACGTTATCGCCCAGGCTGCCATCATTGCTATAGTATGGTTTGGAGCGGGCTTCGTCTTTACGGGCAACCTCAAAACAGGTGAGATCATAGCTCTTGTGAATTATATGACGCAGATACTTCTTGCTATGATAGTAGTATCCAATTTGGTGGTGATATTCACAAACGCATCAGCATCAGCGGCAAGAGTCAATGAGGTGTTTGACACCAGAAGCTCAGTGACCGAGTGCGGGACTCCCGTATCAGAGGATGTAAAGGACGCTCCCTGTGTGGAATTCAGAAATGTGAGCTTTGGCTATCACGGCAGCGGACACGCCCTCAAGGATATCAACTTCTCGCTGAAAAAGGGAGCCACCATAGGCATAATCGGTGGTACGGGTGCAGGCAAGAGTACACTTGTAAATCTAATTCCTCGGTTTTATGACGCAACTGAGGGCCAGGTGCTGGTGGACGGTGTAGATGTCAGAGAGCTTTCCTTCTCACGTCTCAGGAGCAAGATAGGGATAGTGCCCCAGAAGGCAGAGCTTTTTTCAGGGACCATAAAGGATAATCTCCGCTTTGGCAAAAAGGACGCAACGGATGAGGATATGGAAAGGGCGCTGAGGATCTCCCAGTCATACGAATTTGTGAGCAAGCTGCCCGAAAAAACCGACAAGCAGATCTCTGCAGGAGGAAAAAATCTCTCCGGCGGTCAGAAGCAGCGTCTCACTATAGCAAGAGCCCTGGTGGGACGTCCGGAAATACTGATCCTTGATGACAGCGCCAGTGCTCTTGACTTTGCCACAGATGCGGCATTGCGAAAGGCATTGCACGATGAGACGGAGGGCATGACAGTCATTATGGTATCCCAGCGTGTGGGAACGGTGCGCTATGCCGATCAGATAATCGTGCTTGACGGCGGAGAGCTTGCAGGCATGGGCAGCCATAACGAGCTTTATAGGAATTGCAGTGTCTATAGGGAGATATGTCTCTCTCAGCTCAAGGCGGAGGAGGTGGAAAACCCATGAGCAAAAAAAGCTCCCGATCCCGTAAAAAAACACTTCGCAGGATACTAAAATATGCGTCTCCCTACCGCAGAAGTCTGATTTTTGCCATGATCTTTGCGGTGCTCTATGTGGTGCTGACCCTGACGGCTCCCGTCCTTATAGGAAAGGCCATTGACAATGCGATCTCCGAAGGAAATGTGGATTTTGCAGCTATTTCCCAGCTTCTGCTGATGACTGGTGTGACCGTGCTTGCCTGTGCGGTTTTCCAGTGGCTCATGAATCTTTTCATCAATTCGGTCAGCTACTTTACCATAAGGGATATCCGCAGCGACATCTTCGCAAAGTTCAATTCCGTTCCCCTCAAATATATTGACGGTCATCCCCACGGCGACCTGATAAGCCGTATCATCAATGACACCGAAAACATAGGGGACGGTCTGCTCCAGGGCATAACCCAGCTTTTCTCAGGTGCGGTCATGATAATCTGCACACTGGCCTTTATGATTATGCTCAATTTTGTGATAGCCATAGTTGTGGTCATAATCACTCCACTGTCCATGTTTGTTGCGGCATTTATCACAAGGCTCTCACAGAAGCAGTTCCGGGAGCAGTCAAAGACCCAGGGTGAGCTGAGTGCCTACATAAATGAGTATGTAGGTCAGCAAAAGCTTGTCAAGGCCTTCGGTTATGAGGATGAGGCGCAGCAGGGCTTTGACGAGATAAACGACAGGCTCCTTATGTGCGGAAAAAAGGCACAGTTTTATTCTTCTCTTGCAAATCCCAGCACACGCTTTGTCAACGGACTTGTCACTACTGCAGTGTGCATCACCGGCGCAATAAGTGTCATCAACGGCACCCTTACAGTCGGTCAGATAGCGGCATTCATAACCTACGCTAACCAATACACAAAGCCCTTTAACGAAGTCACCGGCGTTATCCCTCAGCTTCAGTCGGCACTTGCGGGTGCGGACAGGGTGTTTGAGGTGCTGGACAGTCCTGATCAGCTGCCGGATAAGGAGCCTTCGGTGGATGCTAAGGGCTGCACCGGAAGGATAGACATTGACAGGATAAGCTTTTCCTATTCTCCCGACAAGCCCCTCATCACTGATTTTGAGCTTCATGTCAAGGCAGGCAGCAGGATAGCCATAGTGGGTCCCACGGGCTGCGGCAAGACTACGTTTATCAATCTGCTCATGCGCTTCTATGATGTTACAAAGGGAGACATCCGCATAGACGGCAGGAGCATCTATGACATGAAAAGGGATGACCTGCGTTCACTTTTTGGCATGGTGCTCCAGGAAAGCTGGCTGTATAACGCCTCTGTCCGGGACAACATCGCCTACGGCAAGCCTGACGCCACCCTTGATGAAGTAAAGGCCGCAGCAAAAAAAGCCTTTATCAACAGATTTATTGAGCGTATGCCTGATGGCTATGATACGATCATCACCGAGGAGGGCGCAAATCTCTCTCAGGGGCAGAGACAGCTCATGTGCATTGCCAGGGTAATGCTGTGCGATCCGCCGATGCTCATTCTTGACGAAGCGACCTCAAGCATTGATACCCGAACAGAGCTGAAGATACAGGAAGCCTTCAACAACATGATGAAGGGGCGCACCAGCTTTATAGTTGCTCACAGGCTTTCTACCATCAAGGAAGCGGACGTGATACTTGTGATGAAGGACGGAAGCATCATTGAGCAGGGCAGTCACAACGAGCTGATGAAGAAGGGCGGCTTCTATCACCAGCTCTATAATTCCCAGTTCGCCTCGACAAAGTAGGGGCACCGGCGAGCCGCCGGTCCCGTGTTCGTGGGGGCAGAAAAACGGGCTCAAAGTTGACCGATCGCAGTTGATAGTTGTTCCGAAAGACGACAACACAAAAGTTTTGCTCAAGCGTTTTCAAAAGCTTGCAGGGTGCAGGGACGGCGTCCCGCTCGCTCTCCGCAGAGAGCGAAATCTCTATGCTTTATGCACCCGGAAGGGGGATGAATTGAAAAAAGCGTCCGGTGGACGGTTTTTTCAAGAGGGGGAGTCCTGCGCTTAAGTGCTTCCCTTACTTGCGTCCCTGAACTCACTATACTGCTGACGAAAGGAAGCACAGACAGAACCGATAGGCGAGCCGCAAAGCGCTCTGACTTGCCGCAAAAAATATCCTGCCCTTTGTATAGGGCAGGATTAATTTTATTTATACTAAATATTCTCAGTTCCTGAAACCGTCATCAGGGGGATAGTAGCTGCCAAGGGAAAAATCATCGGTTTGCGGGTAGTCGTTCTGGGGATAATAGCTGTCCTGTGAATAGGGATCATTGGAAGAATAGGGTATGTTTGGGTCGTAGGCGGGGGCTGTTCTGGTTGGCTTTGCTTGTGGTGCGCTCTGTCGTCCGAGATAGGGATCGTTGTCGCTGATGCCCTTGATTTTTTTCCCAGTCAGCAGCTTGACGGCGAAAACGATAACCGCAACGCCGGCTGCTCCGATGACCAGCAGACCGATTATGCTTAAAAACGGCTGGGTGGCTTCTTTGGAGTAGTAGGAGATGGAAGGGTCATTGGTGTCGATATACATGGTAACGGTCTTGCCGCTGATAATGTGTTCCGAGCCGAAGCTCACTTTGGGGTTAGTGTATGTGTTCCCGCCATAGACGTACTGCACAGCCCCATAATAGGTCGTGGTGTTGTTGTAGGTACCTTCGGATTTGCTTTTGTGGACGTGCACCTCACTCCAATCACTTGTTACGGTGCCTTCTACGGCAACACCGTCATCTATGACGCTCTCCCTGTGAATCGAACTGTTATAGCTGATAACTATACTCACAGCGGCAAAGATGACCAGAACTATTCCAACGATAGCGAACAATATCCCTAAGTTTCTTCTGTATGGCATTTTTATCCTCCTGTCAGAATAAGAGTTGATAGTATTATATCTCAGCGGATCATTCATTTCAAGTGATCAGTCCAAAGAATTACAGAAATAATTGTCCTATGATGCAAGAAGCTCCCTTAGCCATGTGACTAAGGGAGCATTGCTGTCAAATTTCAATGAATAATGATTATTTGATCTCACGTACCCAGCCGAACTTGTCCTCAATCCTGCCCATCTGGATGCCGGTGAGTGTATCATAGAGCTTCTGGGTGACAGGACCCATCTTCTCCATGCCTGCAGGGAAGCAGATCTCCTTGCCGTGGTCATAGATCTTGCCGACAGGTGAAATAACTGCCGCTGTGCCGCAAAGTCCGCACTCTGCAAAATCCTTTACCTCGTCAAAGTAAACCTCACGCTCCTCAACCTCAAGGCCGAGATATTCCTTAGCAACGATCATCAGTGAACGTCTTGTGATAGACGGGAGGATGCTGTTTGACTTAGGAGTAACAACCTTGTTGTCCTTTGTGACAAAGAGGAAGTTAGCGCCGCCTGTTTCCTCGACCTTAGTTCTTGTGCCTGCGTCGAGGTACATATTCTCGTCAAAGCCCTCCTTGTGAGCGGTAACGATAGCATGGAGGCTCATTGCATAGTTAAGGCCTGCCTTGATGAAGCCTGTGCCGTTGGGAGCTGCACGGTCAAAGTCGCTTACCTTGATGGTAATGGGCTTTGCGCCGCCCTTGAAGTAGGGGCCGACAGGTGTGCAGAAGATCCTGAACTGGAACTCCTCAGCGGGCTTAACGCCGATAACGGGGTTGATGCCAAACATGAAGGGGCGCAGATAAAGTGTTGCACCGGTGCCATAGGGAGGAACAAATGCCTTGTTAGCGCTGACAACCTTTTCTACAGCCTCGATAAACTTATCCTCAGGGTAAACAGGCATTTCCATTCTTCTTGAAGAATTAGCAAGACGCTCAGCGTTGAGGTCAGGGCGGAAAACGACTGTTCTGCCGTCCTCGGTGGTGTAAGCCTTCAGACCCTCAAAAATAGTCTGGGCATACTGGAGAACGCAGGCACACTCGCTCATGGAGATCATGTCGTCGTCAATAAGAGCGCCCTCATCCCATGCGCCGTTTTTATAGCTGGAAACAAATCTCTTGTCGGTCTTGATGTAGCCGAAGCTGAGATTTGACCAGTCGATGTTTTTCTTATCCATTGTAAGGACTTCCTTTCAAAAAATGTACAGGTACATTATATCTCTATTTTTATATCATGTCAATGATTATTGCAGGATAGAAATGAAAATCTTGCAGAATATCCATGATGCCAAAATAAATAATTATCACGTAAACTCACGGCTCGCCGGCTTACGCATTGGGGTCGTAGCCGTCAGTGATGGTCTGTCCCTCTGCCTGAGTGAGAAGTGTGGGCAGATTATAGGAATTGCCGCCGAAGGATGAGAATACGCACATTGTAAAGAGAACATCCGTCATGCCCATCTGCTTGATAAAGTCAACAAGGTTGAGATTGAAATATCTCATGTCGATGATGTAGATTTCCTCAAAGCTGCCCATCAGGTTGCCGGGAATTGCATTGCCGTAGCTGTCCTTGACAACAAGGAGCTTTCTGCCGTTCTTTACGTCGGTGCGGATCTTTACTATCTGCTCATCGCCGCCGAAGAAGGTCAGATAAGCGTTAGACTGGGGATCGCCCACCTGCTTGAAATAAGATCCTGTATAGTCGAAGTTGAAGCTTGTGTCATAGAAATCAGTCTTGCAATTCTCATAGTTGCTGGGAATGTAGTAGGTAAAGTCCTCAGGATCGTTCTTGATGTTGATGTCGCCGGAGAATGCGTACATCGTGCCCACAAAGTCGTTTATTGTTTCTGCTTTGTAGGTGTTCAGGTCTTTGAAGTCCACACCTGCGGCCTTTGCAAAGGCTTCGGCTGCATAGTAGGCTCCGAGAGGCATCCAGTGATGGTCAGTGCGGCAGTAGATATTCTCTGAGGTGTGCTGACCCAGTACGGACACGATGTCAATGCTGGTAATGCCATTGTTGAGCCTTGCAGAGATATTGTCGTCAATGTATTCCTTCTGGTCTGCGGTGTAATCCTCATAGTTTGCGGGAATATAATACTGGCAGGCAAGGGGGGCGATCATGGAATAGATTTTTACACTGCTGTCCAGCTTGCTGCGCAGTGTGTTGAGAGAATCTACATAGGCATCTCCTGAGCCGCCGCCAAACATCTCCATTCCTCTGTAGTGGCCGTCCTGATATACTACGATAACACCGTTCTCTACAGTATATTCTGCGTCAAGCTCTCTGTAGTTTTTGTTTGTGATGTCCGGCAGGGAAGATTCCGGGGTTTCCTGAGAGCTTTCTGCAGGAGTGTCCTGGGAGGGCTGATCCTGAGAGGGCTGGTCCTGAGAGGGCTGGTCCTTTTGAGATTCCTCAGTGGTGCTTGTCACGGAACTGTCTGTGGTCGATGACGGTGCGGAGGATGATGCACTGCCGCCGTTTCCTGCGCAGCCGGTGAGCATACAGGTGCAGAGCATGGCTGCCACAAGAGCTATTGCAATTTTTTTCATATTATTACCTCACTTTGTTTTTCCTTCGATTTTCCGTTACGCCGAAGCAGCACAAGCTCAAAAAATGGCAGATAATGCCGCTTGACCATATCATTATACACTTGAACAAATACCCTGTCAACTTTATTAATATGAATTATTCTTTAAGAGATTGTAACAAAGCCTGAAAAATAGCCGCTTTTAGGGGATTCGTCACAAAACAAACGGCCCGCTGCCAGTTGACAGCGGGTCGGAGAGTATTATCAGAATCTTACTTTTTCATTGATATAGTCGGTGAGCTTTTCGATAGCCACACGCTCCTGCTCCATGGTGTCACGGTCACGAACAGTTACGCAGCCGTCCTCCAGGCTGTCAAAGTCGTAGGTGATGCAGAAGGGTGTGCCGATCTCATCCTGGCGGCGATAACGCTTGCCGATGGAGCCTGCGTCGTCAAAGTCAACCATAAAGTCCTTGGAGAGCATGGTGTATACCTCGTCAGCCTTTTCGGAGAGCTTCTTTGAAAGGGGAAGCACCGCCGCCTTAAAGGGAGCGAGGGCAGGATGCAGGTGGAGCACTACTCTTGTATCCTTTTCGTCGATCTGCTCTTCATCGTAGGCTTCAACCATGATGGCAAGGAACAGACGCTCAACGCCCAGTGAAGGCTCGATAACATAGGGAACATACTTTTCGTTTGTCTGGGGATCGAAATATTCCAGAGCCTTGCCGCTGGTGTTGATGTGCTGTGTCAGGTCATAGTCTGTTCTGTCGGCAACGCCCCACAGCTCGCCCCAGCCGAAGGGGAAGAGATACTCAAAGTCGGTAGTTGCCTTGGAATAGAAGCACAGCTCCTCAGGATCATGGTCACGGAGTCTGAGGTTTTCCTCCTTGATGCCCAGGGAATAGAGCCAGTCACGGCAGAAGCCTCTCCAATAGGTGAACCACTCAAGATCGGTGCCGGGCTTGCAGAAGAACTCCAGCTCCATCTGCTCAAACTCACGGACACGGAAGATAAAGTTGCCGGGAGTGATCTCGTTTCTGAAGGACTTACCTATCTGAGCCACACCAAAGGGGACCTTTTTGCGGCTTGTCCTCTGGATATTTGCAAAGTTTACAAAAATACCCTGAGCGGTCTCCGGACGGAGATAAAGCTCATTTTTGCTGTCCTCGGTGACGCCCTGGAAGGTCTTGAACATAAGGTTAAACTGACGGATATCTGTAAAGTTATGTTTGCCGCAGTTGGGGCAGGGGATAGCCTTCTCACGGATGTATTCGGTCATCTTCTCGTTGCTCCAGCCGGCCACGTTGGTGCCGTCAAAGTCTTCGATGAGATTATCTGCACGGTGACGGGTTTTGCACTCCTTGCAGTCCATGAGCGGGTCAGAGAAGCCGCCCAGGTGACCTGATGCCACCCATGTCTGAGGATTCATAAGGATGGCGGCGTCAAGCCCTACATTATATTTGTTTTCCTGCACAAACTTCTTGAGCCATGCCTGCTTGATGTTGGTTTTGAGAACACTTCCGAGAGGGCCGTAATCCCATGTATTGGCAAGTCCTCCGTAGATCTCCGAGCCGGGATATACAAAGCCTCTGCCTTTGCACAGGGCGACGATTTTTTCCATAGTTTTTTCCGTATTTTTCATTTTCATTCCTCCGATAGAAATTGGTACTCCCTATTTTATCATTCTTTTTCAAAAAGTGCAATACCCACATTATCATTGTTCATCATTGTCCGGCTTTTCCTCGGTAACAGGGGCTTCATCCTGGCTTTTTTTTGCCTGTGCGGAGGACTGCTGTTCTTTTTCAGCGTCCTCGCTTTTTAGCTCGGTGTAGAAGTTGACGATAATTGATGTGATGAGGGCTACGACGATAATGCCGTATGCGCCGAGAATGAAGGAGAGCACCCTTCCGGTAATAGTCACAGCTGTCACGTCTCCAAAACCGATGGTGGTGACAAGGGCAAAGCAGTACCACAGTGCGTCAAGGAAGTTTGTCATTCCCGGTTCTATGGACGTAAACAGCAGTGAAAACGCAAATACAAGTATTATCAGTCCCGAAAGTATCTCCACCGCCATGGAACGCCGGGCAACCTTTAGCAGGATGTCAAATCTTATATTCCTGAAGGCAAGACCGATCACTTTTATCGAATAATGCAGCACGACTATAACGCTTGTCAAAAGAAAGCAGGAGACATCAACGGGGATTTCTGTTTTCACCTGAGGATCATAGTCAATGGATAATGCCGAAAAAAAGGTAAATGAAAAAAGCACGAGTATAAGCAGGATATTGAGCAGCTTTGTTATTACCCTGCTCTTTCTGAAAACAGCAAAGCCCCTGACAATTATCAGCGATATCAGATAAATCATCAGAGTAATCTGGAACACATTGGGATAACCCGAAAAAACCATGGCGATAAGGGCGATAGACAGATATAATAATCCCTGTATCAGACTGATGATCCGCTTTGCCTTTTCTTTTTTGTGGGTCAGCCTGAACTTTACGAGAATAGACAGCAGCATCAGCAGAAACATACTGCTCATAATAGAATACATCTTTTTTTCCATGACCATTATTGTCAAGGAGTTGAGGGCGATGGCAAGGACGATCATTGATGAGATGATTTCTGAGATCCTCAGTATTCTTGCGTGGTTTTTTGAAAGAGTATCATTATATTGATATTGCATTGGCGATCACTTCTTTCCCTTCAGTGTAGAACTGTCATGCCCAACAAGGTGCGGGCGATATCAAAAATACCTTCAAGATAGGCATAAACTATCAAAAACACCGCAACGACAGGGACGAGAAGATCTACCAATACATTTTTATAGGTTTTGTTATAGGAAAACAGCAGCATCAGCGGAACTATTATCAGCATCTCACTGGTATTTCCAAAGCCCCACGATAGGGTCGCCGTAGCAGCAACATCTGCAGTTTGTCCGGTGGCAAGTGCTTGCATAATAGTGATCATTATGAAAAGAAGGAGATCCACAATTCCGACTACAATAATAATGCCGGAGAGAAGGATCGAAAACTGGAATGAATTGGTGTTCGTCTTTAAAAATCTCTGATAATCCTCAGAAGTCTTGCCGTTTTTGAGGAAATAGCTCTCACGCCGTTTTATGTAGATGGCGGCTATTACGAATATCAGGAAAGTCAGGGGCGGCTTGGTGGTGAGGAAGGGGAATACCCACATGGGAATCAATATCATGTCTTCGGTGGCAAGTATCTTTGCGGTTATGCAGAGTATCTCATAGAAAATCGGCAGCAGTGTAAACAAACGGAAGATAATGAGCTTTTTGCCCTGAAAAAGCTTTTTTGGCTTATAATTGATGAAAAAGACGATCAGCGTACACACAAGGATATCAAGGAACATATTGAAGGCAACAAAGCCTTTGCCCTCGGTGATCTCATACACACTGCTGTTGATGAAGTTGTGAGCGGCGAATCTGGAGCCCTTTGACACGGCGACAAGTCCCACAATATAGTGAAAATAAAAATAAAGATAAGCCAGTGCGAAGCCTCCCGACAGTGCCGTGTTTTTGATGATCATTCTGCGGTAGCTCTGACTGCCGTTTAGCAGCAGTGAAAAGTTTGAGACCAGCAGCAGCGGAACGCCCAACGAGCCGAGAAGCTGGAGACTCTTATTCCAGACAAAAGCAGTGTTGTCAAAACCGACTATTTTTTCCTTCATGCCGAGGATGGTGGATATCTGAAGGAAAAGAATACACAGCCATGCAAGGACCTTCATATATCTGCATGACAGCGGACCTCTGTATCTGAGATCGTTTTCGGGGGTAATATTCAGGATATCCTTCTTTTTGAAGAATCGTTTCCTTTTCTTCTTTTTCTGAGCCGGCTCGGCAGTTTCCGGGGCAGTAGCTTCCTCCTCCAGTGCAGGAGCTTCCTCCTCCAGTGCAGAAGCTTCCTCTTCCGGGGTCTGTATTGCCTCGGCTGTTTCCACAGGGTCTTTGATAGTTTCGTCATTCATGATTTTTCAACCTCCTGAAAATAATAATACAATTTCAACATTTAATTGTCAACTGCAGTCTTACTTTTATGCAGAACGTAGGGCGATCAAGAGGTAATATCCCCGAACAGAATGCTCCGGGGATATTTTTTCCTAAAAATTATTTGAAAAAAGTGTTTAAAAGCCCCGTCGTTTTATGTTATAATAAGAGGGATAAAATTCAACCGAAAGGTCTGGTGTAGGATGAAATACGATGCTCAGGACTGCAGGCTGGTGTTTTCACAGCAGCTTACGCCCACTATATATGATTTCCGGCTGCAAAACAGCGCCCTTGCAGCCATAACCAAGCCCGGTCAGTTTGTGCAGGTGCTTGTTCCCGGCAAAACCCTCAGACGCCCCATCTCCGTGTGCGACGTGGAAGGGGATACCATCAGGCTTGTTTTTGAGGTAAGGGGCGAGGGAACTGCCATCATGGCTCAGACAAGAGTAGGCGACAGCATAAACATTATAGCTCCTCTCGGAAAGGGCTTTGCTATTGACCCGAATAAGAAAACAGCCTTCATAGGCGGAGGTATAGGTGTGCCTCCCATGCTTTACAGCGCAAAGCAGTGCGGTGGCAATGCAATAGTCATAAACGGCTTTCGCAGCAAGGACGCAATGATCCTCTCGGAGGATTTTGAAAAGGCAGGGTGCCGGCTGATCGTTACGACTGATGACGGCAGCTTTGGCATACACGGCTTTGTCACACAGCCCCTCTCGGAGCTGATAGATGAGGTAGATATGATATGCGCCTGCGGACCTACCCCCATGCTCAGGAATATCTCAAAGCTTGCCGCTGAAAAGGGAGTGCCATGTCAGGTGTCCCTGGAGCAGCGCATGGCTTGCGGAGTGGGAGCTTGTCTTGGGTGCGCAGTGGCAGTAAAGACTGATGACGGCTCGGTGTGCTACAAGCACGTTTGTAAGGACGGACCTGTATTTAATAGTGAGGAGGTGGCCTGGTAATGGCAGATCTTAGTGTAAATATCGCCGGAGTTCATTTCAAAAACCCCATCATAGCGGCTTCCGGAACCATAGGCTTCGGACGTGAATATAGTGAGTTTTATCCCCTGTCGGTTTTTGGCGGCATTTCCTGCAAGGGAACTACCCTCAAGGAAAGACCCGGCAATCCTCCTCCCAGGATAGCCGAGACACCTATGGGTATGCTTAATGCCGTAGGTCTGCAGAATCCCGGTGTAGAGCATTTTATCAGGGAGGATCTCCCTTGGCTCAGGCAGCAGGATACTGTGGCAATAGCCAATGTGGCAGGCAGCACCATGGAGGATTATTGTCGCATGGCGGAGATATTGTCCGAAACGGATATCGACATGATAGAGCTTAACATTTCCTGCCCCAACGTCAAGGAGGGGGGAGTCCAGTTTGGCACCTCCTGCGAAAGCGTTGCCGCTATTACAAAGGCTGTCAGGGCTTACTGCAAAAAGCCGCTCATTATTAAGCTCTCGCCTAATGTGTCGGATATAGCGTCCATCGCAAAGGCGGCGGAGAGCGAGGGTGCGGATGCGGTTTCACTGATAAATACTCTCACAGGAATGAGAATAGACATCAACACAAGACGTCCCATCATTACAAACAAAACCGGCGGAATGTCCGGTCCTGCGGTATTTCCGGTGGCAGTGCGCATGGTGTGGCAGGTCAAGAACGCTGTAAGCATCCCTGTCATTGGCATGGGCGGCATCACCACCTGGAAGGATGCGGTGGAGATGATGATGGCAGGTGCTGATGCGATACAGATCGGCACGGCGCTCTTTACGGATCCCTATTCCCCGGTGAAGATAGCCGAGGGTCTGAATAATTATCTTGACGCTCACGGCATGAGCTCTGTTACAGAGCTGACAGGCACCGTGATCGCCTGATCCGGGCAGCGGTGGGCTTTGGCTCACCCGGCACTGCATTGGAATAGAAAACGAAAGGAAGTCAGGGAAGGATAATGACTAAAATGATAATAGTCCGCCATTGTCAGGCTGAGGGTAACCTTAAAAGATACTTTCAGGGCACTATAGATTCTGACATTACGGAGGCGGGTGCGGCTCAGATCGCCAGGGTTGCCGAGCTTCTCAGCACCGAGCCTATAGATGTGATATATTCAAGCCCCAAAAAACGTGCCCTCAAGACAGCTGAGGGGATTAATCTTTACCATGAGCGGGAGATCCGTCTTGACCCGGAGCTGGTGGAAATCGACGCCGGAGAGTGGGAGGGTATGCTCCTTACGGAAATAGAAGAGCGTTATCCTGTAGAATACGGCAACTGGAAGGATCATCCTGAGGTCTTTCAGGCGCCCGGCGGAGAAAAAATGGCACAGGTATATGACAGGGTGAAGAAAGCTGTCCTTCGCATTGCCGACAGCAACAGGGACAAAACTATATGCGTGGTTTCTCATGGCTGCGCTATCAAGAATATGATGTGTTTTCTCCACGGATGGGGCGTGGATAACATTATTGATGTGCCTATCGGAAAGAACACGTCTGTGAATGTTGTGTGCTTTGACGATGAGCTTGAGCCAAAAATTCTCATTGAGGATTATGAGGATCATCTGCAGAATGTTGAGAGTTGGAGCTTCTGACGGAGGTTCGCCTTATGGTCATATTGTCTGTTGATTACGGAAGGGTGCGCACAGGAGTGGCAGTGTGCGACAAGGATGAGATAATTGCTTCGCCTGTTGCGGTGATCAAGGAAATACGCCAGGATGTTCTTGCGGAAAAGATAGCCGCCCTCTGCTCCGAAAGAGGTGCACAGCTCGTTGTGCTGGGTCTGCCAAGGAATATGGACGGCTCGGAGGGTGAGAGTGCAAGGAATGTCAGGGCTTTTTCCGAAATGCTGAAGGAAAGCACCGGTCTTCCTGTAGTGCTGCAGGACGAAAGAGGCACTACGGTGACGGCCCACGGCTATCTGAACGGGACAAACACAAGGGGTAAGAAGCGCAAGGCTGTTGTTGACAGTGTTGCCGCTGTAATAATACTTGAAGATTATCTGAGATACAGGAGGAATGGCTTATGAGTGTTCTTCCGAGCCAGAGACTGACCATCGGAGAGTTGTATGTCTCTATGGCTGTGGGATTGATACTTTATCTGCTTCCGGGAGATATAAGAAATCAGGTGAGCACTGTCGGAATTTCCGAATTAGCAGTGCTATTGACCGTTCTTGTGGTCACCATCGTTTTTTTGCTTGTTATTAAAAGGTATGAGGCTGTGGGAGCGGCACTGCTGACTAATTCCGTCATTACTGTCGGCGCCTTTGGCTTTTACGTATTAAACGGCATTCTGTCAAAGGGCAGTGAATTCTGGCCGAGCATCTCCATTTATCAGCTCGTAACCATGTTTATTGTATGGGTAGTGCCGTTTCTGTTTACTGTGATAGTGCGGTTGTTCATCAATAACCATCGGGATACCAACGACAGCCGTGCAGGCTTTGCAAGGTTCCTTACCCTGAGTCTCAGAGCACTGATGATGATATACATTCTTGTTATCGTGTTTGTGGAGATAATCCCAAAGGCTCCGGATATGGCTACAAACAGAAGCATACTCTACATCCCGTTTTCACGGCTGCAGGAGTGCATCGATAACGCCGGGGAATGGGGCATCCGCTATATGCTGTGGAACGGTCTTATTCTGATGCCCCTGAGCTTCAGCCTCATGGTGATGAACCAGAGGATCCGCTGGTGGCACGCACTTTTCATTTCCTTTGCGGCAGGGCTTACGCTGGAGATATTCCAGTTTGCTCTGAATACGGGCACAGTCTATGTGGATGACCTTTTGCTGTATATTGTCGGCAGTATTGTGGGAATATTGCTCAAGAGACTGATCGATCTGATACGCTTCAGGATCACAAAGGGGCAGGAGAGACATATGCTGAGTCTTGAATATACTCCCATCAGTGTTCCCGAAAAGCCGGTGGAGGTATTTGAAGAGGTAGAGGTTTCCGGTGAACAGCTTGTCATCGATGATTTTGATGAGGAGCTTGACAAGACGCTGGAGGATCTGAAGCCCGTGTCTTTTGTCGAGTCGGATAAGCTTAACTGATACTACTCTCCAATAGAATATACACACATTTTTTGGCAATGCTTGTCGGTGTCCGCAAGAAGAAAGCGGGGAGCGCAGGCTCTGTGCGTCTTTTGTCGAGTCGGATAAGCTTAACTGATACTACTCTCCAATAGAATATACACATTTTTTTGGCAATGCTTGTCGGTGTCCGCAAGAAGAAAGCGAGAACTGCGATCAGTGAATGTTTGGTTCGTACACAAAGCGGAACGTAGTGCAGCGTGCAACGCGAACACGGGAGCGCAGGCTCTGCGCGTCTTTTGTCGAGTCGGATAAGCTTAACTGATACTACTCTCCAATAGAATATACACACATTTTTTGGCAATGCTTGTCGGTGTCCGCAAGAAGAAAGCG